>NZ_VZQP01000029.1:0-114107 GCF_014397655.1 Paraburkholderia sp. UCT31
GGTCGACGGCGGGGAACTGGATGCGAGCGTGCGGCGCTGCGTCGCGAGGTACGCAACATATAAGCCAGTCTCCCGGATTTGCGCCTTCTCGGCCTGCTCGTCCGTAATGAAGAAAAGCCGCCCGTCGTGCGCCCGCACAACCAGTCCGAATGCCTGGGGACGAGAATTCATGAGCGCTTCCACATCGTGTTCCATGGCACACTCCCTTTGCGAAAGAGGACCCCTGCTTCTGGAGTCTAGGCCGCTCGCAACCCCAAGACAAGTTCCATGGCCCTTCCCACTTGTTCATCCCCAATGGCAGCGTCTCGTTCGCTGGATGATGTTCGGAGCTACGTCGTCCTCCTGGAGCGCGTGACGCACACGCCTCGCGGTAACTAAGCGCCCTTGACACTCCGACGGGCGAGACAGCGCGAGTAGGGCGCAGTCAGCACCCTCGCGCTAAGGAGGAAACGGCCAAACCTTTTGTCAGGCAGGCCGTTTTCAATGAGGCAGTGTGGCGGTTACCGACGGAGAGACCGCCTAGTTGATGAGCGAGCTGCCAGCCGGCGCGGCAGCCAGCTGCTCGAGCTTCTGCTGATACATCGCCGCGAAATTGATTTCTGGAATCAGGAAGACCGGCAGCGTTGCGCGCGTCTGGAAGTCGGAGATATGCGTGCGCAGATATGTCGCCAGAATCGCGTTGCAGTGCACTTCCAGCAGACCCGTCTTCTCGTTATCCGGGATGTTGCGAATCTCGAAGACGCCTGCCGTTTCTACTTCGAGCAGGTAGACGACTTTTTCTCCGCGCTTTGCCGTCAGCGTGCAGCGCAAGGCGACCTCGTACAGGTCTTTGTCCAGCTTCTTGTTCGCCGGCTGCAGGTTGAACTCGAGGTTCGCAGGGCTTTCGTCGAGAAACATCGTCGGCGCGTTGGGCATCTCCAGCGAGGCACCCTTCAGAAACGCACGGGCGAGGTTGAAGAAGGGCTGATTTTCGGGAAGGGTCACGTCGGACATGGAAAAGCTCGTTCTGAGGGAGGAAGTGAGTGCAGCGATACGTTTTAGCCAGGCTTTTCAAAACATTCTGGGCGACACGCTTTACATAATGGTCTCAATGGACCCGGCTGCCTGTCAAGCTGCAAAGCACAGTAAGGGATGTCTATTTTGCTACACACTTTACGAAAGCCTATTGTCAATTTAACAAACATCTATAGAATCCCTCTTTGCCTTGTTGGACGGACCTCTTCGGCTGCTGTCGCCGACACACGATTCTTTTCATTTAACAAAATGTTGCACCCCGCCAATCCTTCCCCGTTTGGAGAGTTATGAACACCCGTATCCCCGCAGCACGCAACCAACGCGCCCAGTCCACTCCCCGTTCGGCTCTGCGGCCGGCCGCGCGCCTCGCTATCGCCCTGTTGTCGGTGTCGAGTGCGGCACTTTATATGAATGCAGCAATCGCACAGACGGCCCCGACACCTGTCAGCAACGAAGCCATCACTAACAGCAGTTTCGACGTCGGCACGGTAACCAACAGCGGCATGACCGGCAATACGCTATCGGGCGTCAATGCGAACACAGGAGTCATCGACCAGACCAGCGGTGGTGCGATTTTGGGCGGTCAGATTGTCGGCACTACGGTCTCGGGCACCACGCTGACCGGCACCAACCACAATGCTGGTGTGCTGGACAACTCCTCCGGCTCGATTCAAGGCGGCAATATTGGTGGCGCGGCCGTCAACAACTCCTCGCTGTGGGGCACGACTTCGAATTTCGGGGTTATCCAGGGTGGCCAGGCGAACAGCGTGCTGATTCAGTCGAGCACCTTCACTGGTGGCACGATGTCGAACAGCACGATTCAGTCGACGACCCTGAGCGGCACGAACAGCAACCTGGGCACGCTCATCGGCGGTACGTACCAGAACGCCCAACTCCAGGGCGGCCAGATTAGCGGGGCACAGATTACCAACACCCGTGTCGATTCCGGCCTGCTGACGGGCACCATCTCGAATATGGGCGTCATCAGTGGCGGCGGTATCAATGCAGCCACTCTGACGAACTCGACAACTCAGGGCGGCACCGCTGATTCCGTGGCAATCACGAACTCGACGTTCACCGGTGGCAACATCAACGGCGCCGGTATCAACGGCGCGACGCTTTCGGGCGTAACGACCAATACCGGGACCATTCAAGGCGGTGTTGTCGACGGCGTGACCATGACCAACTCAACGGTCAATGGTGCGGCTATCAACGGGGGGACCGCCACGGGCATCACGTTGGCAGGTACAACCGCTAACACCGGCACCATTCAGGGCGGTGTTGTCGACGGCGTGACCATGACCCACTCAACGGTCAACGGTGCGGCTATCAACGGCGGGACCGCCACGGGCGTCACGTTGGCAGGTACAACCGCTAACACCGGGACCATTCAGGGCGGTGTTGTCGACGGCGTGACCATGACCCACTCAACGGTCAACGGTGCGGCTATCAACGGTGGCGTCGCTACGGGCCTCACAATTCAAGGCGGTGTCGTTTCCGGCGCGAGTATCACTGGCGCGACCGGCGTCACGTCCACGGGCGTTATTCAAGGCGCAACCGTGACTGACGGGAAGGCTACGATGTCGGGTGGCAGCATCGCTGCGCCGGGTTCGGCCGACGTCGGCGGCGGTCTCAAAGTGACAAACGGAACGACGACCGATTCGCTGCACGTCACGGGTAACGCGACGGTCAACGGAGACCTGACGGTCAACGGCCAGCTCCACCTCACGGGCGCAGGGCAGGGTACCGGCCTGGCGGGGAATGGTACGAACGTGGGCACCGGCTATCAAACAGACATCACGAACGCCGTGGACAACAGCTCGGCATACGGTGCGAAGGCAGTCGCATCCGGCTCGGGCGGTACTGCTATCGGTGCAGGCGCGCAAGCCAAGACGAACGATACGGCAATCGGCACGAACGCGAACGCGAAGGCGGACGGCGCGGTGGTTATCGGCGCGAACGCAGTAGTGTCGTCGCCCAACGCCGTCGCCATCGGCTCGGATTCGCAAGCGAACGCGGACAACTCGGTTGCGCTTGGCCACGGCACCATTAACAACCAGGCGAACACGGTCGCCGTGGGCAACCGTCGCATCACGCAAATGAGCGCCGGCCGTGCGTCGGACGACGCTGCAACCGTTGGTCAGTACGAAGCCGGTGTGGCACAGGCGATGGCCCTGTCCTCCATCGTGCCGATGGTTGACAAGGACCACGTGATGGGTATCGGCGGGGCGGTCTACGGCCACTCGCAGGGTGTGGCGATTGCCTACGGCCAGCGCGTCACGCAAAACCTGAACATCAAAATCGGCGTGTCGTATTCGCCGAATTCGGGTTCGACGACCGCTGTCGCCGCCGGCGTGAATTACGGCTGGTAAATCGGCATCGCGCGGGACTTTACGTGAGGTCGCGTAGAGTCCCGCGCTTATCGTTTTCTTGCGAGATTGTGAATGAGCGTTATCTCCAACATTTTCCGGCACCTTGTTGGCAAGCCCCTTATGGAAGTTCGAGGGGGCAAACCTATTGCCACCTTCAACAAATTGCAGTTCTGGGTGTATCCAGAGCTTTGCAGAGTGCAGATGCACGAAGCGTTGAGTCACTGTGACGAGCGCTCCCGGGTTTTCCAGATGGCCTGGGCGAAGGCGCATTTTGGGCCGAGCATTTTGCTTGTCAGAGAAGCGACGACACGATAGCCGTCCGGCAAGGCTGCATCAGCGGCGGCGGGCACCTTCAGTCAGAGAGGCATCGCCGTCCGGTTCAAGCTTTCAGAGAAATCTTCCCTGATGCTCCGGTTGCGGCAAAAAGCATGTGTCGCGGCGCCCGAAGATGCGGTATCGGTGACGTGCCGCGAAGCGGTACAGGGAGTTCCTCAAGGGACCGGGAACCAACCAGCCCATCCAGAAGAGCCGCCACGGCCACCCCAGCTCGTGTAAGACACGGAATATGGCGGCGGTCTGCTGGAACGTTTTCTCGCCGTCGATGAGCAGCAACGTCTCAAGGCAATCGACCCGCAGGCCCGCACGCGCGAGGCACTCGGCGCCGGCCGCCGACTGGATGGACGCAAATTGGAATACGCGCCGCCGGTCGCGTTTCAACAGAAACTGGACCCACCCGCTGCACAGCAAGCACTCAGCATCGAATACGACTACCACCGTCGTTCTCCCCGCGCGGCAGCGCGAGCCACCCCGAATATGACACGATAAGCTGGCTGCGCGGCCAGTGCGCCTCGATATCGAAGCGGAAGCGGCCCTCGCTACCGCTCTCCACAGCCCGAACACGAGGCATCGCGAAGGCCGGAACCGATACTCCCAGACAGCTGATGCGCTTCAGGTGCATGACGAGTCCCTTCGGGCCGCCCTCGAGCGTAAACCACAGCGTGACGGGACCCAGCCTTTCGCTCAGAAAACCCGAGCGCTGCGAGAGACGTGAGGTCATCCGCCGGGTAGGGAAAAGGCGCGTCCACGTCTCGGCATCGCTTTGGGCCGAGAGTAGAAACGCGAAGGGCTGCGCCGGCGCCGCACCAGGGAAGCCCATCACTTTCGCAAGAAGCGTCCCGATACGGGATTCGGCGCCGCGAATGGACACCTGACCGGAAAGGCAGTGGCAGCCCCGGAGAGCGTGGAATGCCTGCACCTCGGACGGCAAAGTCTCGAACGCCGCCCCTAGACAGCGCTGGTACAACGACGCGCGGTTCAAAGGGCCTCCTCATGGTCGCGAACCGCCAGGCCCGCCCACTCGCGCCGAAAATCCTCCAGCTGCAGCACTCCGCAGCACGGTTTGGCACCGCGAATATCAAGCTGCCCCTCGGTGAGCTTGCGTACGATTGCGGCGGCAAGCGTCGGGATGAAGGGGCCATCATTTCGCTCGGCCACTATCGTCCACCGGCGGCGCCCGGCTTGCCCGTCCTGGTCGGTTCCGGCGAGCTCAACATGCATGGCACCGGCGTCGGACCCAAACGGCAGGAGCAACTCGCTCGCCCAGTGCAGCGCCGGCGCGAAGCGGCTCAGATTTGGCAGCAACCGCCAACGCCGTAGCCAACTGAGCGCCGCAAGTCCAAAGTGCAGCACGGGCAACTCCTGGCCCGCACGAAAAGTAACCGACCGAACGGACCGGTGCCGTGCGGGCTGAATCACGAGGTCGGGAACGTCGCAGAGTGACAACCAACGCCGACCAACAGGCGCGGGATAGTCGTGCGCGGCTTGCGCGCACCATCCAAACTCATGCGTCCACCCTCCATGACGCCAAACCTGAATGGGTTCGCCGCAGTAACCGAGAACGGCCGCAACAGTCGCTCGTCCCCGGTCGGTCTTGTTGCCGGGACTAATACCCATATCGATGCTCGACACATCAGAGAATGTGCGCCCAAGCTGGTCGATGGCGGCACCGGAGAGCGCGGGTAGCGTGCTCACGCCGCTCAGAACCATCACTCCGGCGTCCTTCGCTTTCGCGTCGAGCTGCGAGATGCCGTCAACAAAATCGCGGCCGTCGGCAAGGTCGAGGTAATGGCACTTCGCTGCGATACACGCCTGCGCGACCCGGTAGTCCTGCGCCTGGAAAGGGCCGGCCAGGTGCACGACGACGTCGGCACCGATGCATGCGAGCTCGGAGGCGAACGACTCTGACGAGACGTCGAGCCGCATGGAGCTCACGCGGGGCAGTGCGCCATCGTTGTCGGGCGCGGGCGGCACGCGCCGGCCTGCGAGGACCAGCGAAACGTGCGGGTTCCGCAGCAGCAGCGTAGTCAGGCGCCGGCCGAAGAAGCCGTAGCCCCCAATGAGGAGAACCTTGAGATTTTGGGTTGCCATGCTCAGTGTAGGCGAGAACCGGGGAGATTTGGTCCACCCGCGCACAGAAACAAGAACCCCTCGAAGCCCGTAAAGGCGCCGAGGGGCGAATGAGCTTTTGTGACTGGTTAGTCGAGGCAGTCGATGTACGGCTTTGCCAGGTGGGCGTAAACCTCCGGCATCGTCACATCGCCGAGCTCCTCGTAAAGCGCGCGGGCGCGCTCGACAAAGTCGTCTGCCTCATGTCCTTGCAAAAAGATACCGTCGGCACCGCCTATGGATACCGTGCTCATCGCGCTGTCGACCTCGATGTCAACGTCGCTAGCGTATACAACGTCCGCAGCGATGATTTCGCGCATGCTCGTGCCTTCTTGCGTCATTTCAAATGTCCTCAGGGGTAAAGCCAGTGTAGACACGCGGCAACACGGGCGAAGCCTCGCGGCGGCCGTAGCTCCCCTTACACCGGCGAGTAGCCCCGAAAGGTCAGGCTGATGCGCTCCCCGCAGTCGTAGTCCGCCTTTGGAATGCGATGCTCATGCGTCTGCTGCATCCCGGGATGCATCAGACAAAGGCTGCCGGAGGCCAGCATCAGCTTCATTTTGTCGGCCTCGTAGCGACTGCCCGCCGGCCGGAACCATATCTGGCGCTCAGCTCCCAGGCTGACAATCGCGATAGGGCGCTTCGGGTCCATCGTAGGGCCGTCGTCCGCGTGCCATCCGAGCTGGTCCTTCTGGTTCTCGTAACCATTCAGGAAACAGACCTCGAAGCGCACTTCGGCCAGCTCTTCCAGGTCGCGCTGGATGTCGAGCATGACCGGATGCCACGGCTGCGGCAGATATTCGCGCTGTCCGACGCCGCGACCGTACACGTACGGAGTCGGCACATCGTTCGCGTAGTACTCACGCCGGGGCGTGTTGCCGCGTCGCTCCCACGCCAGCTCGTCCCAGAGAGCGCGGAACGCAGCAGCCGGGTGCTTTACAAAATCGGCGTAGTACGAAATCGGTGTGGTC
Source organism: Paraburkholderia sp. UCT31 (assembly GCF_014397655.1). Taxonomy (NCBI): domain Bacteria; kingdom Pseudomonadati; phylum Pseudomonadota; class Betaproteobacteria; order Burkholderiales; family Burkholderiaceae; genus Paraburkholderia; species Paraburkholderia sp. UCT31. Next base: position 6,803 of record NZ_VZQP01000029.1, read on the forward strand.
ATGGCAGTTCGGGCCTGCATTGGCATTTTTGTGGTCTGCAGATGTTACAACCTTTGCAAGGAAAAAACACCAGGCGCGCCGACGAATTATTTTGATGGCGCCTCAGCGGCAAGTTCAGGACCCTGGACATAGATAGTCGTTTACATAGAACCTTAAGTTCTAGGTTTACAGGTTCTAGGTCCGCTGCGGCGCGGACTGTGTATGCATCGAATTTTAGACTGCACAATCAAAATTTTTGCCCAAAAGACCGTCGTCGCCCCGGCGCGCAATCGACGTGCATCCTTTTCGATTTCAGAATCGCCCGATTGAGGCCGACACGCCTTTACAAATCCCGAATTTATTGTAAAATCCCGCTCTTTCGAATCAAAGCAGTCATCCATGTCGTCCAGTACCACGGCGCCGCAGTGCGTCGAGCCGTTGCTTTCCGCGCTTGCATCGCATCGCCTGAGTCATCTCCCGCCGCTCTATCAACGTGACATCGTCCCTGGCCGGTTCGAGGCGGGGCGCCAGGTCAACTACTATTCCGTCACGGAGGCGGCGTACGCCGGCCGCGATGTCGCGCGTCTGAGCGAGGTATTCGCCAAAGAGTCCGCAATCCGGTACAACCGCCCCTTCGCTGGTTTCGAGAAGGCAGAGGCCGTTTCCAGCGTGGCGCTCTATGCCGATTGTGGAAGTCCACGCTTTGCTGACTTCCCACGCGGGCTAAAGAAAACCGCGAAGCGAGCCGACTACTGCCTGGTTGCAAGCAATGAGGCAGGAGAGGCGGCCGGCTACATTGGGTTCGGACTTTGCATCGCGCCAGCTTTTGAGGCCGACCTTCAGGGAAGCACTAAGGCGCTGACCGTTCGGCTTAACGTCGAGCTGACCGACATCTACACACGAAAGCGGTTTCGCGTGAAGGGCGCTGCCAATGCGATGGTCACTTACGCGGGCTTCGCCATCCAGGAGGGGCTAAGTCACCTCGCGCATAGCCTTGCGCCGCTCGCTGGCGAAGTCGAAACCCCTGTGAACATCACGACGCGCGTCTCCTCGGCGTTCAGGAGCCAGTCATGGACCAAGGCGCACGAAAAACTTGTGGAGGTCGCAGCTGCCAGCGCGGCTGCCGTGCGCGCAACGCATCGCAGTCGATTCCTCGAGATAGGGGGCGTCGAAGATGAGCGCCTACTGCCCCCTCCCGTCGCGCGTTCGTTATAGGCCGTGGCGCCGTTGACGCGGTGGGGCTCGACATACACGCTGGAGCGGGCTGCTCCGCCATGTCGCAATAAACCGAAGAAGCTTTTCGCTACACAAGAAAACGCTTCGGAGAAAATAAAAATGCGCTTGAAATTCAAACAGGCCGGCTTCACCCTCGTCGAGGTCGGCATGGCCGCCGCCATTTCCGCCATGCTTGCCATGGGCGGACTCTGGGCGCTTGCGGAAAACGCGCGCTCGCAGGTTGCGGACGCGCAGGCCGACCGACTTAACGAACTGAGCAGCGCGGCAACCGCTTACGTCAACGCGAACTACGCGACCCTTCAACAGGCGGCCCCCTCCGTTCCAGGCTTTTCGAACCCGCTTGCGCCGACGCTCGCGGAGCTGCAGGCGGGTGGCTACCTGAACCCTAACTTTCAGAACGTCACTCTCTACGGCAACGGGCTACAGTACCAGGTTGCCCTCCAGAAATGGCCGGCTGCGTGCACGCCCGCGACCTGCAACGTCGGCAGCGTCGTCTACATCAATGGTCCGATTCCGGACCTCTCGAAGCCCGGCAATATTGACGGCGCAGCGCTTGGCGAAGCCGTCAATCGACTGGGCGGAAACGGCGGCTACAGCACGGCGGCCAACCCGAACCAGATTTCAGGGTCCGGTGGCACATGGAACCTCGTGAACCCGGTCGCAGGCAAGGCGGGGATTCTCGCGATGCAGAACAATGCCGTCGCGGGTGCGTCGAGCAATATCTTTTTGCGTCGCGACGGCACGAATGCGATGACGGCCAACCTCAACATGGGCAACAACGCCCTCGCCAATGCGACAAACGGCTCCTTTTCCGGCACTGTAACGGCAGGCGCCGCAACGGTCACCGGTGCGTTGACCGCTGGCAGCGCGACAATCAATGGGCCTTCGACGGTGAATGGCCCATCGACGGTCACAGGCACCCAGACTGTCGGAGGTAACCAGACCGTCGGTGGCAGCCAGACTGTCAGTGGGAACCAGCAGGTCAATGGTTCGCTCACTGCCGGAAACACGACGATTTGGGGAAGCCACACGGTCAACGGGGCGCAAACGGTCAATGGGAGCCAGACCGTCACCGGTAACGCGCAGGTCAATGGTTCGCTCACGGCCGGAAACACGGTGATTTGGGGAAGTCACACGGTCAACGGGACACAATCGGTCACGGGCAACCAGACCGTCGGCGGCAGCCAGTGGGTCTCTGGCACCCAGTCCGTCACGGGAAATCAATGGGTCGGCGGGAACATCACGGCCAACAGCGTTCAGGTACCCGGCGGGAACAACCTGCGTGTCGGAAGCAGCGCCTACTATGGCGACGGCACAAACTCTGCCGTACGCCAGAATGGCGGCCTTTTCGTGCAGCACTTTGACGGCTCGGCAGCACCGCTGAATACCGGGGATATCACGGACAATGGAAACGCAACTATCGCCGGTAGCACGTGGAGCGGTAATGCCTACATCAGCAACAACATGCAGTCAGGACAGGTCAATACCGGTTGGCTTTACTCATGGGGCAGTGCCCGGGTAGACGGGAATATGTCGGCGAACACGCTTCAACCGACGGGAGTCGCGGGAGTGGGCGGCAGCTGCGGGCCTTGGGGAGTTATTGCTCAGGACGGCAACGGACGCATCCTGGACTGCGTGAGCGGAGTCTGGACGGCGATGTCGCTGGCGCCGTCCATTGTTTCGATGGGGTGGGCGGCGGACCTCCGCTCGTGCGATTATTGCGGACCCGTTACGACCTTTGACCCGCGCTGGTACACAAACCGAACGGTCACCAAAATCTTTGGGGATTCGTATTCGCAATCCTTTGGCTCGTCACCCGCATACCTCGAAGTCCAATGGTTTAATGCAGGGGGAGGGCTGATGCGGGGTTGGACGCGAGTCTCGGGGTTCAACATCACCAGTGGTAACGATGGCGGCTCAGGCATGGATTCCGACTCCAGCATTACCATCCCGATGATTGACGGGTCTGCTTTCGTCCAGCTACGCGGCGGCGGTAGGCGCGGGGCTTTCGTGACGATAAACGCCCTCGAAGCAAACTGATTAGTTTGCGCCTCAAAGAGAAGCGGCCTCCTGGGTCGCTTCTCTTTTTCATGGCGGCTTTACAAAACAGGCGGCGCCCTTCACAATTTACACTATGAAAAAAAGCCTATACCTCGCTACCCCGATGCTGGACTGGCAATGCCACAGCACCTACGCACAGAGCGTCCTCTCCTTGCAGCAGGCCTGCTTTGAGCGCAATGTCCCTTTCCAGTATTCCTGGGTCAATAGCGTGAGTCTCGTGACGGTCGCGCGTAATGTCTCATTGGCGTCTTTCCTCCAGTCGGGCGCGAGCCATCTGCTCTTTGTTGATTCCGACATGGGCTTTGCACCCGAAGGCATCTTCGCAATGCTCGAAGCTGAGAAGCCGCTCATCGCCGCGCTGTGCCCCGGAAAGGAAATGGACTGGCACCGCGTCGCCAGCGTCGCGCGCAGCCGGCCGGACATCGCGCCTGACAGCTACCCGCTTCTTGCGGGGAAATACTCGGGCACGGTCCAGTTCAAGCCAGACTCAGCTATTCCACTTGACGCGCCCTTCGAGGTCGAGGCCATCGGCACGGGCATCATGCTGATTGCGAGAGAGACCATCCTCGCGCTCATTGCCGCCCATCCCGAAACCGAGGTTTCGGTAACTGGGGCAATCTCTCGGCTTTTGCCGGGCATTTCGAGCTATCACGCGCTCTTCGAGACTTCAATCGTCGACAAGCAGCACTTCTCGGAGGACCTGACGTTCTGTCGCCGCTGGCGAGCTATCGGTGGTCAGGTTTGGGCGTACGCGGGCATGCGGGTTACGCACACCGGCTCGTACCATCACATGGGCGACCCCGCAAGCATCGCAGCGGCGACACGACAATAAGGGGAAGCGCGGCGTCGCGCGGCACCGCGAATCGGCTAACATCGTTAGGAAGGCGGAACGGGCACGAACTCAGTGCCCGGACGATAGCGAGGAACCAGGGAACCGTGAGTAGCGTTGTGCCCTCAGTTCAGCTTTTCGGTGCCGCGCCGTTAGCGAGTAATCCGGGTATGCCAGTCGCAGCGCAGTGTCACTGTGAAATACTGAGTCGAACCTCGAGAGAAGAAAAACCGCCAGCTATGTCCGCTCCTCCAGAAATTGTCCGCCTCGATGCGCAGAACAATATGCCCGAAGCAATGCTTGCTCTGCTGACAGCCATGACTGCCGGCAATTCGTTCGTGGGCATATACGACGACCGGGACTATCTGCGGTACGCAAGCGACAGCTTCCTTCAGGCGTTCGATATCGAGGCGGGTCAGGTCGCCACTTTTTCGAGCATCATCCTTAGCTCCGCCCGAGGCAAGAAGGGCGTCCGTATTGACGCGCGGGACCCGCATGCGTTTATTGCAGAGGTTCAAGCGCGGCGGCGCGTGGCGCATCCCACCAGTCCGCGTCAACGTGCCTTTCCAGTCGACTTTGTGGACGACAGGTGGTTCTGGTGCTCCGAAACGTTGCTTGCCAACGGATGGATTGTCCTTACCGGCTCGGACATTACGCCGCTCAAGCACAGTGAGCGAGCACTGGTAGCAGCGCGGGACCATGCGTTACTGCTTAGCCAGGTTGACGAGCTTACGGGAGTAGCGAACCGCCGTTTCGCGCTTCTGAAACTCGACGCATTGATGGCTACCGCCGAGCGCGACGGCACCGTTCTGAGCGTTGCGCTGCTGGACCTCGACCACTTCAAGACCATCAATGACCGGTTTGGCCATGAGGCAGGGGACCGCGCGCTACGACACTTCGCCCAACATTGCGCTTCACGTCTTCGCCCTGACGACGTCTTCGGCCGACTGGGAGGCGAGGAGTTCGTCATCGTTTTTCCGAACACCCAGTCAGCCGACGCGAAGACGGCAATCGAACGCATTCTTAGCACAATCCCTGCGGTTGTGCTGGATGAGCGCAGCGCAGATGAGAGCCTTTCATTTTCTGCGGGTGTTACCGAGGTCCTGCGCGCCGACATGCGCAAAGAGGTGCTCCGCCGCGCCGACAAGGCGCTCTATCGCGCGAAGCAGACCGGACGGCGGCGCGTCGAGACTGCCGAGCTATTGAAGGGCGGAGCAAGTCCGGCAGCCGACAAACCCACCGGGCCGGTCTAAGTCCCGGAGGTACACTGAACTTCACAACCCGGTTTTTGGCGGCATCAATGACGAATATCAAGACACAGAGCCTTTCCGGAAATCGTCTCGACTTCTGGGTCGCGAAGGCGCTCGGATACACATTCCACTACCAGCCGACAACCAGTACAGATTGGTTTTGCCGGTCAGCTGACGGACGCGTCACCTTCTTCGAACTTGGCTGGGCGGGAGCTTACGACACGCTCGACAAGCACGCGGAACTGCGTTTTTCGCGGGACTGGGCGACCGGTGGCCCCGTGTTTGACCGGTACGCCAAGACCATCGTCAGCCAACTGGTCGGGTGGTTTGGCCCGACGTGGGCCGCTAAAACGCACGCCGATAATCTGAAGTGGCTGATGCGGGCTTTCGTTGCCACGCACTTCGGCGAGGACGTCCCGGCCAGGTCTGATGACGAAGTGCGGTACGAACCAGCCGCGCTTGCTGCGTTGCCGGACCCCGGTGCATGGGGGCAGGCTGACTAGGCTCGTGCGCATCGCTCATGAGCGAGACTCGCGTTTGTTCCTGAAGGCCTTTTGAGCTGAGACAAAAGAAAACCCCGCCAAAACACGAGCGGGGCTTGGGGGCGCCGGGGGCAAGTTACTCCAAGCGGCCGCTTGGCCGCTCGCGCGATGGCGACGGCGCAAGGTATCCGGCCAAAACGAAAATCAGACCGCTTCCGATAAAGGACAGCACGCGCCACATCGGGCTGGCAGCACTCATATCGAGAAGGATGAGCTTCGCCACCACCACCGTGCTAATGGAGGCCCCCGCGAGCCACAGCGTACGGTCACCTAGCCGTGAGCCTATGACAACAGCGAAAAGGCCGGTTGCTGCCCACGCGATGGTGATTACGGAATAGGCATTTCCGATTGCGAGCAGGTACGCCACTATCAGTGCCGCGCCGCCGGCTACCACGGCGCGCCGCTCGGACATGGGTCGCTCACGGCCGAGCACCACGAGTGCGACGCACATCCATACCGCCTGCATGGGAACCCACCCCGGGCGCGTGTTAAACATGACTGCGCCAACCCATTGGGCGACGAACCCAAACGCGAGACCGTACAGTGCAGTCGCAGACACAAAGCGCGCATCCTCGCAGTCAGATACCCAATTGCGGACTATCGGCAGTCCAAGCGCCAAGGCCAACGCGAGAAGTATCCAGCACGCGAGCGCCGTCAAGTTCGAGGCGTCATGCGTCATTGGCACATGCTGTAAGGTTAGGGCGCCGATGGCGAGCGCCCCAGACAAGACAACTGCAAGCCGCAATTCTGGCGTGCGAGGAAGGGTTTCCCGATGGGCAACGACTGCTGCGAGTAGCCAAACGCCGAGAACGGCAACGACCTGAACAAGGCTGGCGACGGGGTCAACCGGAGCGGCAAGTAGCGACGCCGCAGTCAAACCGCAGGTCACCAGTCCATGGCAAACGAGCGCGCTCCAGTCCTTTTCGCGGCGGTGCCAAAGTCCAACAGAAGCCGCCACCAGTCCGTTGACGGCCAAGGCGTAAGCCACGGACGTACCGAATGCAAACTGCTCGAGCGACTTCATCGTCGCAACAAGCACTAGCGCAGCCGATGCTGCGTGCAAGACCCAGGCATCCACTACGCGGCGGCGCGCTACTGCAACCCAGCCCATCGTAAGAACTGTCACGGCCGCGACGGTTGCTGCCACGGCCGTCAGCGGGTCTAATCCCACCGTGAGCGCGTAAGCTGCCGGCAAGGCCGCGACCAGACGCAACGCCCCGGGAAGCAACAGGTATGCTGCAACCGCGACGGAACCGGCTAGCAACGCGGTCAATGCTGAGTCCAGCCCCGGCGCAATGACGGCAGTGAGCAGACTCGCTACCGCCATCAGCGCATGGATGGCCTGAAACTCTTGCGCCGGCTTCTGGCCGCCAAAATACCGCCAGCCGTGAAAAGAAGCCGCAAGGAGCGAGGCTACGCACAGGCCCAGACGACCGCCGACCCAATACTCAAGGCCCAAGACCACCGGAGTCAAGATGCCGGTCATCAACTCAAGCGTCAGCTGCTCTTCACGGCTCACAATGGACTCGAAGTCGTACAGGACCGGGTAAAGCGCGAACATCAGGCCGTAGCCCGCGATAAACGCCTGTTGCGCCACCAGCGGCAACGGGGCCGAGCCGCCCGTATAGACGCCAAGGCCGACGAGGAGGGACCAGACAAAAGCCTGAGCCGCCATCTCGAGCCACCGCTGGCGAAGGCCTATCCAGAGGCTCGCCGCGTTGACGAGGAGCCCGTAGGCGAGGACAACGCCCAGGTGGTCAGTGCCGCGTACAGTCAGAACGGGAGCGAGGTACGCGCCCGCAAATCCCAGAAAGGCGAGCGGTTTGGCGACCTGCCGGTGGCTCAGGCCTATAACCCCAGCTGAGAGCACAGCGAATATCCCGAATGCGAGGGGAGTCGGCACCATCTCGTAAAAGGCCATCGCGGCGTATACCGTGAGGTACAGGACCGCCGCGCCGCCACCTTGAAGCACTTGCGCGTAATCCGGTCGTCGCTCAACCAGCCGTAGCCCCGCGCCCGTCAGCCCCGCGCCGAGAAGAGCTGCCAGCGCAATTCTCATCGAAGGAGGGAAGAACCCATGCGAGACAAGCATGGGAAAGAGGAACGAACAGCCGAGCAGAACGAGGCCGACGCCGACTGTCGCGAAGGCATTGCGGCGAAGGGTAGTCCACAGCCGTTCTGCCACCGGACCCAGCCAGTCGCGCTCCTCCTCCGCGACGCCACCATCCTTGTCGGTATCGGGGACGATATCGGGGACGTTATCGGGGACGGTCGCCGGGTGGTCAGGGGCCACTCCTTTCGGGACGTGAATGTAAGCAGGGCGGGCAGTCGCTGCCGGCGCGACCTTGTCCGCTTCGCGCGTCGCCGCCGTTTGCACGGCCCCGGATGCTCGCAGCGCGCCCGACTCAAGGGCTTCAACGCGCTCTTGAAGCTGTACCACGAGACGCGTCAGGATTTCGAATCGACCGCGCAGATTTGAGACGTACAAAAGTACGCCAACAAGCGCGATAACCAGCGTTATTACCATCTGGGCCGCCTGAAGTTGATTAATGGGCACGCCTAGCCGAAGGACAAGCGCTCCAAAAAAAGCTGCGCGAAGATGCGCAGCCGTGAATAACTACAGTCCATCAATTTTTTTGATATCAAACCTCTGTATCCACACCGGGACGATATTTCCTTCACCGCGTCTAACCGCGCTCTCGAAGCCGTCTGGCGAAGCGATGAGGACCTCCATTTGCGACGGATATATGAACTGCAACTCGTCGCGGTCAAAGTCAAGCCACGCGAAGTAGCAGGCTGGCTTCTCGCCGGGCAACACGGTGATTTCGACATACGTCGCCTCATCGCCACACATCTCGACCTGAAAAGCCGTCGGCCAGACATTTCGCCACGGGTAATCCGCTTCTTCACTTGCTGCGGCGAACATCAAATGCGACGCCGGCGAGCCACCCTGTATCTCCACAGTCTTGTCTTCCTCTGGCGAACTCAGCCGAAGGCGCCGAGGCCGGATGGTTCCCGGATACATCCACCACGTTCCATCTGTCGGTTCGGTGGTGTGGTCGTTCACCAGCGCGGTAAGTCCTGAAACATCGACGGCCCAGCAGTCCAGGTGGACCGACTGTTTCTCCCTCGTGTCGGTTAGGAAAATCGACCCGAAGCCGGTCTTATCAAAATGAGTACTCAACCCGAATCGCAGGATGCTTTCCCGGCGGTCCCGGGCTGCATAGTGGTACAGCGTTGTGGGTCTTTGCATGGTTGTCCTCAAGGGTGTTGCCTTGTGTAGCCACGCGCTGCTGTGCTGCGCACCCGGGGAGTCTCTTAACGGTTCCGCCTTCTTTAGCGCTACACGTACTAGGACAGCCACTTTTCTAGGACACAAGATGCTCACGCGAAAATTTGTATTGGAAGAAGACTTCGAACAGGGATTTCAGGGATGGAAACCGCTTTTTGTAAATAGCTTTGACCCGGGCACCGGCTATGTTGCCGCGCACGACGCACTCGAGCACGCGCACGGGGACTCTGGAACGCTGGAAGAGGAAATGATGGCCCTCGGCCGGTTCTGGTGGCTACGCCTCGAAAGTGGGTATGCCGACTATTGGTCGACGTTGCATTATCCGAAAGCGATTTCGCTCGGCAGCACTGTGCTTAGCACCATCAACGAAGTCTACAACGATGCCGGTGCCGGCCCCGACGGGTGTCTGCTGCAGCCGCGCAAGCACCGCTCGGCGCTTCTCGACCCAGGTGAGGAAACCGTTCTGGAAGGCGCCATGGAGCACTTCGTTTCGAAGTTCGCCGTGGAGAACGCAGGCCCGGGCGAGGAATCCGACGGGACCGGGGCAGTTACCGATGCCAGCAATCTCTTGGCCATCAAGGCGTGGATTCGCGCGGGATATCGTGACGGACGTCGTCGCTTTCCGGACAATTACGGTGCGGCTTTTGAGCTTTTCCACCCGATTGCAACCGGAGCGGAAAAGCTACGTAAGCGCGCGGAACTTGGTGACGAACTCGTCATAAGCGCAAGTTTGACCGACCATCGCGTCGTGCTCACGCACCGGCCAATGGAGGGTCGACCGTATCGATTTGATGCCTGATTTGTTTCACGCCCCGGCTTCTGTCCGGGGCGTTTTCTTTTTCGCCGCTCCTCAATCGTCGCTATACGAACCTAGGCCACCAACGCCCGCTCCTCTCGCCCTTACGGGTATGGCGAAGTTTGGCGAAGCAAAACCACCATCACTTCATCCTTTGCGAAAGCGAAGGCGATGTGTCGGCAACGAGAGGTCCCCACCAGATAATCGCCTTCGCGATTTTCAGAGGAAAGTAACATGTTGCGTATTCCCGATGCAAAGTCCCAAGCACGCCTGCTGGTCGAGGAACTCCAAGCCCTCGGACTTGAAATTCAAAACCAGCACGCACTCGATGTCGTGGCAAAGCTGCAGGGCTTCCGAAACTGGAATGTCATGCAGGGAACACCGGCTAAACGAAAGCGGACGGTGAACACGGTTGCTCCAGAAAGGGAAGTGGACGGCGCAGTCTTGCGCAACTACAACCCTAACCAGCAGATTGCTGTGACGTGGTCCATCGGTGATGTCCTTTCTGTCCGGGCAGACCTGACGGACGACGAGGCGTTCGACGTGCTCCATATCGCACTGAGGGAGCATGACGCGACAACAGGCATCACCTACGATGTGCTCCAGTCCCACGCCGACTACGCCTATCCGCGTCGACGGTTTCCGTGCACGATTCAGTACACGGGGGGCAACGGCACGCGACGGTCCGTTCGCGCGGAGTGGAAAGCGGGCGGCGACCGCTCGTTCATCGTTGAGGGTGACCCGAGTCTTGACCTTTCAGGAGACTCAATGACGGTCGTTTTCGACGCCTTGCCCGGTCAAACATTCGAAATGGACGAGGACGACCACGCCGCACTGTTCGAATCGTCGAATGAGTCGGCACACGATTTGGCAATGGAGCTACTTGCTGCTCAGAAGTCTTGATTTATGAACCACGGCCTGACAGCCGTGGTTTTTTTCTGAGCACCCCGTGCAGCCCCCGCGCCCATCAGCCATCAGCCATCAGTACGCAGCCTTTGTCGCGCGCGCAGTCATGAGGGGGTACACGCCCTCTCGACTTATCTGCGCCGCAATCTTGCGATACTGCCGGACGACGCGGCCGGCAGCGAACAGTTTCTCTCGGAAGTGTTCTGTACGCGCCGCCATCTTCTCGGTCCCGTCGCTCAGGAGCGGGTTCAGCAGGATAGGCCACGCGGCGTCCCCCCAGCTTATCAACGCATCCAGGTCTTCGTCCGAGTCATTGACGCCATCCTGCAGGACGACATTGAGCTCCACACCCGAGAATTGGGACTGGTGCCGGCGCATGGCCTCGAGAATGTCCGCCAGCGGCGCGGTACGAGGTACCAGCGCAGAGCGCACACTATCGCGTGCGGCGTGAAGCGAAAATTGAAGCCGGGTAGGGTAGCCGCCGCCATCGAGCTTCCCGAGGAGCGACGCCGCTCCCAATCCGGAGAAGGAATAGCGCACACAGTCGAAATTTGCGCTGATATCAGGCAGTGCACTGCACACCTGTGCGGCGGCGCGCCAGTTGAGCGCAGGCTCGCCTTCACCTGTGAAAGAGAGCTCAATTGGACGGTCGTCTGGCGGCGCACCGTCAAGGCACGTCCGCACAAGTTGCAGCATCTCATCGGCGCTCAGATTGCGAACCAGCCGAGTCGCGCTCGAAATGCAGAATGTACAAGCCACGCGGCAGCCCAATTGTGACGGCACACTGATGATGCGCCTGTCCGCAAGACCAATGTCGACTGCACCCGTCCGATACCCTTCGAAAAGCACTGGGCGAAATCTTACGCCTAGAAAACCCGATTCCATCGCAGAAGCACCCAGCGCCAGAAATCGGGTATATCGCCCGGTTTTAGCTCGCCTTCGACAGAATCAACTCGCCAGAAAAAGCCCGCCATGGAAGGCGGGCCGGGTTAATCAACTGCCGAGCTTAAGCTCGTTCGCTCTCTTCGTGCGCTGTGCCGCCGAAGTTGCGAAGGTTGTACGTTTTGCGCAGAAGTGCTTCGTCGTACGTCACGATGGTTGCTCGAGGAAAGGTCATGTTGGCAAACCTGCGCCTCTCACGCTTTCCAAGCTCCGACCAGCGACGCGGTGTTCCTGACGCATCCGGAACGGCCAAGCCGCCGCTGATGTACTCCTCGATTGCCGTCAGATGGAGTGTTTGTAAAGCCTGCCGCGCCCGCCGGCCTTGATGGCGCGCTGCAGCTCCACTATACTTTACAAACAAGCAACAACAAATGGCCAACAATGGACATGGAACAGACGCTGCGCGGTATTGCAACAGGCGTTCGAAGCTGGGCAGAGGAATATGCCCGAAGCCATCCCGAGCAGCCTTTTGACCTCGACCTAGGCGGAATGTGCGGCATTGCTTCGGCCCGCATTCATCGGCTTTGTGAGACGGCAGGATTGGAGCCGCTCCTTCACGTATCAGCGAACGACTCGCACATGTTCGTGACATGCGCGGGGTTTCTGGTGGACGTAACCGCGACACAATTTAGGGAAGCGTCTCCCGTGATAGTGCGTCCCTACGCGAACGCACCGAGCGAACCGGACTACTGGCGGACTGGCCGGACCTACGCCTCCGTATCCGAGGCAAAGTCTTACCAGGTTGATGCCGATTGGCCATTCGAACAGCTCATTCTCTCACACGTTGAACCGGCCGCCGTCATGTAGAATCAGCGAATGGAAAACGCGAACGGTATCTCTGCATATCTCAAGGCGGCGGCGCGCTTTGGCAACGTGCCGGCCGTGCTGATGACTCGTCACGGAAAGCCCTATATGCCGTCTATGCTTCCGACCGGCATATCGCGAGGGAAGCCGCAAAGCTGCTTCATGAACGCGACCCTTCTGGCCGCCGAGCGTTCGGACCTCACGTACGTCGAGGGTCTGGCGTTCTCGGAGTACCCGGTGCCCGTCTCGCATGCATGGTGCATCGACAGGGACGGGCACGTAATCGACACAACCTGGCCGTTTGTCGAGACCGCCCGCTACTTTGGCATCGCCCTCAAAACTGCACCCGTACTGGCGCTGGTCCGGGAGAAGGGCGTCTATGGGCTGTTCGATAGCCCGGTTTTCTGGAGCCAGGCGTGGGACCTGAAGAACAAGGCGCCGACCACCTTCTGGTTTGATGCGCTAGCCGACCATCCCTCTGAACGCATTGCGCCGCCCGGCGACCAAGAAAAAGCCAGCGCGTAGCGCTGGCTAAATAAGTCGAGAGGCCGTTATCCCGATTTGCTGGCCTGCCGAATGCGGGCCGGCTACCTTCCGCCCGCCGGCGTCAGCCTGCGGGCACCGCGCGTTCGTCCTCCAGATGCGCAGTACCGCCGTAGTTGCGGCGATTGTAAATCTCACAGAGCGTCGCCTCGTCCCAAATCCTCGTTTCGTTCCGAGGAAACGAGGTTCTGGCGAAGCGCCGGCGTTCCCGCACGCCCAGGTCCGACCAAAGCCGAAGTTTTCCTTGCTCGTCAGGAACCGCGAACTCGTTGAGGATGTAGCGCTCAATGGTCCTGAGTCGCTGCTGCCCGTCAAGGACGATATTGCTGAACTTGTCGAAGCTCTTCCCGTCGGACATCTCGAAATCATTGACCATGTGCGTCGCGAGGTCCATTCCCAACCAGATGCTTTCGATGAACCGCACCTGCTGCGTGTGCGTCCACTTGAAGGCTCGCTGCCATGACGGGAGCGGAAGCCCCATCACAAACCGGTCAGCCCACGGGTACAGTGCGCGGTCTTCCTCGAAGTGACTGAGTCGATTGAAGAGGTCCTCGATGTTGGTCTGCCGAAGGGTGGCCTGAACGTCCGGCCGAGGCATCCGGACATCGGAGTTCTCGTTGGCGTCCTTGCGTATTAAGTCGATTCGCATTGTGTCCTTTGAAAAATGGTTGTGCCTAGCCTCGTATAGCGCCGAGACGCTATACGAGGCTGGACCATTCAATTTCTTTGAGGGCATTATGAGCTACCAGCCGCAAATCCCGGAAAACCTTAATCTGGTTGCACCCGCCGGCGAAACCCCGCAATTCCAGCACGACTGCAACGCCTGCGCCTTTTTGGGCCGGTACGTCAACGAGGAAGGGCGCTCCTGCGACCTGTACTACCACGGAGGCCATTTCCAAAAGACCGTAATCGCGCGCTTCTCCAGCGAAGGTCCGAACTACAGCTCTGGTCTCGACGGTTTCTCCTACGGCCGCATCGACCACCTGTCGACGGCCCGGCTGCGTGCGCAGACGCTGGGCTTGCACCAGTACGACGTGCATGAGGCGTTGCGCGACTACGTGCCGGGCACCGTGCACGAAGTAGAGTTGCACGCGGCGCTCCCCACTGCGCCAGAGATTGTGGCGTACGAGGCTATCAAGGCCGGCGAGGTGGAGAAGGGCATGACAATCCTGCGCACTCTGGTTACCGCGCTTCAGGAGCGGCGCGCCGACGTGGTTAAACGCTACGGCGGTCCGGCTTCTGCTGAACTGGTGATGGAGGGTTATGTGCGCGCGGTTGCCACTTACACGTTCAATCTTCCTGTCACTCCGTCATCCGTGGGTGATTTGGGTCTCGATGCGGAGTTCACCCTCTTGCTCGAACTAGAGGTTCTCGAGTACGAGGCCCGCGAAGCCGCTGGCAGCAACACCGCTGTAAATTGATTTGCGTAATCCCCCGGCAAGCTTGCTTCCCGGGGGATTTTTTGTCGCTCCCCCTACGCGAGCAGGCGGCCGATAACGACTGCGGTCAGGTGCCGGGCGCGCGTCTAGAAGAGCCGACGAAAAATACCACTTTGCGGAGACGGGCTGCGAACAGCAGAACTCGAAAGAAAAGCCCCGCCAGCGAACTGACGGGGACTCGAATGATGCAGCTTTTTTGCGGGCTAGTAAAGACGGACACGGAAACTGCGAAAACCGTCCTTCGACGTAGGCCCGTACGAGCCTGTCACCAAGTTACCCCCACCACCTTCTTCCATGTCGTCCCGGTTGTACTCATTGTTTCCAACGATGTCACCACCGCTTCCACGCGTCCATTTAACGGTGCGCAGCAACTCGAAAAAGCGCTTGCCCATGTACGACTCACGTGCGCGCTCGCACGCGCGATTGCCTTCGCTCACTGCCCAGCGTACAGAGCGGCCTTCCTCGATGAGCGTAATGCCTCCGTCGCCAGCGTCAAATTCCACCGTCTTGCCCGTTGCCAAAGGAAAGTCCTTTTTCAGAGGGCGGCGCGGTTTGTCGCCGGGCTTCGCAGGATTCGGCGTAAGCAAGTAGAACACCTCCTCGGCGGAGCGCAACTTGAAGGGATAAACCTTCACCTCGCCGTAGGTGTATCGTAGCGGTGACTGCTGGGACGCCGTGAGCAGGCGCTTGAAGTTCAGAAGCCAGTCGTAGCCCCGCTTGCCCTTTGCGTCTGCGAGCAGGGCGTCGTATGCCTTCTGCGCAAGTTCGAAGTCATGCGTCTGCGCCTTGTTGAAAGCGTCGCGCAGTGCAGCCTTGAACTTTGCCCAATCCGCCGACGGAATAACTAGCGTCCCTGATTCCCATTCATAACACGACATACGGTTTTCTCCTAAGTTGGCCTCGTGAATCCGGTATAGCGAAGCGGACCAGCCGAAAGAAACGCCCCCGCAAAAATCGCGGGGGCGAGTCAATCATCAAAGAGGAAGGAGCGAGCCTTCTGTTATCGACGTTTCCTCAGGCAGGTCACCTTCGAGCGCAGCTTGACGGTCCATCTCCTTGCGGTCGCCCAGCGTCGTCTTTTTCGCTTCCTTGACCTTCAGCACGAGATAAGCGTCCATCGCACGATTCACGAAGGTCCCTAATGCGCCGCTGACGACGAGCTCGTGGAACTCCATCATGAACTCTTCGCCATGCGTATGCGCGGCGGCGCTTTGGGTGTCGTGCAGGTTCTCGTGAATCAAGTACGCCCCCACCTTCGTCAAGTGAGGAACCAGAGCACCCTTGTGACCGGGTAAAGACAAGTTCTCCCTGTTAAGGAAGATAACGTCTGCTCCCGTGTACCACGCGGCAGCGGTGTCCGACTCCCCAATGCGAATCTGGCGAAGCTTCTTGCCATGAAAGCGCGAACGCAACTGCCAGAACATCGACTCGTGGCCCTCGCGGATGGCGCGCAACACAATCAACTCTTTCGCGCTCAGCGCTTTATCCTCCACCGGCTCGTAGTTCTCACTCAGCGACGCAGCAACGAACTCAAACTCCTGGTATGCTGCGAGCGCGAACTGCACGTTTCCAACGAGATGCGGAGCGTTGAACCGCGCCGTGCCCGCGTCGATAACTCGCTTGAGCAGGTCCGGCAAGGTACGTGCGCCGAACCGTTCCAGAGTCTTCGGGGAAAGCACGACTGCCAAGCCTGACTTATGCACCTTGTCAGCAATGACGCTGCCGGCCTGCGGACTCATCACCAGCTTATTCGCCGACTTGCTGACGCGGCTGACGAGCTCACCGAACGACAGGTGCTTACCAGTGATGTCTGTGAGGACCTTGTCGCCGTCCACCGCCTGCGCGAACTCAATCGCATTCGGAAAGTCAGCCGATGTGAGCGCATACGCGCGCGATGTGCGATACGGCTCGTCCATCACGGGCTTCTTCTCCTGACGCTCGCGCGCGTATGCTCGCAGCTTCGCGGCAACACGCTTCCAGACCTCGCACTCCTGAAGCAGGATGTCGTTGCGGGCAAAATTCACCTGCAATTGGCCCTTACTCACGACCACGCCCCCTACGCCAAACTGGCCGCTGGGATAAGCTCGAACGAGGGCGCCCTGGTTGTAGACCGTCAGTGAGTTTCCGTCGAGACGAAGCCGGTAATAGGCATCGTCATCGACCAGCGTCCATTTCTCCTTATCCATCTCGACGGAAATGCGTTCGCCGTTGAGATACACCGGAATAGGGATGTACTGGCACAGCTGCTCGAGGCCTTGTTTAAGGACCAGAAAGTCGGATGGCCGAAGCTTGTCGTACCACTGCCCCTCGATGACACAACCTGTCTGGAACGGCAGGTTTTCGTGTAGCATGAAACCCAACCCTTCCTTGATGTTGACGTCCATGCGGAAGGTGCTGCTTCTCCAGCTATTCAAGGAGAACGACATGATTTGTCCTCGACCCATACGGTAGCGACCAAACTTTGCGTCGCCCTGTTTGTGCGGAGTACCAAAGCGTTTGAAAAAACGCAAAATCTCGTCTTTGTCCGCGAAGCCCTTACCGTCGTCGGTAGCACCAAAGCCGCGCTCGTTGAGCGTGATATCAACGCGGGTAGCGCCGGCATCGACCGAGTTCATGACGATTTCCAGCAATGCCTTGTCCCGGGTTCCAGCCTGCGACCTGATGATGTCCCACAAAATTGCCGGGTCGAGTTCGAAGTTCTGGTATTCCTGATTCTGTCCCATCGTATTGTCCTCGTTAAGGAAGTTGGTCCTTCGAGGTATAGGAATCCACGCGGCGCCGACGCCCGTTGGCGTCAACCCCGCTTAAAAAAGAACCGGCGCACAAGGCGCCGGCGGCTAAATAAAGGTCAACTGCGATTAAGGTAGGTCCTGCGCTTCACACCGTCTTGCAATGCTTCACCATGTCGAGCACTTCCTTCGGCGGTCGAAGCGGGCGAGGGGGTTTGGTAGATGGCTTGCGCTTTGAGACCGCGTGCCGAGGCAACCGCGCCTCGACCTTGCCAAAGCTTCTACCTGTCAGCACGCGCTCGTACACCGCCATGATGCGCTCCGCGTAGTCGGGGTCGTTGCCAAACACTTGCACTGACCCTTCGTGCTCCCGCTCCAGGCTTAGTAGCAGCGGGTTGTGCGTAGCGATGATGACCTGCTTCGTCGTTTTCCGGACCTCGCGATGGAGCCAGCCGAGTCCGTCCAGGTCCAAGGCACTTTCCGGTTCGTCGAGTACCACGACGTCGAATTCGTCACTCTTGAACACATCCTGCATCTCGCTGTACCGTGCCTGCCCATGGGACATTTCACGTTGCAACATCGCGACCCCCAGCTCACGGCCCGTCATTGAACCGTTGGGCATGAGCCGGCCACGATGGTCACGCTTGGCGAACAGCCGGAGGTTATCCAGCTCGCTGGACATGAACATCACGGCCTTGCAGTCGCCAGTCGGGAGCACCAACGCGGACTCCTCCGTCCAGCGCGGGTTCGGAGTCAGAACCAGCTCGCGAAACGCGTCCAGGAAGGTCGATTTGCCGCTGCCGTTCGGTCCGACCAACACGGTG
The DNA here is from genome assembly GCF_014397655.1 of Paraburkholderia sp. UCT31. Classification (NCBI taxonomy): domain Bacteria; kingdom Pseudomonadati; phylum Pseudomonadota; class Betaproteobacteria; order Burkholderiales; family Burkholderiaceae; genus Paraburkholderia; species Paraburkholderia sp. UCT31. Next base: position 24,975 of record NZ_VZQP01000029.1, read on the forward strand.
ATACGGGTGAGGGGAAGCAGGGGGCGGCGCCGGACGCGGGGGAACAGCTCTTTCGATTGGAGTTAACATGATTTTGAATACCTCTGGAATTCGTTTACATTATGGGCCTACGCCGGTATAGCCAAATGCGGCCCCCCATGGCCCAAACCCGGATGTGCCTATACAAAATTTACGCAACACCCATAAAGGACAAGAATGCTTCCCATTAGTGCCGCCGACTTTCACGGCGCAATCAAATCGCCCCGCCACCGTGCGCAACCGACGAACACTGGCACCTCCCTCGAGCTACTGCGGGAGCGCGTCCAGAATGCCTTGGACCAGCAGCTGGCCGGCGTTCGCATGGAGCAACAGCCACACAATCTCGTCATTCTCGGCGCACCCGAATGGCTCGACGAGCTTCAGGCTGAGCTTCGCGGACAAGGCTTCCTGGTCAATCGGTCGCTTCTCCGGCGCTACAAGCACCGGCAGGCGAGCGTCGACGCAGGATACGATGCTGATGCGCTCATCGTAACATTGAGTCGCGGGCGCGACGCAGCCGAGCTGCTCGTTGAGTGAGCGCGAACCGGCCAGGTTTCAGTTAACCCGCTTCATTTGATTGCAAAAGCGCCCCAAGCCTGGCTTGACGGGCGCTTTTCTTTTGCCGAGCTTTACAGCAGGTCATTCCAATGCTGCTGTAAAGCCACTCTTTAAACCTCTACCAGCAAGCTTGCGTCGAACTCCGGGTTCTCCCACTTGATATCTGCGACTGCACCCGCGAGTCCGAGGTTCAACGGATAACCACGCGGGTTGACGACGACCCGGCATTTCCCGACGGAGTAAAAAGCAGAATTATGAACGTGGCCATGAATCCAGACGTCTGCTTTTTCCACGAGGCGTGTGAGGTCGCTAACGAAGGCTCCGTTCAGGTCGCTGCCTTGAAAGCGAGGGTGAACTGAATTCGCGTGCACGCCGTGGTGAGTCACCACCACTGTCTTTCCCTCGAACGGCTCTGCCAGTTTCTTGCTCAGCCACCCGCGTGTCTTTCGATGCTCGGAAAGCGCGTCTGCCGCGCGAAATGGCGCATTTCCCCCCGCGCGGATGAGCCGGTGGTCATTCAAGTTGCGCTGTGCGAGATGCATTCCCATCGAAGGGTCACCTGCGAAAGCGTAATCAGTCCACAGGCACCCCCCGAGGAGACGGATTTCGCCTAGCGATTCTTCCGAGTCGTCAAGCAGGTGAATTCCGTTCGCCGCAGCCTTGTCATGCATTTGCTGGAGAAGCCCCCAATAGTGGGCTCCGTACATTTCATGGTTGCCATGCACGTAGAAGACGGGGACCGGCCAGCCAGCAAAGGCGTCCAAGGCATGCGTGTGCGAATGGATGTCACCGGCCAATATCAAGGCATCGGCCTCCGGATTGGGTTCAATGACCCGGTAGCCGGGGAAGTGTCGTTGGAGAAACTCGAGGTGGAGGTCGGACGCTACTTGAAACTTCATGGATTTTCCGTATGTGAAAGCGCGCGGGACGTGAGTTGCCGGTAGCGCGGGGAATTTGTAAAGCTTAACATTTCTTGAGCATGGCAGGGACTTCTGCGAGCGTGCGAACCTGGTGCATTCCGGATGGGCTTCCCGTGCGGACCAGATGCAGCGCGGCCAGCCCCGCATCGAGGGCACCCTGATAGTCCGCATGGAGCGAATCCCCGACCATGAGTACCTCGGCCGGCGGGCACCGAACGGATTCGCACAGCGCCGAATAGATGACGGGAGAGGGTTTGGTCGCGCCGACGTTGAATGACCACGTGCGGGCATCAATGAGGTCGGAAACCAGACGGTCAACCGCGCGGGCATAGGGCATGGCAAGGTTCGAGCACACGGCAACCCGATACCCCTGTTCTCGGAGAGTCAAAAGCGTGTCACGCGTTTCGGGAAACAACTCAACGGATGCTATTTCAGCATCGAGCCGTTCCTGAAGCGCCAGCAGCTCGGCATCCCCAAGGTTTGCCTCGAACGCCTCGGCTGCCTCGAAGAGCGTCCAGCGCCGCCGCATTACGTCGCGCGCAGGCAGGTCGTGGCGACGGCGAGACTCAAGTACCCGCGCGAATGCTTCGGGAGGCAGGCTGAAATGCACAAGCGTGCCGAAGCAATCGAAGGCAACAGCCTTTACAGCATGGAACCGGGTCATGGCAGAATGCGGCCTCTTTTCCTTTGAGAAACCGTGTAGCGATGTGGTCAGAAAGGGGGTGTCCGCACTGAAGCCCGGCCGGCCGCCAGCCAACAGTTGCGCAAGCTGGATAACGTCGCGCTTGCCAGGTCCCTACACGGATTACCAGGCCAATTATTCAGGAGCATGTCCATGAGCAAACCCGTAAATCCCGACAGCCATTTCTGGCTGTACGCCAAGTACCACTATGCCCGCAGCGACAATCTGATTGACGATTTGAAGCGCCTTGTCGCACACCGTTGCTTCGGCGACCCGAACAACGGTCGCGCAACGGAGCGGGACGTATTTGAGGTCATGCTCGGCATCGTCATGAAGCACCTCGTGCAACAGGTTACCGACAGGTTCATCGAGATGGATGGCGCTACACCGGCTTCCGTCGACGGTGGACAGCCGCAACAAGCAAAGCGCGGTCAGGAGTCGGAGGAACTTGCCTTTCACGTCAAACGACTATTCCAGAGCATCGACGCACGCGAAGAGGTGGCTTATCGCGAGCGCACGATTAAGGTCTTTCTTTCCTATCTGTCTTTCGCCACGGTTTTTGGGCAAGACGGGCGCGCAGTAATACCTCTGGATGAACCGGACCCGGCAATTTTGCCTGTGACGGTAAAGTCCGCATCGACACTCGAGCCGGTTGCACAAGGGTTCTAGTTCGCTCCGCTCGAAGGTTATCCGGCTGATTTTTCAGACCTCCGCACTGCGGAGGTCTTTTTCGTTTACCCGGCCTCGTGCGGAAAGCCTCGAAATCTTTAGGGTGGGAGGCCGTCAAAGGTCCCTTGCCGGGCAGTGCGCCTGTGACCGGGCAAGGGCCGCCGTTGGAGGTGTCTACACACTGTAAGTGGTTATGCCACCCGGGCCCCGCCTGCCACTCCCGGCCGAAAGGCTTGCGCGAATAGGGATAACACATTTTTCTTTCGACAATGCGGTCAACCTTAGGGTGGCCTTGTGTCGGTAAGAGGGAGTGCCGAAGTAAGAGGCCACCTGTATCGGAGAACCAAGATGTCGAACAATCAGGAAATGAAAGCAGCAGCACGCCGCGTCGCGGACCACCTCGCAGGTCAAGGAATCCGCCTGAACCACTCGCGCTCGCTCGAAGTCGTTGCACACGCGCGCGGCGACAGCTGCTGGAACACCGCCCACGGTCGCAAGACCACGCAGTCGCGAGAAGTGCAGTTCGACTTCCTGCCACAGGATTGCGAGGTGAGTAACCTGCTTTCCGCTGCAGCCGAGGCGCTGAAGTTTATCCCCGAGAACACGCCTGAACGAGCAACGCTCGTCGAGCGGCTCAAGAGCTTTGAAGAGTGGTGCGCACCATACACCTTCGGGGTAGACCACCTGAAAAACATGAGGGAAGACGAGATTGAGGGGGAGCTTCCTCGTGAAATCGTCTCGAGCGTGTTTCACCAGTTCGTTGGGGGATATGAGGGCTGCAGTGAAGACTCGGACGTTCTGCGCGACCTGCTTATGAAAGCCACAGGTCAACCGGACGAGGGTGAAGATGAAGACGAACCGTTAGGTGGCTGACGTTAGCCCCAATCAATCTTTCGCGGTCGTAGCCCACCTCGTGATGTTTATTTGCCGCCAGCTCTGCTGGCGGTTTTTCTTTGTCCCGCGCGACGGCCCCGGTTGGGTGCAGCGAACAAAAAAATGGCCCGCGCGGTGTCGCAGCGGGCCTAAAAAAACAGCTCAACCTGAGAGAGGGAAAGCCAATGTTGCTTACGGGGGTTAGCAACATGTAAATGATTTTACAAGCACGCATCGCTCTTTGCAAGCGGGCTTCTTATGTTTTGTAACGGATACGGACACTTCACAGGCCCACCCAGCCTGCCATTTCCAGATTTTTCCTTTACAACTGGTCCCTTTACTAATTCACAAGGCGTTGTGCATGCTAGAATCAACGCCGTTAACACCTGCTAAAGACCCGCACCTAGATGGCGTGTGCCCTACGGCACGCGGACCAGCTGTTTTGGCCTATCCCTCGGCGGCGCGGCTCGCATCCGGCAGGCCCTTTGTGCGACGACAGGGCTTCAGACGTCGCGAAGGAGACCTCGACATGACCTGGAATGAAGCACTTGACATAGACAAGACGGGTTTCGAACTCGGCTGGGACTTCTACGCACTCGGGATTACGCCGAACATGGCGGCCCCGTCGTCAGTGGAGAAAGGCTTCAATGCCGCTAAAGAGCGGATGGTCACGGTGACGCGGCCAAGCCGTTATGAGCGGAAATGGCTGCAGTTGCGACTGAACGCACTGCTGCGGGAACGGCTCGTTCACCCCGAGGTGACGCCCGACTATCTGGAAAGCATCGACGTATCCATTTGCCCCATCTCGCTTGTCGAACTCACGCGCTCGACGGGTCTGCCTACAGACTGGTCGGTCGACCGGGTTCTGAACGACGGCGCGTATGCGCCCGGCAATCTTGCCGTCATCTCGACCCGCATTAACAAGGTCAAGGGCGCCCTGACATATGAAGACGTGGTGCGCCGCCGCGACGAGGGGCATCCAGCGCTTCCCCCGGAGCAGTGGAACCGGATTGTCTCGTTGATGAGCGGGCCGTACGATATCGTCAAAGGCGACCCCGACAACGTCCTCCCGCTGCTCGTACATGCGCCGGGAGTCACGCGTTCGCGGGTGCAGCACATCAGCGAGTCCTTTATTTGCGCCGGCCTGGAACCGAACTCTCGCGCCCGGACTGCGTTGCAGAGCTTTTGCCGAGAGACGGGTACGCTGCCTCTTTGCAAGGAGCTGTTGCGGCTTATCGGAAAGCGGGCGCCGAGCCTGGTGATTCCTATGCTCGTCTGGGAAACGCCGGGCATGCTGGACCTCTGGCGGCGTTTCTGGCAACAGTATCTCCAGGCACCCCACAGTCCCGCTGCCCAGGCTGTGGAAGCCGCACACGCGGAGTACCACCAAGAACAATACTTCAACTTCATGCAGGCTTCAGCAGTCAACACGCGCGGTTGTTTCGCCACAGATGAGCCGGAAGAAGAGACGCCCGCCGGCGCGGCAGAACCCGAGGCCGACGCAGCGGCGCCTGGCTCCGACGGCACACCAGCGGCGGAGAGTTGCGCGCCGCAGCACGGTGATTCGTTCGAACTTGCACTTGAGGAGGGCAGCGCGGTTCAGCTCTTCTAAGCGAGTGAGTCGGGAGGCGGGATTTCTCCTGCCTCCGTTAGCCGTGAAGCTATCTATTTGCCGCCGAAAGGTGAGCAGCCTACATAAACAAAACCTTTTAACGAGAAAGTTGAACATGAATAAACCACATTCGGCCACACAGCGCTCAATGGTCATCAGCGGTTTGGGAGGTAACGAAGCCTTTTGTCTGCGTCAAAAAAACCTTCGGCCGGGGCAAATGGTCATAGGTAACAGCGTGCAATCCCTCGGTTTCATGAGTTCTATCGGCGCGGGGATGCGCAATCTGGCGGGCGGCGAATGCCCTCAAGTGACCAAGTTGGTAAAAGACGGCCGGGACGCGGCTCTCGCGCGTCTCCAGGCGGAAGCTGACCAGGTCGGGGCGACCGGTATTACTGGCGTGATGTCTGAACTGACGTCATTCGAAGGTTATATGGACTTCCTGTCCACAGGTTCGGCAGTGCATTCCCGCGACGATTCGCACCATCCGTTTACCTCCTCGTTCGACGGCAAAGAGCTGTTCTGCATGATGGACGCTGGTTATCAGCCGCGCCGGTTTGCGTTTGGCAACATCGCATACTCAGTGGGCATGGGCGGCTCCCTCTCTGGCGCGTTGAAATCGATGATGCGCGGCGAGATTCCTGAATTCAGCGCCATCTTGAACCAGACCCGGCACTCTGCGTTACAACGGATGCTGGCCGAGGCGAAGGCGGCGGGCGCAAATGCAGTAGTCGGCGTGGAAATCGACCTTCTTCCGTTCATGGGATTCCACGAAATGCTGATGACGGGCACGGCCGCGTATCACCCGGCCATCAACGCTTCATCCCCCGTCAGCTGCGACCTGACTTGTGACGAGCTGTGGAGCCTGACACAAATGGGCTACGTACCCGTCAAAATCGTAATGGGCACCGCCGTTTACTCGCTTGGACTCGCTGGCAGCATCACCTCATTCTTCAAGAGCTTCAAACGGGGCGAGATTCCTGAACTGACCTCGATGATGTACGAGGCTCGCGAGCACGCGCTGGACCTCCTCGAGCAGGAAGCACAAGCTGCCGGCGCAGACGAAATTCTTGGTACGGACCTGTACATCCACGATTTCGGCGGTGGCATTGTCGAGTTCCTCGCCGTGGGCACTGCGGTTCGCAAGGCCGATGGCGTGACGACAGAAAGCCCGGTTCTTCCGGCTCAAGCTGCTGTGGCGCACCGCCGTACCTTCCGGAACTCATTTGACTCGATGATGAGTGGCGACTCGCAACGGGAATAGGGCTACAAACCTTCACGAGGGCTTGTCAGTTTTCCACGCGGCAAGCCATTTCTCAAAACGTTTCGCGGTCATAGGGCGGGCGTACAGGTATCCTTGGGCATATTCGACGCCGATGTGCTCAAGGAATTTCCCTTGCTCTGCCGTTTCGACGCCCTCCGCGATGACCGCGATGTTCAACTCCTTCGCGACGGTAGCGATGGACCGGACCAGTGCTTGCGCGCGTACGTCCGACTGCACGGTGTCGATAAAGCTTCGGTCCATCTTGAGGGCATCCAGGGGCAGTTGGGCAAGACGCGATAGCGAAGAGTACCCCGTTCCGAAGTCGTCCAGGTGAACCTGGGCACCCCGACTGTGAAACTTCTCGATTAGCTCAAGAGCGCACGCCTGGTCCTCGATGAGCCACGATTCAGTCAGCTCGATGTCGAGCGGAGATTCGCTGAAGTCATTGAGGGCAAGCGCCCTTTCGAAGTCGGCAAAGAGGCGTGGGTCCCGCAACTGTCGCCCGGACAGATTGACCCCCACCCGCAACGGCTGGCCGGCATCTTTCCAGATTCGTGCTTGCCGCGCGGCCGCGTTCAGCGCCCACTTGCCGAGGGGAACAATAAGGCCGGTTTCCTCTGCATAAGGGATGAATGAGTCGGGCCGCAAGAGGCCTTTCTCAGGGCTATTCCAACGCACCAACGCTTCCACGCTTTCGACCGCGCCGTTGCGCAGCGATATCTTCGGCTGGAAATGAAGCTCGAACGCGGGGTTTTCCAGCGACTTACGAAGATTTTGGTCAAGCCACACGTACTCAGAGACTCTGTCGTCCATCTCTGCGGTAAAGAGTCTGTAGGTGTTTTTACCGGCGCATTTGGCGGCGTCGAGCGCCATATCGGCATGCCGCGCGAGTTCTTCGCGAGTCGTGCCATGCTGGGGAGACACTGCTATACCAATCGAACAGCCGGTGTAAAGCTTAGTTTCACCAATGTCGAACGGCTCGCCCAGGGCTTCTATCAGTCGATTCGCCAACCCCTCGAGGCCCGTATACTGCTCGTCGACCTCGGCCAGGACGATAAACTCGTCGCCGCCGATGCGCGCGAGCATCGCGCTCTCGCCCACGCACGCCTTCAAGGCGGCTGAAACTCCCTGCAGCACCCGGTCTCCGGCGTCATGGCCGAAGTGTTCATTTACACGCTTGAAATTGTCGAGGCCAATCTGCAGCAACGCGAAGCGCCTTTCAGGTGCCGACTTCAGCGCGAGCTCGAGGCGGGGATGAGCGGCTGCGCGATTTGGCAGGCCGGTCAGTGCGTCGCGCGTCGCTCGCGCTGAACCGTGCCGCGCCGGCACGAACCGCCCCCAAAGCTGAAGGGAGTTAGCTTTTCCGACAATGGCCGGCAGCCTTATCGGCAACGCACCTCTTTTGGCAAGCGCAAGCGAATGCCGTAGTTCGCGAACCACCGCCTTGACGCTCTCTGACGCAATCGTAGCGGTGCCTCCCCAAACCCCGGGTTCCCGTTGACGCCCAACTAGAAGAATGTTCAGTGTTCCTTCGGGCGACTCAACCCGCAAGCTACACACCGACGTTGAGATGCCGAAACGCGAGACGGACTCAAACTGCTCACCTGTCAGCGCCACCGTCTGCTGCCAATCGCCCGACCGTCCGAACAGATGCAACATCAGCTCGTTAGCGTACACGCGCCAGCGCACCTCCCCGGTATCAAGCTTCTGGAACAGATAGTCGCGCGACAAGGTAGACAAAGGATTCCCCTAGAAACGTGGTGCCACGCGGCGGGCCGGCTCTACGTCGGCCTCTTCAGCTCGTGTCAACACGGGGAAACAGCCAACGTGTTCAGTGTAGCGCGCGCGGGACCTGCCGCTTTTTGTCAGTTCAGGGCTTTCTTGAGCGTCGAGCTCACCGAGAAACGTGCCGAGCGGCTTGCGGCCACCTTCACAGCTTCTCCGGTGCGCGGGTTGCGCGCGGTGCGAGCGGCGCGGTGCTTGACCGAGAAGGTTCCGAGACCGGTCAGCGAGACGCTTTCGTTCGCATCGAGCGCTTCCGTGATGACTTCCACGAGCGCGTCGAAGAAACGGCCGGTGTCGCCCTTCGTCGCACCGGTTTTACCAGCTACCTGCTCGATGATGTCTGCTTTCGTCGTCATACAATTCCTTAAAAAGGCTACGAGGTTGGTTGTGCGCGACTGTTGCCGCACAGTGCCGTCCAACGGCTACTTGACATATAGCGAGGCTTTTTAGCCGTATTCACGACTTTTCCTTGACAAAACTGTCGTACTGTCGTCGGAAGAGCGTTAAGTCTTTCCTACAACCATCAAACCCGCTCGTTGGCCCACTTCGCGCTGAGTCAAAATCGGGGAATATTCGCAGTTTGAGGGGTTATTCTCGATTTTCGGCTACGCCGGGCGGACCCGGTTTTACCGCTTCGCGCCACTGCGCATCGTTCAGGACTGGAAGCCGCTTATCGGCACCGCCCCGCGTGCGCTATACCGGAAGACGCTTATGTCAAACTAAAGGACACGAAAAATGAACTCCGAACAGGTCAAGAAAGCCGATTACGTTTCCGACGAAGACAAGGGCCGCTATTCGCCGCTCAAGGTGATGCAGTCGGCAGCGGGTTACTACGTCGGGACGAGTTACCGTAACCCTCTCGGCTTTAATGAACCGGGAAGCCGCGACAGTGAGTATTTCCCGACGCACGCGGCCGCAACCCTGGAACTCGACCGCATCAACGCGGGAGGGCAGCAAAAACGCACCCACCCGGCAAGCGGTCTCGCGTCCTCGATTTCCTTCGTCGGCAACCTGTGATTCCATTTCCGCGTTCAAGGTTAAGTCCTTGACGCGGAATCTTTTTTATCCTTTACAAATACCGCTATAATGCGAACATGATGTAAAGGACTCACGGAGCTTAATATTGAACTCAACTGCACTCTCTAATGAAAAGTCGGCGCCTCCCGCGCTAGGGCGCTGGTATGCGGCCGACTGTGTTCCACGCGGCAAACTGACATGGCACGGCGCACCGATGAAGGTTTATGGCGCGCATGTGAAAAGGGACATGGTAGCCGTCCTGAAACTTGAAGGTATCGGCAAGCAATCCGCGTGGGTCGCCCAGATTCCCGGCTGGGTCTGGACTGTGACCGAAGAGATGGACGACTCGCGCTTCCGTCCGAAGGAAGCGGACACCCGATGTTTTTTAAAGCTCGAAGATGCGAAGCGCGCCGTGGAAAAGGCATTTCAGGCCTTGCCGTCAAAGGCCACGCCTAACAAGGCAGCCGGCGAATGAGCACAGCCAATGTCGACCTTGAGAAGTTGAGCGTCTTCCTTTGCGGAGTTCTGCGACACAGGCCAGAGAAGATTGGCCTGAAGTTGGACAAGCAGGGGTGGGTGGCCATTGATGAGTTGCTCGCCCGCTGCAACGCCAACGGTCGGGCGCTCACCCGGGAGCAGCTCGAGCAAATCGTTCGCGAGGATGAGAAGGGCCGCTACGGGATGACCGCGTACGCTATTCGCTGCTGCCAGGGGCATTCCACCCTTCAGGTTGCGCTCACGTTTTCGAAGGGCGTACCCCCGCCCAGGTTGTATCACGGCACGTCGAGTAAGGCGCTGCCGGCCATTCTGAAAGAGGGACTCACGCCCCAACGCCGTCACCACGTGCACCTTTCGGCGGACGTCGAGACGGCGACGGCAGTGGGCGGGCGCCGCAAGAATGCAGAGCTGGTCATTCTTAACGTTGATGCCCGGGGCATGTTGGCGGCCGGCCACCCGTTCTACATCTCGGAAAACAACGTCTGGCTTGCGGATGCGGTCCCGGCCCGGTTTCTGCGCGTTTAGCGTTCGCGCAGTGCCTTGCCGGCATGCGTTCGCGCGCCCCCTCTCATGGCGTGTTCACTACCTCCACGCCGTAGCGTGCGACCACGCAATCCCACAACGGACCAAGGTGTGCCTGGAACGCCTTCAGCAGTTCAAGCCGCGCGGCGCTTGGTTCGCTTTTGTCCGCCTCAGCGTCAATCGCGTCCAGCAAAATGAACTCGCTGGTCAGATAGGCCATCAAGTGCGCTGGCGTATGCGGGCCTTCGACCGGGTGGTTCGGCGAAGCGAGGTAGGACGCCTCGCCGGCGGGTGTCTCGAACAGGGCCGCACCGCCGTCTTGGGTGAGCGAGTAGCCCACCTTCACGCGGGACTGCCCAATCGTGTCAATTGCTACGCCTCCGTACCACGTGACCAGGCGGAACTGGGCACCATCCGTGTCTGGATAGGGGGCAAAGGTGACGTCGTGAAGTGTGGTTTTCATCCTGATAAAGCTCCTGAAAATCTCGTCCTTCATGGGTGACTGACGGCAGTTGGGCGAGAGATGTTGTCCTCGTGAAGGCACGGCATTTATCCCGACGCCGTGCGGATAAATCGGCTTCAGATACGCTTTGTAAAACCTTTTTGCGGACTAACATGCTCACTTCCTCATACCACCGGTCTCTCCGCGCTTCGGCCGTTTCAATGTTGCTGGCGGTGGCCGCGTCCAATGCACATGCCGAATGGACAGTCGTTCCGGCGACCGGACCGGTCGTCGACGATACACCCTCGACGCTCTCAATCGATAGGGATACGGTGGTGACAAACGGGAGGGAGGTTACCGTGCGCGTGCTGGTCGACCTCAGCGACCCGCACTTGACTGCCGACGGGCATGAAGCATTCCGCTCAGTCATCGGCGACAAAATCCTCCGGTGTGAAGAGCACTCCGTTGCCATCGGCCGCACAACGTCCTTCGAGAAGCACCATGCTCAGGGCGACGTCGTGGGGATGTCAGACGCCCCGGCATCCCTTCGGTTCGACGCCGTCCTGCCCGGTAGCACGGACGAGGCCCTTGAGCGATTGCTGTGCCCTAAAACGAAACCGGGCTTCTAACGGGCAACCAGCCGTCAGAAGCCGGTGAGGGCGGCGACACGGGCCTTCGGGTCGGGATGGTTGCTGTCGGGCGCCATCCCCGCCAATACCTCTCTCGCGCCCGCGACTGCGTCAAAGCCTGCCCGGGTCGCCAGTTTTGCGCCAAATGCGTCTGCCTGTTCTTCCATGACCCGGTGGGCGGCCTCGGTGTAGGGCGTGTACGGCAACAGGTCCCGCCAGTTTCCGGGGGTCACCTTCGCCGCGTCGAGCAGATTTCCGATGTTCGCGGATACGTGGCCGAGCTTCACGTGGCCCATCTCGTGCGCCATAACAAAGGCAAGGGCGTTATCCGATAAGGATTCGCAGTAATCTTTCGAGATAACCAGGCGACGCCCGTCAAGAGCGGTGGCCGGCGGCAGCTCCCTGTCGCTGAATACCAGCACCTTCCATTGTCCGGATTCGCCCAGGATGGCCGTGAGTCGATTTCCCACGCGCTGCGCGCGCGCGGCGAACTTGTCGTCGCGGGGAACTTCAAAATCCTTGTAGTCGGCCCACAAATCATCCGAGTACTGCTGCGTGATGCGGGCGACCGTCGCGGGCGCTGCGGCGTGTGCCGGCATGCCGCCAAGCATAAGCCCCGCGACCACACCGCTCAGAATGACCTTTCTCATTTTCACTTTCCCCGTTCCGGTTTTAGACTTCCGGCGGAAGGTTTTCAAACGCACTTCCGATTGGGCCGTAGTACGCCTCATCCATCATGCTAAAAACCTTCTTGTTGTAAATCCGGTAGCTTTCCGACACGGGCAGCTGGCCCTTGAAGCACGGGACGCCATAGTGTTTCGCGAGAAACATTGCGAGGCCCGCTGAGCGGCTCTGCCCAAGCGCGCAGTGGACAATCAGTTCGTCTATGCGCGGGCCGACACGCTCAACGAATGATTTGACGCTTTGCGCCTGCTCAGCGCTAAACACCTCCAGGCCCATCAGTTGCCCGTCCGTGTCGTGAAAACGCAAGACGAGTACGTCCGCCCATCCGGACTTCAACGTCGCTGGCGACTCGCTTTTGTCGTGGATGGATATAACGGCTGCATCGCGTTTTGCGGCCAGCCTGACGGCTTCCGCCCTCGAAATGAAACGTACTGTTTTCATTGGTTTCTCCGTGCAACCAGTTTAGCAGGACGCAGACAGTTTTTGTTAGAAAGCGACCGTTTTGTCAAGGCGTATCCGTGCGTTCACCGCCGCGTTAGCTCTCCCTGCCCGGCTCCGCCGACCGGGCAGGAAACCTGGCTATACGGAGGACAAAGGCCATCTTACTGGAGGAACCATGTCAGAAACTCGTACCGAAACGATTTACATTGCACCCGGTTACAACAGCTGCCGCGTGTATGCCATCCCCTACCCAATGCGGCCGAACCAGCGCCCTGCGGACATCTTGCCGCAGTACCAAAGTTCGTGGCGTGAGGTTGCGATGCTCAACCATCGCCTGGAACTGCGATACATCGAAGCGGACTACGTCGACCTGAAGGATGATATTGAAGGACAGATGGGTGGAACGTTCTTCGCTGTTGAACGGCCGGTGCCGCAAAATAGCGCCCAAGCGTAAACCCGTTGCGACAAGTCAGGCCATGCACTGATTTCTAAAAGGCCCGCCTATCGGGCCTTTATTCTTTTCTCGTCGAACCGTATGAACCGAGCTTTTGTGCCAGAGCATCTTGCATAGCCCTCCTCGAGGCGAGACGAGACGAGCCAAAAAGAAAAAGCCCGCAAGAATCTGCGGGCTTCGAAATTACGAGGCTTTCCCATCGAACAACGGTACCTGCCGTGCTGCAAACATTGCTTCTTGCACTTCGTGACCCTTGAGGCTTCGCGCCCGAGCGGAGCTAGCACCATCTTCGGTCGACGCCGAAACTGCAATCGCGCCAGTCTTGACCAACTCCCGGCGCAGTGCCTTGTCCATTTTTCTCGCGAGCTCGCTCAACTGCGTCATGCGATGCAGTGCGAAATCATGAAACTTCTGGTAGAAGCCGAAATCATGACCGTGGTCATCCAGGTCATTGTCATCGTGGCAGTATTCATGCAGCTGCAGCAACAACGCCTTCGACATCTCGTCAACGCCGCCCTTGATAACACCGTCTGCGATGCCGACCGTGTAGGTGACGTACGACTTCCCATCCGTCCATGCCAGAGCAAGGCTCGAGTCCCCAAGCTTCATCACCCGTTTTTCTGGGCGCTCCGCCTTCCGGAAGAGTTTCAGGAACGCATCCTGATAGTGCTCGAGCACGTGCAGAAACGCACGCTGACCCGCATCCAGTTCAGATACCTCGAAAACGCGGTAGTCGGTTTTAAGGCCTTCTGCCAGCGCGCCCAGTTCTACCGCATTGCCGTCGAAGAACAGCCCGGACCCTAGCTCCAGTCGCCGCATGAACCGCTTAAGCACGTCGACATCGGTCTCTTCTTCATACCGGTAGAGGCCAAACTGCTCGAGCGTCTCCCACGGAAGCACAACGGCTAGACCGTCCTCTTGCACCTTCTGGCCGACCAAAGCCTTCTTGCTGGTGGAAAGCGCCAACTGCGGTGCAGCCAAGACCTCGCGAATCGTCCGGACCTTCCCCTGCACGTCGAGAATCAACGGCAGGTCTGCCACGACCGACTTGTCCATCGGCGTGTCGTACGAATTGACACGCCGGGACAGGAATTCGCGCTCGCCCTTGTTGAGGTTTCGCTTCCCACGAACAATCTCGAAGGACCGCTCCTTTATCTTGTCTTCGATTCGTTTGAAAATCTCACAATCGAAGCGCAGGATATCGTTACGCGCGAAATTGAGCTTGAGATGGTGCTTGCTTACAATCTCACCACCAGCTCCGAAGTCGCCTTCAGGATACGACCGGACGAAGACACCCTTGTTGAATACCTCCAGCTCCTTGGACCGGTCAATCTTGATGTACGCATCGTCAGTCACGACATCCCACTTCAGCTTTTCGGGGTCGCGGCTGATGAGCTTACCATTCAACCGAACCGCGATAGGCGCATAACGTACCAAACGACGCAATTCGCTTTCAGCGGTAGACATCTCATCGTCCGTCAGCGGCTTATACAACTCCGCCTTGATGTGACAGCCCTTGAAGGCTTTCAACCCGGAAGTCAGGTCGTAGTCGAACCCGTCCTTCTTGTAGTCGAGGACCATGCGAAAGGTCCCGCTACGCCAAAAGTTAACCCCAAAGTTAAGTAATTGGCCTCTCCCCACGCGAAAACGGCCGAACTCGGCGTCGCCCTCCTCGTGAGGAGTACCGAACGTTTCAAACCAGTGTTCGATTTCCTCTTCCGACTGGAAACCGCGCCCGTCATCACGGACCTCAAACGATGCCTTTGTGAGCGTGACCCTGCATTCCTTAGACCCGGAATCGTGACTGTTCATGATAGCCTCGAGCAACGCTTTGCCAAGCGTCCCGGATTGAGCACCGATGACCGAGTGCAGAATTGCCGGGTGCACCTTCAGGGACCGTCGTTGTTGTTTCTCTGCCATAATTTACCTCGTCGAAAATGGTTGTCCTCCGACGTATAGGAAAGGGCAGGGTGGCGCTCTATACATTGAAGGCAACCACGGAGAAAACCGATGCAAGCAGGACTATTCGAAGAGTTCACAGAGAAGCGCGAAGCGGTCACCCTCGAAGCACATGCGTCAAGCGAGTACAAGCCTCGAACGCTCGCCAACGCGAACGGCGCGGACGTGACGGTTGCGTTTGCTGTCGACTTCGAGACGGCAGGAGAAAGGCTTACAAGGAAAGCAGCAGGGGACCGCTACGTCGCCATCAGCTACGGGATGAACGTCGATGACGCCGCCCGGAAACTGTCGGACTACATGTGGCGAAAAAATGCGTTGACGCTGAACGTCGCCGGCAACGGAATCGCCACGCTCGCCAAGAAAGGCATAACGCAACACATGGCAAACCGCTGGGTGTACGACGTGTTGCGACACGCGCACGCAACGCGTACGATTGGCAGCATTCGCAGTGGCGGACAGACCGGCATTGACGTCGCCGGATTGGCTGCTGGGATGGCACTGGGTATCCCCGTAGCCGGCCTGTTTCCGGCCGGGTTCCGCCAACGCAACGAGCACCACGTCGACTTCACTCGGACGCGTGATGAGGTGCTGGAAGAACTGCAGGACTATGCGGAATTGCTTCGCTGATTTTTGGGACCGCCGCTAAGGCGGTCCTTTTTTCCGCGCGCGAAGCCAGACGGGGAAGACATGTGACCGAAGGCGTCTCGGCAGTCACGTACGGGGAAAAGAAACAGCTCGCCGTAGGGCGAGCTGTAAAGCAGGAGACTGCGTGCCTAGCGCTTATGCACGACCCCGACCGGCGGCAACACAGCGTTGCACAAAGTCGGAAGTTGCGTAGCGACACCAGTGGAACAGTTGGACTACTCCGCGCAGGAAGCGATTGATGGCTCGATGCACGTCCGGCCGCCCCATGAAGACTACAACGGCGTGGAAGCCAAGGTAGAGCACGGGGAAGAGGGCGATTGCAAAGAACAGCATCATGGAGTCACTGACGCGCTCTTTGGGCACAGTTTTGCCGTGATACCAGAAAGCAAACGCCTGGACCCCGTAATAGACGGCCAGCAAACAGACAGCGATGATACGAGTGCTGTACCTGCTCACGCAGGTGACCAATGGCGTAGCCATCAGCATCAGCAAGCCCAGAAAAAAAGCACCAACGCTCTTCAGTCCGCGTACCAACATATTTCCTCCAAGGTTTTGAGTGGTCCTAGGAGGTATAGCGAAAGAAAAGCCGTCGCGCGCAGTGGCCGACGGCTGAAGCTAATTTCCTCTTCAATTGCTGAAATGGTTTCGACCGCTAGGCGGCGCGGTGCATTGGTCTCTTCGTCATTCCGGCATCGATGCGACGACCTGCGTCCTTCCGGCCGTGCCCTCGCGCCGGCGAGCGCTGTGAAGTGACCTGGCTTCGCAACATCTGGTGGATGTCTTTCGACACGCTCTCAGCGAGGGCAATAGCTCGTTCGCCGTCCGGGAAGTACTCAGGCATCCGGTAGCCAAGCCACGCGTATGCGGAATACACCTTACACGCGTCCTCCGCCGCCTGCAGCCGATACTCGGCCTTTCGGTAGTTGACTTCGACCACCTGAGAAACCCGTCCTGCGGACAGGGCTCGCGCCCACCCCTGCCAGGCCTCGTTCTGCGATTTCACCCGGCTTGAGATAGGCACCAGAGACAGCGAAAACCGGCGCTCAAGGGGCAACGGTAGCGCGTCGAGGAATTGCGCGCGTTCAATCTGCTCGGTGAGGTCGGCCGGGATGAAAAACTCATCGTTCACGTCAACGTGCTTCGCGAAGAGCTCGAGCAGCGCGGCGAGACGGCGCTCGCCGGTAGCAGCTGAAATCTTTTCGAGGTGGTCAAGGGTAGGCGCAACGTAGAAGCCACTGGAGGGCAGCGGTTCCTGCTGCTGACGCATAAGCTTCGAAATCGCCTTGTGGGTCGGCCAGTCGAAGCCGGCGACGAAGCCTTCATCGTGCATGCCATACCGGCCGGCCCGGCCGGCAATCTGTTGCGCAAGAGCGACCGACAGCAGGTCTTCGGCATACCCGTCGAACTGCATGGCCGAGGTGAAAACGACGCGCGATATCGGGTTGTTCAACCCCATCCCAATTGCGTCGGTGCCGACCAGGATGTCTGCCTGCTGTTCGCGGAACAGCGCTGATTGGCTAAGTCGAACGTCCGGCGACAGGTTGCCGTAAATGACAGCAACCGAGAATCCGGCTGCCTTGATGTTTTCTGCCCATCGCAAAACCTCCTTCCGGCTGAACGCGATAACGGCGTCGCCCTTTTTGAGGTTCGACATCTTGGCAACTGGCTCAGGCTGGACGCTCAGTTTCGACTTTCTCGAAAGGACGCGCACTTCGAGCTCGACACCGAGCCGCTTGGCGAACGCTTCGATTGCCCCACGCGCGGTGAGGGCCCCAACCAGGTAAACGGTCTCGGCCGGAACACCACACAGGGCCGCAGTCCATGCCGCACCCCGGCTCGGGTCGGAAAGCAGTTGCACTTCATCGATGACCGCGACTTCGACCGCCCGCTTGAAGCTCACCATCTCCACGGTGCCAGCGGTATGCGTTGCATTCGGGGTGATGCGCTGCATGTCCCCGGTCACGAGGCTGACTGCCACGCCGGCTGACTTCAGCCGCTCGTAGTTCTCAAGGCCAAGCAGACGGAGCGGCGCGAGATAGACACCGCTTCGCGCCTTGGCCAAAGCCTCCATCGCTTCGTGAGTCTTGCCGGAGTTGGTCGGGCCAAGCACCGCGATGAACTTGCGGGGAAGGCTATTGGCCAGCTCGAACGATTCGGGATACAGCGCCAAAGAAACTGACGCTTTCGTCAGCCCCTCCAGGTTTCCCTGCCTCTCGCGTTCGGTCGCGGCCAGAATCCGCGATTCGACGACTGAAAAACGGTCGACCGCGCGCTCGTGCGGGCTGACGAGCCCTGCCCAGAATCGCTTCGGGTCTACCCCGCCGCGACCGGCAAGCAACGACGCCTTTAGAACGAAGCCGGTAATTTCGCGCTCGAGTTGCGCAACAGCCTCCTCGTTGATTCGGCTGCGGACAATGTGAAGGTGGTCTTCGGGCGAAAGTTTGGCCCATTTCCCCGACTTGGCGAGCGTTCCCGTAGCCGGTATGAGGTGATATTCGACCCGCGCGCCGCCAACGTCGACGGCGCCCTTGAAGGAGACGGCGACTACGCCATCCCGTTTGATGAGCGACGCATTGAACTTCTTGAGGTGCCCGTCTAACTCGGACCCGGAGGAAGTAACGCCTGATTCTGACTGTTGTTGTACCTTGTTCATCCCGTATATTTTCTTTGCTATGGCGCCCGCGACCGATTCGCGGAACTGGCGAGTCTAGCTAGCCGTTTCGTCAAGCACGCCTCCGACCATTTACAAGCGCTCACCACCCCGACGTTTTAGTTCATTATACAGGCCGCACACTTTACAATATAAAAAAGCTGTCGTTTCATCGCTTTTCAATTTACAAGAATACGGGTCATCGCGGCCATGCGCCGGACAGGTCGCCTTCACCTACTTCCTTGTGGGCGTGGTCAACCGGGGCATTCCGCGCCTTGCTCCTGCGCACGAACTCGACGGCTTCCGACCGGTACTCGCCGGCGAAGTAGGGGGTTGCCGCCAGCACGATGAAAGCGAGCACAAAAAACTACGGGGTAACGAAGCAACTCATCTTCGTAGCCCCATCTCAATGGGGTTGTTTCTGCGCGGACTCCCGCTTTTGCTGCAACCAGTTCCGCAGGTGCTCCACCGGGCCACCGCCCAGGACCACCACGCTGCTTGGGCTCGCTCCAACATACGACCCGATACTGAAAACCATCTCCGCGCCAAAGAAAAGCACCGTCAACATCGCGAGCGCGTTCTGTGCGTTTTTGCTATGAATCCCTCGGAGCAGTAACTGGAAAAGGTCATTGAACGTGGCTGTCTCGGGGTTCAGCGAGTACATCGCAATCACGACCAGGACCGCCGCAGCGCGGAGTGCCGCAGTAATTAACAGGCTCACAAGGGTCTCCTTCGTATAAACCGAATGTAGCGGCGGGGTTTAAATGCTACTTCCGCACTCAGCCGTCCTTTGACTTCGGTCCGCTGACCGTTCAGTGCCGCGTCACGGTCCTCGACAATCGTCGGGCACAAAAAAGCCCGTAACCTCGAAGGTTACGGGCCTGTTACTCACACCACCACCTGTTCAAAAGTATCCGTTAGAAAACGTAGCGAATACCAACTTTGATAACCGGGAAGAACTTAACGCGGTTCAGCTTGTTCTGGACCTGCTGGCGCTCGGCGTCGATGTTCGCCTGACCTGCTGCGGCAGCGAGGCCGGGCGTCACACTGTAGTCGAGGCTCGGGCGCCCGAATGCAACGCCGATGTCGGTGGTCAAGCCAAAGCCCTTCGTCGTCGCGGCACCGTGGCCGAAGCCCAGCCCCAGGTAGGGCATCACATGCGGCATCTTCGCTGTGGCCGAGATGCCTTCGCCAGCACCCGAATAGGTCGTGCCGTTGATGGTGATGCCGTTTGCGTCAGAGGCGGTGCCAGAGATGCGGTCGTTGTTCACGATGAAACCGGTCGTCAGACGGAAGGCACCGCCGAAGGGAAACAGGTCGTAGTACGTGCCAAAATCCACGACCGACAGCTTTGCGGAGTAATTGACGCTGCCTGCGCTGAAACTGCGCGAGAGGCCGAAGCCGTTGAATTCGGAACGGAAGCCGTTGTACTGGTTCAACGTTTGGCCGAAGCCGATACCCGCGCCTTCGGTACCGCCTTGCACGTATACTTCCATCGCATGCGCGCCAAGGGACGCCAGAGCCAGCGCGGCGGCAAGTGCCAATTTCTTCATGACAATCCTTAACAAATCGAGAGGGGAGAGGGGTGTTGAGCCTTTACAAACGATGTAAAGGAGTATTTCACAGTCCGCTCGGCTTTACAAATGCTAAACGTCTGTCTCCTCCTGGATTGTGATGTTTTCAAACAACACCCCGAGCATCTGTGCCTTCTCCTGGGCTATCCGGGTGCAGCGTTCCTTGATTTCGTCGAGGGAGAGCGCATTGCTGTCTCCGGTTTCAAACCACTCCCGTTCGTCGCGGGCACTGTTCCCGAAGAAGTCTTCTTCGAGTTCGAACCCGACGTCATCGAAGACGCGCAACGTGAAGCCTTGCTCGTCGTACAGTGCGTGAATGTGCATGACTAGCTCCGAGAGTTTTCTCTCTCGTATATGCACTTTTCGCAGTTTGACCGCCGGGCGAGCCGGCAAGACAAAAAGCTACCAGGCGTGGCCGCCGAACCCGCGCGGATAGAGGGATTGGCGCTCGAGATGTCGCATGCGAGCCTCCAAATCGTAAAGGTCGGTAGCCTCTGCAAGATAGGCGTCGCGGCGCGCGTGGGCGCTCTGTTCGGGGTTGAACTTCAATAGCGCGATGAGCTTGGAAACGAGCGTTTTCATTGTTTTCGGGTCGGTTGGGCTTGGTCGAGGTAGGGATAACCCTATGTATAGTCACATGCACCGGTCGTCCAAATGAAAAACGCGGACCGGAGTCCGCGTTTTTGAATCAACCTTCTGAAGCTTTATTCCTGGTAGAACAGCACCCAGGGCGCTCCGATGCTGCGAGCTTCTTCAAAGACAGGAAGCAGACGAGGAGGCATCCGTTCTGTAAAGTCTTCCCAATGCTCCGGGTCAACATGAACCATGAACTCCCACACGCCCGGCTCGTGATTGTTGCCACGGTGCAGGAACTGCGCGCGGTCCTGAATCCATGCCCAGTCTTCGAAATCCTCCGGGCCGTCGTATCCGGCGAGTTCTTCCTCAGTCATCAAGGACTGAATCGCCACTTCCACGACTTCGAAGCGCGACGTCGTAGTCTGAGCGGGAGAAGAGACCGCCTGTGCTACCGGGACGCTTTCGCCGCAACCACGGGCGTAACGACCCGGCAATTTGCTCTCATGTTCCCGTTGAAAGATATTCCAGGACTTGGAGCCGTAAATTTTCGCCATGGCTTCCATTGCTTGTCCGCGAGTGACTTTGCGTTGGATAGAGGCGAGATACTGCTCCAGGATGACTGCCTGTTGTTTGACCTTTTCCAGCATGTGAGTGAACTCCGATGTGAGGGTTGGCCCCTCGAGGAGAGATGTACCGAGTGTCTTCATTGTCGATAGAAACCAACCCAACATTGGATTTCCATGATATTGCCCTTGTGTAAAGCTCAAGGTGACAGACTGAACCATGCCGCTTTCGCGGTGAAGACTGCAGGCGCTGTCGAGCCCCGGGAGGTCCCGCATGAATCAGTATAGTAAAGCATTGCGCACTCGTTTACAACGACATGCAAACGCGCGCCCTGGTGACAAATTTTGCAATTTCATAGGCAACCGGCGGAAAAAGGAAGCCGGTAGTGTAACTTTTACCGCAAACGCTTCCTTTTCTGACAACGCTGTAATGTTTTCTGGGTACTATACAAAAAAGCTTTGGATGGAGCGACGCTCCCTTGTGGGGTGCATGGCGGGCGCCGCAACAAACCAAGTGAGGCTACATACAGCAGGATAGAACCATGAAAACAAGCATCAGGCCACTTCAGAGGTAAACGAAACTATGATGGATAGGTGTCTCAGTTCGAAGTCGACGGTGGGAACGGTCGAAATAACGCGTTGCGTTGTGTCTCCGCCAGTTCATTCTGAGGAGCCGTTGAAGGCGAAAGTTACTGCGCTGGCCCGGGAGCTGCGGGCGGTTCGTCCGCCAGTGCCTCAGGTCCGACGCCGTAAAGATACGTCGCTCGGAGGCGTTCCGGTGTTAATGCTTTCGGATTGGCGATGGGGAGCAGCATTTCCCTTCGAAGATACCGCAGGCGTCAACGAGTACAACGAAGATGTAGCGAAGGAGCGCGCCCAGCGCGTGTTTCAATCGGCATTCGAGGTACTGAAGGACAATCTGGCAGGTCACCATTACGAGGCATTCGTCTGCGCGTTGGGCGGCGGGTTTATTGAAGGCAGTGTTAGTCTCCTTAAAGCGTTCAACGCCGCTGAATTGCAGGCTGTTGAACGTGTCGGAGCGGTCGCCAACGAACTCGCCGACGGGATTACGCAGCTTTCACGCGAGTTTCCGGAGGTGTACGTTCCGTGTGTTGCGCGCCAGGCGA
Organism: Paraburkholderia sp. UCT31; assembly: GCF_014397655.1. Taxonomy (NCBI): domain Bacteria; kingdom Pseudomonadati; phylum Pseudomonadota; class Betaproteobacteria; order Burkholderiales; family Burkholderiaceae; genus Paraburkholderia; species Paraburkholderia sp. UCT31. The sequence goes on from NZ_VZQP01000029.1 coordinate 47,134, forward strand.
CTGCGCACGACGCACCGGCAGTTTTGCTGGACAAACTTGTGTATGACGTCACCCGCGACTTGCTCGAGGGTACGTTGGACAACGTGACGTTTGATATTTCCACGTCCTCAGACATGCTGTTTAAAGTCTACGACACGACGTTCCTGCTATCCCACGCGGACAACCCGCAAAGGACGGCGACGCGCGAGGAAGTAGGCTACGACCGGCTGATGCTAGCCGGACGAGGGCCTCGATTCAAGTCCGTCGACGAAACGATTGTCAACGGCTCGCTGATTGGACCGCGATGCTGGCCCGACGACAGGCTCTTGCGTGAGGACATGCCATGTCAGGCACTGTGGGTCACCCACCCTGAGAAGGGAGTTGGTTACCTGCAACCCGTGTTCGGCGACGCGTTGATGCCCGACAGCATGGAGCTTGCTCCTATCGTTCGCGCGGCGTGACGCAATAGGCTTTTCATTTCATTCAACCCCATACCCCTTTCGTTCGCGAAAGGGGTTAATTTTTTCGCGAACGAGTTTGCCGGTGCCGGCGGGACCGCGTGTGAAAATCCTTCATTCTCTTGGCAAAAAGGCTAAACCTGCGTTCTAGACGGGGCATTCCCGCATCCCCCTCGTGCAATGAAACCGAAAGTCGAAGTCAAGCAAGACGTACTGCGCTTCAAGATGCCTCTGATGCGCATCTGGTTCGTTATCTTCATGTTCCTCGTCGTGCTCGCGACCGTCGTCGCACGCCTGGTCTACATCCAGGTCTACAACAAGGATTTCCTTCAGAAGCAGGGTGACGCCCGGTATGCCCGGACCATCCCGCTTTCGGCCGAGCGCGGCCAGATTCTCGACCGCAACGGAAAGGTGTTGGCCGGAAGTCTTGAGACGCTGTCCGTTTGGGCCGACCCCTCTGAATCCGACCTTGACGAGGACGAGCTGACGCAGGCTTCCGAACTCCTGAAGGTCTCGAAGCCGTGGCTCCAGAAGCGTATCGCAGACAAGAAGAAGCACTTCGTGTGGATTAAGCGCCATCTTTCGCCCGATGATGCAGCGCCCCTCGAGGCCGCCAATCTACAAGGCTTTCACTTCAAGGAAGAGTTCAAGCGCGACTACCCCTATGAAGCGATTACGGGGCAGCTTCTGGGTTTCACGGACATCAACGACGAGGGACAGGAGGGGCTGGAACTCGCCTTTAACGACACGCTTGCGCCAGAAGACGGGCACAAGAAAATCATCAAGGACATGCGCGGCAATGCAGTCGAGGAGCTTGGCGAGGTCGAGCCATCCCCGGGCGACGACGTGCAACTGACGATTGACCTCAATTTGCAGGAAATCACCTACCGCGTGCTGGCCGACACGATGGAGAAGACCCACGCAAAGGGTGCGGCCGCCATGATTCTGGACGCTCATACAGGCGAGGTCCTGTCGCTCGTCAACATGCCCACGTTCAATCCGAACGACCCGGCGCAGCTCGCTAACCACGCTGCTGCGCGCAACCGGGCCGTGACCGACACGTATGAGCCGGGCTCAACGATGAAGCCGTTTGGCGTGTCCGCCGGCCTGGAAGAGGGTGTAATCACGCAGAACACGGTGCTGCCGACGAACAACGGCGCGCTGCAGATGGGCCGCTTCACCATCAAGGACGACGACCCCTTCCCGAGCATGCCCGTATGGCAGATTATTCAGCATTCTTCGAACATTGGTGCGACCAAAATCACGCTGCTGATGAAGCCTGAACAGGTGTGGAAGTACTATCATGGCGTCGGCATCGGAGTACCACTCCATCTTGGCTTCCCGGGCGAGGTTAATGGCCGGCTGCGCGACCCAAAGACGTGGAAACCTATCGAACAGGCGACGATGTCTTTCGGCCACGGGCTGTCGGTCAGCCTCGCCCAGATTACCCGCGCATACACCGTGTTTGCAAACGACGGCATGTGGCTTCCGCTCTCGATTGTTAAGGGCGCGCCGCCGAAAGACCAGCCGCATCGGGTCTACAGTTCGATGACGGTCAAGAAGATGATGAACATGCTTCAGCTCGTGACGCTGCCGGGCGGCACAGCGCCGCTCTCCCGGATTCCCGGTTACACCGTTGCGGGCAAAACCGGCACTGCCCGAAAAATCGACCATGGCCACTACATCCACAAGTACGTAGCCTCGTTTGTGGGCATCGCCCCTGCTCGTAACCCGCGCTTCATCATCGGAGTGATGGTCGACGAACCGGGCGGCGCCAACTTCTATGGCGGCGGCGTCGCCGCACCGGCGTTCGCGAAGATTCTGTCCGAAGCCGTCATCCGCTACAACGTTCCGCCGGATGACCCGAACTACAAGCCGTACAAGCCGCCGGTTCCGGCCTCGACTGCCGCCGCCTCGGCACCCGCCTCCGCGAGTGCGCCGATAGCAGGCAAGGATGAAGACATCGCGACGGACATGACGCTCGACGACGGCGAGGAGGAGGTCCCGGTAGCGACAAAGACCGACGCAAGGCCAGCTCCGAGAACGGCGCCCAACCACGGTCAGCCAGGCTTCAAGGCGGGCCCGGCGCAGGGCCATTCGCCGCCACCCGGTCACTCTGTCACAGCAAAGTTGCATTGACTTTAGCCCCCTGTAAAGGGGGCTTTTCAATTTTGGCTGGTGGTATAATGTAAAGGCAGCTTCGCCGGACCATTACCCGCACCGGCTTACGAGGAAACAAAAAATGCCCGACTTGTCATCACCCGCATTGAAGAACGGCTCGACGGTAAAGCGTAAGGTCCACCTTCCGCGAACAGCCCCGCCGCCAGGACAGGCTCACGTGAACTTTGGCACGAAAACGGCGACTAGCGGCATCCGCTTCGAGTATGCGGGCACGCTGAGCGAGGAGACGGTTGCTCGCATCATGCACCTCATCCTGCTCGAGGTCGGCGGAGCCGGTCAGTCCGCTTCCGCCGCCGGCGCGAAGCCGACGGCCTGACGCAAGACATACGGGGCGCAATGATGCAAGAACTGCAGACGAAGAACTACCGCAGTCTGGGTGCAGCGTTTTGTCAGCATCTGGAAGACAGCGGCTTTTCCCGTGCAACGGACCTGTTCGCCTTCACAACCGATGTTGACGTCATCGGCCGTATCGCCGAACTCGCCGCCGGATTTTTAGGAACCGACTCCGCCCAGCGCGCGCTGACAGAAGAGCCGCCGGTCAGGGAGCAGGTCCGCGAGACTTTGAAGCGCATCCTGCCGCCCGAATACGCTGTTTCCTATCCCAGCGGGTTCGACCATACGGTCGATGGCCTCGTCTTTAACATCCAGACGCGCGAACCTGAGTCCATCCGTCCGCTTGATATTCCCGACGACCTGCTCGTCGCGGAGCGCGCCGCTCCGACGGCCGAAGACGCGCCGCCAACTCATTATTACGTCCTGAAGGTCGCCGGACGTCCCATCAAGCTGCAGGTGCTCGTGGAGGCGCCGTCGGCCGGGCCTGTGGGGGACGCGTCGGCCTGGACATACGTGGGCAAGGGTGTTGCCTACACCGGCGATGAGCCTGATGACGTGCTCGACCAAGCCGTCGACGCGCTCCGGTCCATGGATTGACACCTTTCTTACGAGCTCCATACACACCTATGCAACAGCCCGTTCCCCAGTTCGCGTACAACGCCGATGGCAGCCCCGCGAACCTTCCGCAGCGCGCGACCGTGCTCCACACCGCTATATGGGAGGTAGGCGGCGTCGAGCCGCAGCCTGACGGTATTGCCCGCCGTCTCATCAAAGCGCTGGAAGAGCAGGGCGAGGTTGCGGAGGCCTTCCTCAATCTGACAGGCAAGAACGGAAAAGGCAAGACGCTCGACGACCTTCAGGAAGAAGTGGTGGACGTTTTCCTCGTAATGGCCGATGCGTTGTTCGAGTACATTCGACACCTGCCGGCGGTGCGCTCGGAAGAAGGGATGCACATGCGGGCATCCGCCGACGCCATCCTCTGGACCGTCGGCGAGCCAGCCGCCTTTGACGATTTCTCTGCACGCCTGTGGGTCTTTTCCCGACGTCTGCTCACCGCACAGGACGCGCTGGTCGAAGCCACCAACGCGCCCGAGGACCTTGACCGCTCTGACTGGCTGGGCACCACCCTGCTGGAAGCCTACAAGATGGCCGTGCGCATGATGCATACGCGCATCGCAGGGGGCGCCGAGCAATCTGCCGGCGCACTTGAGCACCGATTGCTGCTGTTGCTCGAGAAGAAAATCGCCAAGTGGCATCGCGTCCGCAACGCCGGACCAGGGGTGCCCGCACTGTGAGCACGGGCACTGTTAGCTCGCCGCGAGGACGCTGAAACCGCCGAAGCGGTGTTCGGGCGAAGCGCACGCCGCTCCCGCCGACGCCGTTTAAACCGCTTCTCTATATTGAACCTCAGGAGGGCGCTGCCCCCGTTGTTGCCGGTAACGCTATGCGAGCCGGCGGCGGCGGTGGCGCCCACTTGTGGGCGGGCGCGAAACGGGCTGCTTCAAAGGAGCAATAGCCCGCGTAGGAGCACCGTGGATGCCTTTGACTCCATGTCGTGTGATACCCCGCGCTTTACCGCTGAAGTGCTTTCCCAGTACTGGGGGCAGCTCCGCTTCGAAAGATGGGGAGCGTTGCGCGAGATAAGTGGGCAACCACGCCGGGCAAGGAACCGCATCCAAAGGTTCGTCCGGTCTTGCACCTGGTGAAACGCCAGGCACTTCGGCTTACCGCTCGGAGCTATGTGCTTCGGGCGCGGACGGATACGCGTCGTCCGTAGGTGACTGACAAAACAGCAGGCGTGCCTCCTGGGAGACACCGGGGGGGAATGAGCGCTCCCGCCGCGCTGACAAACGGGTCACCACCTCCGATTTCGTTGCACGTGCGCGCCGTACGTATGGCGTCGGCGTCCCCCGCCGAGAGCGTGTCCAGGACCGCAGGGGACTCAATTGCCGACCACTCGTCGGCAATTTTCATGGTGCGCAGCTTTACAAAATGCCGCCATGCTTCTTTGCGCCACCTGTTCCGGCGGTCGAACTAACCCCTTGTCTACACAAAAACATCGTCACCCTTTACCCACGACATGTTTGTTGACATCCTGAACCGGAAGCTGGAAATCAGACTCGCCCGCCGGGCTGAACTCCAGAGAAATCTGAAGTCTGCCACAAAGGCGCTGCCAACCCTCATGCCGCGTATCGAGAAAGCCCGCACGAGCGCCATTCGTGAGGCCTTCCCGGTAGAGCAGCGCGTACCGGGTTCCGCAACCGTTCGCTCGGTCACGGGGTTTGCCCGCAACTGGCTATTCACCGCGCGCCATCGGCCCAAGCTTACGCTGGGCTGGGTGACTGTCGGAGCACTGGTTGGATTACGCGAATACGCAGGCGGCCACGTATTCGCCGCCGCTCCTGTAATCCTCGCAACGTTAGCCGTTCCTGCGATGGCGGGCGCCGTGCTGGCCCGAGGCCTTCGGCCACTGCTGCGAGGGCTGGTCAGACGTACAAAACGCGAACGACCCTCCGTGGGTTTGCTGTCCGACGCGCCGCTCTCTTTCTGGCTACTCACAGAAAACATGGGGAAGGACGACGACTATCCGTTCGCCGGCGACTGCTGGGTTCCCGGTGAGCGGCGGCCCATCCAACGGTCCCGCCTCTTTCCGGTCGGGAACGCGGTCGGCGAAGTCAACCATACGGCGCTCATCGTATTCTCGCCCGGGAAGACAGCCTCCCACGAGTACATACCCTTCTTTGCCCTCGCCCCGGAGTCGGGCCAGTACAGTTGGATGGCCCCGAAGCTGGACCCGTTGCAGGAGCATGGGCTGCGCGCAGGCGATGCTCTTGTTGAGAATCTCGAAAAGCTCGGCGCTCGTTCGGCGCTAGTGGAGTTTGCGGCGCTCAGCCGGGAGCTTGCCACTATTTGCGCCGAAATATCCATGCTCGAGGCCCTCATCAGCCGCCCCTCAGACCCGTGGCATGCGCTCTATCTGCAAAACGCTGTCCGCGACGAGCTCGACGAGACTCTGGCGGACTTCATGACGCGCGACGTCCGCACGCCACGTGGGCTTCTACTTCATGGCCCGGCCGGAACCGGAAAAACGCGAATTGCCAAGGCCTTCGCCGATGCCTCCGGCGCTCAACTGTTCAGCCTGAGCCTTGCGGACCTCAAGCGGTCGAATATCGGCGAAAGCGCACAACACGCTCAATCGGTGTGGCGACAAGCTCGTGCTAGCGCGCGCGGCGCCATCATCTTCCTGGACGAGTGCGAGGCAGCACTTGCCGACCCGCACAACGGCCGAAACGACCCGATGGTTCTGGAAATCGTCAATTCTTTCCTCCCGGAGCTTGACGGTACCGCGACTGGCGGCAATGTGCTTTTCATCGGCGCGACCAACCGCAAGGAGGTGGTCGATACCCGCATCGTTGGACGGCTGAAGGAACTGGAAATCGCCCTACCGGATGAGCAGGGCCGTGCGACAATTTTCCGTCTTGAATATCAGCACGTATTTCGTAGGGAACCCTCGCAGGAGCTGGCGCAGGCCGCCGCCGCTGCGACGCAAAGCTTCTCTGGCCGACAGCTCAAGGCGCTAGTGCGGGACTTGCCCCGTGATGGAGCACCTGTCGATTCGAATGCGCTGGCGGCGCGCGCCGACGCGCTGCGCAGACAGGCCGGACACTCCGTAGGCAGCGAGTCTTCGTGGGACAACCTGATTCTTCCCGCGTCGACGAAGCAGAGCCTTCAGGAGATATGCCTGACCCTTCAGCACGCGGAGCGGCTCAAAGCGAAAGGCTTCTCCGTGACCAGCACGCTGCTGCTCGCCGGTCCGCCCGGAACGGGGAAGACCGAAATTGCGCGAACGCTTGCGAACGAATCACGGATGACCTTCGTTGGCGTGTCCGTGGCTGATATCAAGGCAGGGTTCGTGGGGCAGTCAGGCACAGCGCTCGCTGCCCTGTTTGAGCGAGCGCGCGCCGCCAGCCCCTCGATAGTGTTCTTCGACGAGGCTGACGTGATGTTTCCGTCGCGCGGAGGACAGAAAGGCGACTCTTTCACGGACGACCTCGTCGCAGAAATGCTGACCCAGATGGACGGGGTGCGCAGTCGCCCGGGGGAGGTGTTCGTGCTCGGCGCATCAAATCGACCTGAAAACATCGACTCTGCCGTCCTGTCGCGATTCGCAGAGCAATGGACTATCGGATTGCCGGATTTGCCAGCACGTGCACGGCTGGTACGCCGGTTTATTGGGTCCAAGCGGGTTCAATTTGACCTGGATGCGTTCGCCCAGCATGTTGCAGGGCAGACCGAAGGCTGGTCAGGCCGGGATTTGGTGCATTTCGTGCGAGCAGCGGAAAAAGTCGCAATTTCTCGTGCGCTACGGTCGAACTCACCGGACGACGTCAGCCTGAGTGTCGCAGACTTCCGTTGACATCACTTAGTCTCCTTTACAAAATTGACTAAGGTCGCTAAATTCTCAGCATGTGCGCGCCGTACGGATGCCGTCGGCACCCCCGCCGAGAGCAGGTCCGGTATGTAAAGCCGAACCCCGGGAAATTGCCGACCAATGGAGGCTATCGGGTTCCCCGAACCTTCGAACCAAGTTTTACCCCGCGCCTTCGGCGCACAGAGGAAAGAATGGACTCAGCACACAGCGTAATCGCGCAAATCGAAGGTGTGGCGGTTGCCTTATGGGCTTCTCGCAAGGCCTGTGCTGACGCCCACACCGCCACCGGCTATCCTGTCGCGCACACGGGCGCCTCCGCCGGCGGGGAGCCGTGCATTCTCGGCTACCTTTTCCGCGCGCACGACGGTGCCCTGTACGACCAGAACGGAATGCTGCCGAAACAGATTTGGGACCCGGCCCGCTTCAAGGAACAGCGCCGCCTCGCATGGCTCGCGCACGTCGACCTGTGGCGTGAGCAGCACGGGCTGACGCGCGAGCAGGCTCTCAGCGTTCTGAACGACAACGCCAAGCCGATTCGGATTACCAGCCTTTTCGGATGGCTGGAAATGAACGATTTCCTCGCGGCGTCGATATCGCCGAACAGCGAACCGGCCGATTAACCAGCGAACGGCAACCTGGCTACACTGCGCGCCGCCCCAGCAAAGGGGAATTTCAAAAAAGGACAGGAAACATGGCAGGCGATTTGCACATTCGCGTTTGCGAAACCCGACAACAAAAGAGCGCGCGTCGTCAGGACGCTCGTTGCGACAGCCGTACTTCGTATGCGGACGGCCGCGAAACAGCCAACAAGACGGAGGTTAAGGTCGCCGGGCGCTGGTACAGTTTCAACTTCTGGCTGGAGCGCGCGGAACACATCCCATACACCCATTGCAGAACGCGGGAGGAGCGCTTGCATTTCGCGGACGACCGCTATAGCGGCCCCTTCGAATGGATTGGGAGCCTTTCGAGAATGTCCGTGGTCACCGGGGCCACGCTGGACGAAGGTATTCCTCAGGTGGTGCAAAAGGTGATGGCGGCTTTCGAGGGGCGGGTTCTGACTGTCATTTCGCCGCAACTCATCGCTGACGTAGCGGCCGCTTTCGAGACCTCAGTACCCCATCCGTATTACGGTCAGGCGCAAAAAGAAGACGTTCTCGCTTTCCTGCGAGCGCATCAGGGAAAAATGGCTTACGCCGATTGATTACAATCCACTCGATTCACTACCGTGCAAGCCAGTCTTGCGCGGTTTTTCTTTGCCCGGAACAAGAAGGCCGCCCGCGTCGCTAGACTGGTTTTCTGAGGCCACCCGGAGGCATTTATGAGTAGTCACACGCTGGGCGAACGTCTTCGCTCCATTCTCGCAGACCAGGAAGCACGCTCGCTCGAGGCCCTGCGCCGTAGGGCCGCCGCCGAAGGCGAATTGGAAGTTGTCGCATTGGAACGCGTCGAAGCGTTTTTTGGCGCAGTCCGCGAGACCGTCATCGCTCAAATCGAAGCGGGCCGCGCGCCAAAACCGTTTGCCCTTGGCCAAGCGGATACCCGCGAGGTCGCACGGGTCCTGGGCGTGAGTTCGTGGTCCCAGACGGCCGGCATTGTCGAACCACGGCACAAGTATCACAGTGTCTGGCTCGACTTCAGCGAGTGGCTCAAGTCGAACGGCCTTGAGGCAACGTGGAAGTATGACTGGGACAACGGCGGAATACACAGCTGGTTCAACCTCACGGTCAAGCCAGCCGCGCAGTAAGACGTTCTGTAAAGCTTATTTCAAGGCCGCCACATTTGGTGGCCTTTTTCTCGTTCAGGTCGAAACCCGACCGCGTGGCCGGCTACAGCAAGCGATGTGCATCTCGTTGGGCAAGCACAGGAGAAGCCGCGAGCCTCGGAACCCCTCGACATGCGAAAAGACGGCTCTAGGCGGGCGAGCAACGCAGCGAGTGTCGAAGCGCCACGTTTTTACCGTCTATTTTTAGCTTTACATTGAGAGCAAGTGTAAACGCGGATATAATTTGCGGGGAAGCACAAACCCTTCTCAAATTTCTTCGCGCAATTTTTCGCACGCAATTGCCGGACAGACACTTTACAAAACAACTCGGATGGGCATAGCGCAATGCGCTTTACACTTTACAAGACGGCTGCGTTTGCTGCCCTGGCAGGCCTTATTGTGTTGGCAGTCATTTCGGTCGGCGTCGCTGACCCGGTGGCAAACGGGCTATATCTCGTGGGTCTGTTTGTTCTTATCGTCCCGGTGCAGGCCGCTGCAGCGAGACCGTTGCTGTTAACATACAGCGGCTTTCTCGTCGTTCGGTACATCGCTTGGCGCTTCGAATCATTCCCGATTCACAGCGGCATCCTCTCGGCGCTCGCATCTGCTGCACTGCTCGCAGCAGAGCTTTACGCAATGGGCATCGCTCTACTTGGGTATTTTGTCAGCTCGCGGCTTCTCGAGCGGCAGCCCAAACCGTTGCCGGCCGATGACGCGCTACTACCGTTTGTCGACATCTATATTCCAACTTACTCGGAACCGCTCTCAGTTGTCGCGCCGACCGTCTTCGGAGCCGTAGAAATCGACTATCCGAAAGACCGCTTCAGGGTTTTTGTGCTCGACGACGGCTTTCCCCGCGCGCGAAACGCGAAAAGCCCGGAGCAGGCAAAAGAGCTGACCGAACGCGCCGAGCAGCTCAAGGCACTGTGTGCTCGCCATGGCGCTGTCTATTTGACTCGAGCCTCGAACGAACACGCCAAAAGCGGCAATCTCAACGCAGCGATGCGAAACACGTCGGGCGAGCTGATTGCCATCCTCGATGCCGACCATATTCCGACGGAGGACTTCCTTCGCAACACGGTTGGGTTCTTCATCGACGACACGAAAACGGCGCTTGTCCAGACGCCGCACTTCTTCACGAACGCCGACCCGGTGGAGAAAAACCTGGGCCTCTTTAACCAGATGCCGGCGGAGAACGACTTGTTCTATCGAGTGGTCCAGAAGGGCCTCGACATGTGGAACACGTCATTTTTCTGTGGCTCCGGCGCTGTGGTGCGGCGCGAAGCCATTCTCGAAGTCGGCGGATTCTCTACTGACTCCATCACTGAAGACGCCTCGACCTCGGTGAAACTTCATCAGCGCGGGTGGCGTTCTGTCTATTTTGGCAGGCCGATGGTTGCGGGGCTTCAGCCGGAGACGATATCGGGTTTCCTCATTCAGCGCATCCGCTGGGGGACTGGGATGATGCAGATTCTCATCAAGCAGAATCCGTGGTTCATTCGAGGGCTGACGCTGGGTCAGCGAGTCAGCTATTTTTCCGTCGGCCTGTTCTGGTTCTTCCCCTTCGCCCGCCTCGTCACGTTCGTTGTGCCGCTGCTTAGCATCGTATTCAAACTGCAGATGTATCCGGGCGGCAGCGAGAACCTTGTCGGCTATACGCTTCCGTATCTCGTCGCCACACTGGTGACGGCCGAGCGACTCAATGGACGCTTCCGCCGGATTTTCTCATCCGAGCTGTATGAGACGCTTCAGGCGTTCTATATGCTGCCGGCGCTCATCTCGACCTTCCTGCGCCCAAGCGCTCCTACTTTCAAGGTCACGCCGAAGGGCGAGAAGAACGATACAGACTTCCTCAGCGAATTCCGTCTGCCTTTCTATGCGATTTTCGTATCCTCCGTGGTTGGCATGGGATGGGGCATCGCACGGATGATTCTCGAACCTGAATCGCGCGTCATCCTCATCATGGCCATAGTCTGGCTCGGCATCAATCTGTTTCTCAGCTTCGGCGCGCTCGGCGCGCTGTTCGAGAGGGCTCAGCGCCGCGCACGTCCGCGCGTTGACATCAACGAACCTGTCACGCTAGTGACCGACGCCGGTGAAGTAGAGGCCCTGCTCGTCGATGCGAACGAGCTCGGACTTCGAGTACTCGTGCCCGCCGAGGTGGTTCTGAACCGGTTTGCTGTCAAGTTCCGGACGCATCTGCTCGACGCACAGACCCTCAAGCTGGCGAGCAACAACCCCAGCGAATACGTTGCGCTCTATTCGTTTCACTCGCCGGAAGAAGAGCGCGCCGCCGTTGCCCTTGCTTTCAGCGACAGCGAACGCTGGGTGCAGACGTGGAAGCGTCGTGAATCCTCCTCAAACTTCGTCAAATCCCTGCTAGGCATGCTTGCACTGTCTGCGAAAGGCGCGCATGCGCATGCCCGTCAACTCGGCCGGGAGGCTCTGAATGGCTAAGTGGATAATAGGCGCCACTGTCGCGCTTTTGCTAACGACGGCGGCTTCGCCATTGATGGCACAGACCGCGACGCGACCCTTTTCGGCCCTGCTCTCGGCCGGCGATGCAGCCGCTGCCGCCCACGCGCTGACGCTCGAGCTGTCGCCGCGAGAAGTACTTAGCGGCGTGCATCTTCGAGTCACGCCCGCCGCTGCGGTCCCGGCAGATTCACAGTACATCGTATGGGTCAACGGTGAGCCGGCAACAGAAGTCAAGGCTGAAAGAACAAGAGTGCAGACCGTTGCGCTGCCTCCCCACGCCTTTGTCCCCGGCGTAAACAGCGTTCAGCTTGCCCTTGTGCCGAAGTCGGCCTCTCTGAGCGGTGACCCGGCGCGTGCTTACCTCGCTGCCGTCGACGATGCACACTCGTCCGTTACGCTCGACTTTGCGGGCCTTCGGGAAAATAACGCACCGACTCTGGCGCAGCTTCCGGTGGCGTTTGACCGGCGAGCGTGGTTGCCTCGCGCGGTGACTGTTGTGACCGGGCGCAACTCCGACTCGGAAGCGCAGTTACGCGCAGCGGCGCTGGTACTGCAGGGCATCGCCGCGCGCATGCCGCAGGTCGACGTCACGGCGCATTACCGCAACGGGGCCGCGACAGTTGAAAAAAACGCCGACCGGACCTCTTGGGCCATCGCGCAAAAGGTCGTGCAGGCTGGCGACGTATTGCTAGTCGGCACCCGCAAAACGTTGGCTCCCTACCTGCCGGCAGCGGTCGCGACGGGCATTGCGGGGCCGTTCCTTGGTGTCTATCCCGCCAATAACGGGAAGTCGGTTGTCGTCGTCGTTTCGGGTGATAGCGACCTCGATGTCGTGCGGGCAGCCCATGCCTTTGTGGATTCGGGTTTTGTTTTCCCGGGCACTGCCACGACATCTGTTGACGCCTCGGCTGTTGTCCATGTACCCGACGACCGGCTAGCTGTGTCGCTTACGGAGCCGAACCCTTCGCTCAAAGCGGCTGCACTCAACTTCGTCGCAATCAAGGCACGGATGACAGGGCGGGTCACCGACGTTGACTTCCGCTTCAATGTAAAGGGCAGTCCATCGGGGCTGATTCTCGGTCGCGACCTTTCAATCGACCCTGCAATTCGACGCGGGCTGCCGGTGTACCCGCCCCTGAGGACAGGACAGGCGGTTTCGCTGCCGAGTAGCGCCGGCAGCGTGCAAGTCGTTGCTTTGCTCGGTCAGGACGAGACGGCAGTCGCCCGTTCCGTCAGCATGTTGCGCGCGCCCGGGGCGTGGCAGCTGTTCACTCACGAAGCGGCGCTGTTTGACACCCGCGACGATAAGGCCACACCGCTCGCAGTGACCAAGCGCTCATTGGTCGGCCGGATGCGCCTCATGCTGGCCGACCCGAAAGTCTTCTGGACGCTGCTGTCGACGCTCCTTTTGCTCGCCTTCTGGTCCACAAACGCGACGTTGGCGGCTCAGGAAGCCAGAAGACTTTCGTCAGGCACTCTTTAATCCCGCCCTCGGCGGGTACTCTTCGAGAACAATTCTATGAATCGCACGCTTATCGCAGCTGCTATCGGTACCATACTCTCGTTGCCCGGTTTCGCACTTGCCGGCCCCGCTTCTCCGACCACCGCCGAACATCCCTCCGAACCGGCTGTCTCAGGAGTGGACGGTTGGGGCAGCGCGGCGGCCGCGCAAACCGCAGTCAAGCTTGTTAAGCCGGGCGCAGCACCCGCTGCACGGGAGATGAGCGCAGCAAAGCTGAAGGATGCGAAGCGCCGCGCCGGCATCGCATCGCATCAGGCCTCGCAAGGGTGCGGCGACCTCCCGGCGAAATGGAATCACGCCCAGGCGTTAGCCTCGAGCGGTCATGCCGACCAGGCGTATGCGCTGTATGTGAACCTGCTTCAGTCGTGTTCCGCTCGCAATGAGCTCGAGGGGACCGCATGGAAAGCGGCCAACGCGCTGCCAGCGGAAGAGACTGACCGCTTGCTGGCTGAGCCAGTCTTTGACAAGCCGGCGTTGCACAAGATTCGCACAGCCTTGCAGCTCCAGCGCATGTACAAGGAAAACACGGCGGGTCATTACGCGAGCGCCCTGACTTACTCGCGCGCGCTGCGCGCGGATTCGTCGGCTACCCTCGACGCGTCCGCCATTGAGGTGTCGGGTTGGCTCGAAGACCGCGCTCACAATGACAAGGTCGCGGAATCGCTGTTCCGGCAGGCCATTTCAGGAGCAAAGGACCCAGCGGCGGCGCGCATGGGCCTCGCGCTGTCACTCATGCATCAGGAGCGCCTCCAGGAGGCAGAAGCGGAGTCACGCGACTTCGCCACTCCGGACGGAAAGCGCTTGCATGCCGCCATTGTTCTCGCGCGTGCGAAAATGTCGGACGACCCCGCGCTCCTCGAAGCCGCGCTGAAGCTCGTCGACGAGACGGGCGGCGCGGCGGAGCCGGCGACCGTCGCATTTCGAGGTTGGGCGTTGCTAAAAAAGGGCCGGCCCGCAGAAGCCGAAGCGATTTTTGCGAAGCTGCACAAAGACGCGCCCGAGGCCGAGGAATATCAGCAGGGTCTCGTGTACGCAGCGGCCGCGAACCACGACTACAGCATGCTGCGCTTGCTCGTCAGGAAGGAAGCTCATTCATCGTCTCTTGCAAGCCAGGTCCTTGCTGAGCACTATGAGCGCATGGGCCTCTACGACCGGGCGGCGCAGCTAGAGAACCACCCTCCCGAAGGGCATGAAGCGGCGGTCCAGACGTTCTTCAGCTTCGATAACAAGTCGGGCACGGAAGGCCAAGACAAGCTGAGCGTTTGGACGCTGCCACAGCTTTCAGCAGCGCTTACCCCGGCCCATGACCCTGAGCTGTCAGTGCGCGTCGATGCGCAGGCCGTTCGACTCAACGATGGCGTACGTCACGCGTGGGGCAAGCAGTTGGGCGGCGCCGTGCGGAAGGAAATCGGGGAAGGGGTTGTTGTAGCTGGCGTCGCGCTCGAGACGCCGGGCGAGGGCACCACGCAGGTGCTCGGCAAGCTCCAATACCAGCGGGTTTCGGAAAACGAAGACCAGTACATTCGCGTGACGGCCAGTCGTGACGCAATCTACGATTCGCTTCGTTCGTATGAAGGCGGGCTGGGCGCGTCGGCAGGCACGGGGCCAGCCGTATCGTCTTCGCTTGAACTGGCGGCGCGCGAGCCAATTGGGCACACCCAGTTCTATGTCGGCGAGACGGTTGCCGGCGGTGCGGTGACCGCGCACGGGACGGATGTCAACCCGTTCTACTCGGCGAGCCTCGCCTTGACGCGCGACTTCAGCGTGAAGGGTTGGAGCTGGCTGAACGCCGGTCCGGAAGTGCGCCTTAGCAACTACCGCTACGACGCCAACCGGTACGATGGCGCCTTCGCGGGGTATTGGAGTCCCAAGTCGAATCGCGAGGCCGGCCTCGTGTTCAACGCGCAGTCGGAGGAGGGTGGGCGCTTCCTCTTCAAGACGGGCGGCCGCGTCGGATATGCCGCGCGTCAGCTGTACACCGGCTACACCTCGGGCGCGTTCGGCGAGGATACGACGACGGTGGCCGCACTGGTTTCGCCCAACCTGATTGTCGGCGCGGGGGCAGGCTTCCGGGCGTCGCCCGGGTACCACGACATGACCGTCTTCGCGTGGGTCAAGGTCCCGCTCGAATCCCGGGGGCACCTGCGCGCCGCCGACCTGATGACGCCGCGTGGTTTCTAATCGGGCAACAGGGCGAACTGGTCCACAGCCAGTTCGCCCAAGGGTCGAAAACCGCAGGAAATCCAAGGCTAAACACATTGCCTACATGTGGGGCCCTTGTCGCTTCACCGAGCTTACATGACCCCCTACGTAAAACGCCTGTTGCGCACCCGGCCGCGCGCCCGCAACACCCTCATCGACTACTCCCTCCTGTACGCCGCGCTGTGCCTGGCAGCCTTTGGGTTCGTCATGGTGTACTCCGCGTCCATCCCCTACGCGGCGGCATCGAAGTCGACCAACCACCAGCCGCTGTATTTTGTGATTCGCCACGGCATCAACCTTCTCCTGGGCGGAGTGGTGGGATTCGCTGTCTTCAAGGTGCCGATGCGCTTGTGGCAGCGGTTCGCACCGTGGCTGTTCGCCTTCGGGCTGGTCCTGCTCGCAATCGTACTCGTGCCTCATGTGGGCAAGGTGGTCAACGGTAGCCGTCGCTGGATTTCACTGGGCTTCACGAATCTGCAGCCTTCCGAAACGATGAAGCTTTTCGCGGTCATCTTTGCGGCCGACTTCATTTCGCGTCGGTTCCATCTAATGGGTTCTTTCACGAAGGGATTGCTGCCGCTGGCGGCTGCAATCGGGTTGGCCGGCGGTCTGCTGCTCCTTGAACCGGACTTCGGCTCTACCGTTGTCGTGTGTGCCATCACGTTCGGCCTTCTGTTTCTTGGTGGCATGCCGCCCATCTGGTTCACATCGCTCGCGGGAGTGCTCGGCGTCGGGTTCTTCGCGCTCATCAAGCTCTCGCCGTACCGGATGGCGCGCGCGTTGGGCTTCCTGAACCCGTGGGCAGACCCGCTCGGCAAGGGTTACCAGCTCTCGCACTCGCTCATCGCATTCGGGCGCGGGGAAGTGCTGGGCGTTGGTCTTGGCGGCAGCGTGGAGAAGCTTTCCTATCTGCCGGAAGCGCACACCGACTTCATTCTCGCGGTGGTCGGCGAGGAACTCGGGCTGGTCGGAGTCGCATCTGTTCTCTCGCTGTTCGCCGTCATCGTCTGGAAGGCGTTCGGGATTGGCCTGCGCGCCGCCAAGCTTGAGCGCTACTTCGAGGCGCTGGTCGCGCAAGGCATCGCGGTGTGGCTCGGGGTTCAGGCGTTCATCAACATCGGCGTGAACATCGGCTTGCTGCCAACCAAGGGCTTGACCCTGCCGCTGGTCAGCTACGGCGGCTCGAGCCTGATTATGGGCTATGCGGCGCTCGCCGTGCTGCTGCGCATCGAGTACGAGAACCGACAACTCATGGAGCCAAAGAAAGAATCGCAGTTCGGCGACGCACGGGTGAAAGACCTACTCGATACCGTCAGCTAACCACGATTCGGAAAACCGGAGAGGCCGGAATGAAGATTGAAAAAACTGGGCACTACCGGATTTTCTCGACCCATATCTTCAAGCAGAGGTACGAGGTGAGCTGCGGCGCCTTTTCTATCGGCGACCGCGCCATTTTGACGGGGCTGAATCCGTTGAAGGATTCTGCGGCGTTTCAGGAACTCGCACGGTACTGGAGAGCCAAGCTGGAATTGTCGTCTCGTCGGAGCGATGACTATGACCCGACATACCAGTCCTTCATCCTGGTTGACGACGTCCGAATTCCTGTCGACCATATCTGCGCGGAGGTTAATGGCGCCATCATCCGGTTGGATTTCACGAGTGCACGGATGTATGTGAGCAGGGATAGCCGCGTTCAATGGACTGCGAGCCGGTACAAGGCATTTCGGTTGTTCGCTTCAGCAATCCGCCGCGCAGCTCTGAAACAAAGCTGACGGCGCGCCCGGCCTTCGAAAAGGCGCGGCTGCCGGCGCATCGCGACGCGCGCCAGAATAAAAAAGCCCCAACGGAGAAACTCCGAGGGGGCTGGCAAATTAATGACGCGTTTTCTCGTCAGATACCCGGCAGGATTGCGCTCACGTCGGCTGGCATTGCGGCCTCATCCCACCGGTCGATGCTATTGGCCGGAATTTTCATCCAGCCTTCAAAAGCGCGGCGATATCCGAGCGCGTGGACTACCGAGGCAGGCACGTCGCCCACTCGCTCCTGTGGACATCCCTTGTGCTCCTCGACGAACGCGAACCGGATGGGCACATCTCCGTGGTCGTAGGCCTCGGGGAGCGCAGCACGTCGGTGACGCAGGACCGCGTCCTCGAACCATGGCTGGTAGGGTTCACCCACTTCCCCGAAAGACTGAAAGCAGCAACCCCAGTCTCCGTCTTCAGCCCCATACACAAAGGCCCACCGCGCTCCCTTGAAGCCGAGGATGTAGTACGTGCCATTGATGACGACGCTGTCGACGACGTGGCTGAGTTTTGCGTCCTCTGCCATCTCGTCCAGCAGGAAATTCTGCTCCTGGGTATTACGCATCTGAAGCTCCTTGAAGTGTGTCCTCGAAAACTGCTCAACGCACTTCGTGTAGCCATCTCGCGCTTTCAGATGTCCGCTGTGACTGCTTGCGTCCGTTCAACGGCCCCCTGCGCGCGCAGGCCGATTAGGCCACCGAACTCAAGCTCACTTTTCATGTACGCGTAGAGCACCGGCGCCGCGATGAGGCCCGGAACGCCAAATAGCGCTTCCATCGCCAACATGGCCAGAATCAGCTCCCAGGCTGCGGCATGAACCTGGTGGCCGATAATGCGCGCGTTCAAAAAATACTCGAGCTTGTGAATCAAAACCAGGAAGCACAGTGATGCGACTGCTGCGTGAATCGAAGTGCCGACGCTTAGGAGCACAATAACGCTGTTCGAAATCAGATTGCCTACCACCGGCAGCAAGCCGACGAGGAACGTGACCACGACCAGCGTCTTGGTGAGTGGCAGATGAATCCCGAAGAGCGGTAGTGCGACGTTCAGGTACAGAGCGGTGAAAGCGGTATTCAGTGCAGAAATGCGCACCTGCGCGAAGACAACTTTTTCAAAGGACTCCCGCAACGCTCGCAATCGCCGCAGCATTTCGCCGGAGAGCGGTCGATAGGCACTGGGGTCCTCGAATGTCTTGCACGCGACCATCGCGCCGCAGACGATGCCAAGCAGCACATGCGCGCTTAGCATCAACGTGTTGATGCCGGCCGCCGAAATCGTCTCACTGTGGGCTTTCATGACGCCAATGGCGAGCACCCGGAGCGAATCAACGTTCGAAGGTAAATAGGATTGCAAGGGGTCGGGCAGAGTCAGCCTGAGAGAGTCCAGCGCCTCGGCAAGTTTGTCCGACAACCACGGCAGCCCTTCGTGGCTCTTGACGAGGCCGTTCATCAGCATCACGACGCCCGCAACACCGGCCAACGCGGATACAAGAACGATAGCGAGCGCAAGGGGACGCGAGTACGGCGAACCGGTCTTGCGCGCCAGGTAATGGCTAAGTCGCGCGGTCAGCGTATAGACGAGAAATCCCGCGATGAGGGCGGACAGGAGCTTGAGCAGCAGCGCTGCGATGATGAGTGCGACGACAAGGATGTAACTGGCAACAGCGGTTTTTTTCACGTTTTCGGATACTGAGTGGAAGATAAGGAAGTTCGCAACCGCCCCAGAAGAAAACCCGCAAGCCGAAGGCTATGCGGGTCGGGAATCAGACTGCGAATCAGTATTGACGCGCCTGTTGGTGCGTCGAGTAAGTCTTGTAAGCCCGGTAGAGCTTGCCTCCAACTTTGACTGCAACGAAAAGCTTGCTCGTGAAAAGCAGGGTGGCGAAGAGCACAAACCCCATCATCAGAAGGCCGGTGATAGCGAGAGCGAGTGCAAGGCCGTGCAGAAAATGCACAGCTACACAGCAAGCAGCGATAATCAGGCCGAGAATGAATAGCATGGCAGTCCTTCAAAAAGTAGTTGTCCTGGTTGGTATAGCGCAGAGACAACAGCACCGACCCCGGAAAAGGAAAGCACCCGCGCGGTCGAGCGCTAAATCAGGATGTGCCGGCCCTTTCTCCGATGCGGGGAATCGTGTCAACGTTGACCATCCGAATCGACACGTTGCGTCTGGGTAATTCCACGCTCTCTGGTTTCATCAGCGAAGGTCCGAGTCCGGAAGACTGTACGCCTATGCGCCCAATACTCACGGTTCGTGCCCGAGCTAACCCTGCGCGAGCCTCGCGGCCCGCGCAGTGCGAGGTTGGCCGCTAAGCGACGACGACCTCTTGGCTGTGCAGTTCGACGCGCAAATCGCGTTCGTCTGCGGCGACCAGCTTGACCGTTAGATGTGCGCCCGGCTCCAGTGCGCTGTTCTTCGTCCACAGCTCCGTCGTCTCGTCCCACGTCCAGCCGTGTTCAGAAAGCGACGAGCTGTCGAGCCACGCGGCGGTATCCCAATCGAGGAACACCACCTTCATGCCCCGCTTGTTGCCGCGAATCACCTTCGCGCGCAGGACTTCGTGCATATGCTTCGCCGCCATCCAGTGCTTCAGAATCTTCGTCCACACAAGACGCGTCGCAGAAGTGGCGCGCTTGTTTGTCGCGCTGCAATGCGCGGCCAGTGTCTCGTGGTCGAATGCCGGCGCGTCCTTGCCCGCGAGCACCGCCTTGATGGCACGGTGCACCAACAGGTCCGGATAGCGACGAATCGGACTCGTGAAGTGGGTGTAAGCGTCCATACCCAAGCTGAAATGGCTCGCGCGTACAGTGTCATAGACGGCGGAACTCATCGCGCTACGCAGCGCCTGCTCGATGACCGGGAAGTCCTCGCGGCCGGCGGCGGCGGTGAGCACCTGCTGGAACTCCTTAAGCGTCGCCGATTCGCCAATCGCGATGCCATGCGCTGACAGGAGCGCGCGGGTCGCGGCCCACTTATCGCCTTCCGGCGCAGCGTGATAGCGGTAAATCGGCGTCTTCGAACGCTCTTGCAGGAAGCGCGCCGCCGAACGGTTCGCCGCCAGCATGCATTCCTCGATGATGTGGTGAGCGAGCGTCGTCGACTCCCATTCAACGTCGACATCGCCGTCCTCGTGGACGAGCTTCGGTTCCCGGCTTTCCATTTCCAGCACGCCGCGTTCTTCGCTACGCGCTTGCAGCACCGTGAACAGCTCGTGCAGGACGCGCAACTGCTCAAGACCGCCGCCTGCCAGCGCGCCGGACACGCGGGCGGTGTCCCCGTTCAACAGGTTAGTCGCCTGCTGATAGGTCATGCGCGCATGTGAGACCATAACCGCTTCCTCGAACACTGCCGCCTCGATGTCACCGTCTCGGCTAACATTCATCGTGCAGACCAGCGCGTAGCGGCGCTCACCGGGATTCAGCGAGCACAAGCCGTTGGACACGACTTCCGGCAGCATCGGAATCGTGAGCTCAGGAAAGTAGACCGAGTTGCCGCGCAGCTGCGCTTCACGGTCCAGTGCCGAATCCGGAGTCACATAGTGCGCAACGTCTGCGATGGCAACCCGCAGCACAAATCCGCCCCCGCTCGCGCGCTCCGCGTGCACCGCATCGTCAAAATCCTTCGTTGTCGGGCCATCGATAGTGACGAAGGGAACTTCGGTCATGTCCATGCGATGTTTCCCGGCTTCTGCGCGCGCTGTATTGCGCAGCCGCTCTCCTACGACCGTGGTGTCCTCAGAGGGGTCCGCGCCGGACACCGTGCCCTTGAACGACAGAACCTGGGTGGCTTTTGGCTGACGCCTGCGCTCAGCTTCCTCGCTCCACCGGGCGAGGTATTCCTCGCGATTGGCAAACTCGGCGTCAATCGTCGCCGGCAGGAGGAAAGCCTCGGTGAGCGTGCCGCGACTGAACTCGGTCGGAATGCGCCACTTGGCGATGGAATAGTCGGTGTCAAAGCCGAAGCGGTCGCGCTTGCCGAGCGACTGGACGAACTCGGGCGAAATTTGCGCGGCTGGGGCGGTGTTCTCGGGAATGCCAATCTGCACGCATTCGCCATCTACAAAAGGGCAGGCCTGTGGCAGGAGCACCTTCGGTTGCAAGGCTTCGTCGGGGGTGAACTCCCAGCGCTCGCCGACCCGGTTGACAGTCCCGAGCCAGTAGCTTTCCGGCCGGTGCTCGACCCAAAGCACGTCCGCGTTCTCTTTGCCAAGGTTGCGGTCAGACTTCTGGATGACGTAGGCAACTTCGTCGCCCGCAATCAGGGTGGACATCTGTGAGGGCGGGATGAATTGTTCAGCGCCTTGCTCCGGCGTCACAAATCCAAATCCGCGCGGGTTCGCCGAGACCTTACCGACCAGCGGAGTTACCGAGCCGGGGCGGACAATCTTGCCCGTAAGAGTACGGCGCACTTCGCCGCTGGCCGACGCGACAACAATCGCTGCTTCCAGTGCGGAATCATTGGTGCGCAACGCCTTGCGGAGGTCATAAAAGCCGACAGGCGCGGCCGCTTTCGTCAGGAACGCCAGCAAGGCTTCCCGGATAGTGTTCTGTGTCGTTTGCATAATGTTTATTGTAATGGCCATCCTTTACAAACACAAACGAAATGCGGGGTTTTCTGGCTCGCAGCCATTGCAGGCGGGGGCGTTGGCCCTCACATCAACCTTTACACCACTCCTCGCACGAGCTATACGAGCCAGGAACCTTTACAGAGAACTATCATGCAACCCATCACAGGCAACAAACTAAAGGGAGACTTTGTCGTAGGCTTCATGCTCTCGCCCGACCTCAAGCAGGTTGTGCTGATACTGAAGGACCACCCCGACGAACTCAAGGGCTGGCTGAACGGACTTGGCGGCGCGGTTGAGCCGGGCGAGTCGAACGTTCGCGCGATGGTCCGCAAGTTCCAGGACGAGGCGGGTATCCTGACGGCCGAGTCAGACTGGATACATTTTGGGGGGAAGACGACTTCCGAAATGCGGCTGGCTTACTATTTCTGCATTAGTGAGAAGTACGAGGCGGTGCGCACGGCCGCAGGTGAACACGTCTGTGCGATTGCGAGAGCAGAGCTTGACGAATATCCGCTCCTTCCGGAGATTCACGACGTACTTGCGCATCTCGATATGCGTCTCCTGACGTCTTATGCAACTTGATTGTTGAAACCGCCAGCCCTCGCTGGCGGTTTTTTCATGGTCCCTTGGCTGCAAAAGAAAAACCCACTGGAGATTCCAGTGGGCTCAAAATCAAATTAAATCGTGCATCAACCAACGACTTCTGCGTCGAGCACGAGTTGCTGTGCCAGGCGCTGTCCAGCGGAATCGTCCGGACCCTTCGCGGCTGCCATCCAGAGTGCCTGTGCCCGAATATTGCCCGCCTCGCCCAAAAAACCGTTCTTGGCGCGCCAATCGGTCCGCCTGAGCATGTCGTCGTGTTCGGTCGTCTGGCTTGCTGAGAGTACCAACGTGCCGTAGGTCGTCCAGAATCTATAGCCGGCCGTCCAGTCCGTCGGCTTCTCGTTATGACGCTTGAGAATGCCGTCCCACTCGAAGTCGAGCGCCATACATAGGCTTTCGACGTCCACCTCCATGCGCTTGCTGGTTTCCAGCTCAAGCACAGTGCGGCCGTCGTTAGTTTCACGGGTCTCGCGACAATCGGCAAACGTCGACAAGGCGTCGCGCATGCCAGTGAACATCGCCGGCACCTCTCCATCCCACGTTTTGCCCACGGGGTAAGCGATTGCCTTCGGCAGGGGCTTGCGCTCCGCCGATTCTTCCTTCGCGATGTCCGGCACCTCGTAAAACGCGCGACCCTTCGAGATATCCAGCCACTCGAGCAATGCCGTGTGCGGCGCGTGATAGCCGTTCAAACTCCAGAGGGCATCAATGACCACAACTGTCTCCGCGCTTAACAGCTGAAAACGCGGCGCAATTCCCAGGCGCGCCGCCGCACGGCGCTCGGCATAGTCGAGAGACGCGCTGTAGCGGAAAAGCTCGAGCAAGAAGGCGGGCGAATAGCAGTCCGGCTGAATCTTCATGTTGCCTTGCTCGTCGATGCTACGCTGGACCCAGTACCGCTTCGAATAATCCCAACGGGTCTTTGCGATTACATTGCGAAGTCGATTCAGGCCGGACATGTACGAATACCGTTCGTCCGTCTCAATCATCGTGTCCAGCGACGTGTCATTGCCCACAGCGACGCAGACGTAGCAGCCAAAACGGGCGCCGCAACCACCGCGCGCCTTCTTGATGCCTTCCGTAATCGCATCCGATACAACGGCGCAACTGGTGCCGCCTGCGTCAGCATACAGTTTGAAGGTTTCCTCGAAGTCAGAATACGACGACACGACACCCGCCCGGACCAGCCCAATTAGCTCCCACACGTCGTCTGTCGTCCAGAAAGCAATCGGGCTCAGCACCTTTTCGCCTTCATCGTTCAGATACGGCGTGTGAGCGAGCTCTCCGCGCTGTGTCATGTTGCGTGAACGCTCGGCCGACTCTTCGAAGCGGGTACCTATCAGCGTGACCGTCCGCTCCTTGCCCAGCGCGTTGAACACGGCATTGCGCGCAGAGCGAATCGGCTTGACCTTGAAGTCGACTGCACAGTCGTGAGAGTTGCCCGGAAACGAAGGCAACTTGCTGCCCGACAAAACCCGTACCGGCCAGGATGCCGCCAGCGAGGGCTGAGTCAACAGTACCTCGTGCTGAATGCCATACAGCGTCAGGTGGGAGCGAATCTTGTCGTGTTCCCGCCGAAGCAGCAGGGCCACCTCAGGGTTCTCAACACCCGTATCCGACGAGAAGACGACGACGTGGGGCGCTTCGCCGGCCGCCTGTGAAGCTATAGCGGCCTCCATGGTCAAGTGCATCAACGCACTCGAGTCTTTTCCGCCTGAAAACGAAATTGAGACAGCGAGACTTTGCTGGAACAATGTTCGGATTGCCTTTACCGCGCGCCCGATTTTTTCGTCGAGAGTCTCTTCCTGCATCTGCATCCGAACAGGCTTCACTTCAGCCTGAACGGGCGTTTCAAAAATATCGAGTTGCATCATCATAAACACCCGGTTGTTGTCCTAACTCTGTGTAGCGACGAAGTTTTCAACGTGATGCGCCCGCAACAGGACAGGAAGATGGGAAAATGAATGAACCGGAGGGCGGGGCGGCCATGCGGAATAAAGCGAATCGCTTCACCATGCAGACAACCCATCCCGCGCGCCCATGACCACCAGTCCCGTTGCTTACCAGCTCGTTTCATTGACGCAATCCCTTCGGCAATGCAGTGAGCCGGCGCAGGAAGACGCCATTCACGCGCAGCTCAACGAGCTCGTCGACCGCTTGCTCTACGAAGAGCGCGAGGACGAGATTCGGGAAGCATTGGCGTTGGCCGAGGACGAGGACACGTTCTGCAACCTGAACGAACGCGTGGAGTGGGTTGCGGAGCACACCACCATTCTTGAGGAAGACGGCTCGACCACACTCCAGTCGCTTTTCGTCGTCCCGGTGGTGGCGCTTTCGCAGGGTCTGCCGTCGGCCCCTCGGGATTACTTGAAAGGACCTGCCTTCCAATCATTTCTGGAGAGCTTTCGGACACAGGGACTGCTCCCCGACGACGCCTCGATGGTCGTGAGTCCCTATCTGTACCACCCCGACGAGCTTTCCAAGCTGGGCTTCTGCACCGTGAGCGACCTGAATGACGCCGTTCACGCAGCGGTAGTTGAAGGGTGCGAAGTGCCAGCAGACGCGCTCGCCCAGACAGGCTGGCCGCTCGAGCGGGATGCCTCGCCGGGCCAGATGGTGTGCGAACTCCGCTTCATCCTCGGGACGGTCGTGAGCGGCGACGAGGCCTCGGCGCTTAGCCTCTCCCAGCCGACCGAGGCGACAGACGGCGCGCATGACGCATTCATCGAACGCGGCCATCAATGGACACGCGCCGCCCAGCCGCATGTCGCTCAGATGCTCGGACTCGCCACAACCGAGGTGCTAGTTGTGCTTCCCCTCGGTTTTTTCGGAGGCTTTCGGCAGGGACTAGTCGCGCTGTACACGTTGATGTTATTCAGTCAGGCAACCGGTGCTCTGGAGGAGCGCGGTTTGTCGCCCCGTGCGGTACGCGCGGTTATCGCCCCGTTTGGAGCAAACGGCCGAGTCGATGAATACCGGGTATCTTTACTGTCGCTGCTCGACGGAACCTTGGTCGCGGGGCTGACTCAGCGCGCGATTGGAATCATCAGCGAACAGGACACCGTTGCATTCGTCAGGCAGGCGCTGCTCGACGTCGGAATCGAGCAGGTGCAGACTCTTTATCAGCTCCAGCAGGGAGAGGGCACCTTCATCGCGGCACCTACAGCCGATGCGCCGCCGGGCGGTGGCCGCCTGCAGTAAGTCACGCAGTCCGGTTGAAGCGCAACAGCTCCGGCCTTGCCGCGAGGATAGTGGTGGAGTTCATGCCACTTTTACTCCCGTCGACTCCGCATTTGCTACACCTCGAATGTTTAGGCCATCAGGAGGGGCAGGTGCAAACGGTATCATTCGAGTTGTTGTATCACATCGGAAGCTTCGACCCGCGAGCCAAGGGAAGCCAGTTTTCCAAGAGTCACGAGGGGCACGGCCTGTCCGTTTCAGAGTATCCCGACGCTTGGCGGCAAATTGCACGCCTAGGAGGACAGCCACTATGGCGGCTCTCCAAGCGGGGCAACCAGTTTCTCGATTATCACGCGCTGTCCAACGACGAACGGCTCCTCATCCGGGCATGGGGCGTCGAGAAGGGCTGGGTGGTCCACAAGACCGTCTGGACGGTCGAGTACTACGACAGCGAAGCGGAAGACTCACGCGTGATGTACTGCCGCTCGGAAGACGAGGCTAAAAAGGAGGCGGGGTTTCCTTTGGGCGAGGATGAAGCGAAGATTGCCACGCGGGAAATCGTTGCAGCGACCGAAAAGCTTGCCGAATTTGTCGGGTTCATGCCCGACGATATGATGGCGGAGCACTTACTCGCGGTCGCGTACGCAGAGACCATTCTCCTGGTCGATGGAGTGTTTTGGGACGACGAGCTCGCGCCCCTTTCTTACTCTGCACCGAGAGCGGTGATATTCCCGGCACGGCTCCCGTCATGGACTGTCGTCAATGTTAGCGACGACTACCCTTAACCCTCATTCGACCGCAGCCTGGCTGCGGTTTTTCTTTGCAGCTCACCCGCCGTGCGAGTGCGCCAACGCAGCGGAAAGCAGAAGCCTGATGGCCTCTGCCGCCGCGTTGTCCGAGGAAAGCCATTCAGCCAGAGCATCCGCGCTGTTGACTGCGCCGCTACCACCAGAAAGACTTCCGCCATGGAAGATGGGCGGAGTCGCCGTCGCTGCCGCGTAGAAGACGGCAACGATATCCGCCAGGAGGGCGACGGCCATGACGTAGGGGGCGGCGGACAGGAACAGGTCGCGCCTAACCGGTTGGTCCAGCGATTTCGTGCGCGCCCGAGACATTCGCCGTGCGGGGCCGGACGTGCCCGGTTCAAGGCTCGTTTGCGTATCCGAAGACAACTGATACTCCAGGGAAAAGTGTCTTCGTCTAGCGCAGGCTTTTAGGCGTCGGCAAAATCCCGACTCAAATGTTTTGTAAACTCCTCCGTGCTATCGGCGCTACCACCATTGGCAACCAAACTGGATACGGCGGCTGAACACGCGATTCACACTCAATTGTCCGTGTCGACCATAGCCTCGGCTAACGCGCCGCCCTCAATCGGCGCGAAACGGGGGTAGCCCGGGACGGCTCCTGCAGCGGCCGCTTCGTCTGTGCACGAAGTTCGCGCAACGCGCCTTCCAGCGCGCCAACCTGGCGGGACAAGCTGCTATTCTGTTGCTGTAGCTCCTGTACCTCTTGCGCCGCTCGCTCACGCGCCAGTTGCAGCTCCTGTCGCACTGTCCCCAATTCTTTTGTCGCCTTGCTCGCGGCTTGCCGCTGGGAATCGACCTCAAGTAGTGCCCGGCGCTCGTTGGCAGTGAGCCGTTCCAGCGCCGCTTGATGGTCCCGCTGCGCCGCCTCGAGCAAGCTTCGTGCTTCTTCGCGGGCCTGCTGTGCCTCGCGGCGCATCGTCTCGTGCTCGGCGCGCGCCTCAGCTAACTGCTGGTCTGCCAGTGCGGCTCGCGCCCGCTCGCCGCTTAGCTCCGCAGAGAGCGCCTCGATTCGCTCGTCCTTGGCGAGCATCGTCCGGTTCTTGTTTTCCATGACGTGCTGCAGCGTCGAGATTTCCCGCTCGGCACCCGCGAGCGCGGCCGTTGCGGTGTCGACGGCCGATTGCGCCTCCGCGCGGAAGCTCTCGAGGCTGACGTCAGCCTGAGCAAGGGCCAGCTCCCAAATCTGGGCGCCAAAGCTCCCCAGCAGGGTGGTTAATGGCTCGGGCAGGTCGGCGCGCTCAAGCCTCACGCGACTCTTGTCCCGGAGCTCGCTCCAGAAAGCCTTGAGCGCCTGCGCCGGTGCTGACATGCTGCCGCGCCGGACGAGCGTGTACATATGGTTGGCTGTCGGGGGCTGGCCATACTTGAAGAAGAGCAGGGCGGCGACGGCGCGGTACAGGGGCTGCGTATCGCGGTGTTCCTCCTTCAACGCAAGGATATCGCGCTCGAGCGCCTCCTCCATCGTTTGTGCAACCGTTTCTGCCGTCGACGCCGTCATTTTCCCACCTCAAAAAACACCGTATAAAATAAATAATACAACAGATAACAAGCGATATACAACGCTCCGCCGCCCGGTTTGCATCATTAGTCTAATAATGATGCGTTCAGTCATGGAGGCGTCGGATAAAACGTGTCTCACGCCGCCAAACGGCCAGGCCGGTGTTTTTAGAATCTGCGTGCCCAAAAAACCGGGTCTTCGAAAATTCCGGGTCTTTGGGGAAAAATACGCCGCCGGAAAATCCGGGCCTCTCTGAAAAAACGTGTCTCCGGAAATAAACCGACGCGCGCGCCCGCAATTCCGTTTGCGTTACCGCGACTCCATCATCAAGATTTGACATGGTTCACAGTGCATCCGATTAATCCGGTTCTGACCAGACTAGAAAATCGCGCGCACGGAGACCAAGAAGGCAGAGACCACTGCGGATGACGCGTGCATCTGAAAAGTCGCGATAGGTCGTCTGGTCAAAACTTCCAACGCGATGACCGCCATCTGGCCCACCAACCGCAGCCAATCAAATCGCCGACCATGTTGACCCTCCGACGACCATGCGCGCCTTTACATTTACATGATTTTCCGTGATACTTTTGTAAAGGCGGTCCGTCTTGTGCCTGCCGGGGGTATTCCGCTCTCAACCCTGCCTTCGGCACAATCAATTTCGGCGCGGCTGTGATAAACGCAAGGGGCACCCCCCCGACCTCGTTTCTGCAGGCGCGTTGAACAACTAGAAGCGCCAATGCCAATTATTCTGCGCGCCCTGCGCACTCGCTCGTTCTACGCGCAATTTTTTCTGAGTCTCGTCATCGTCGCGGTCGCCGCCGCCACCACCGGCGCACTGTGGGCCTGCCTCGAGAACCCCGCCACCCCCGCTGCTTGGGACGGCCACTTCTCGGGCGTTACCTACAGCGGGTATCGCGCTGGCGAGAGTCCGCTTACGCACGTTTATCCCACCGCCGACGAGGTACGCGAGGACATGAAGCTGCTCGCGGGTGTGACCAACCGAATTCGCACCTACACGTCGACCGAAGGCCCTGACGTGGTCGCGTTGGCCGAGGAGCGCTCACTCAAAGTCATGGCCGGCGCCCACATCACCGGCGCGAATTTTGAGAGCGATGCCGAACTAGCGGCGCTGTGGGACTCCGCCGAAAAGCATAAAAATGTCGACCGGCTCATCGTGGGCAACGAGACGTTGCTGACAAACACCATCTCTGAACCGGACTTGATTCACTACCTTGACGTCACGCGCCAGCACACTAGCAAGCCCGTCTCGACCGCTGAGCCGTGGCATGTCTGGCTCAAATATCCAGAACTCGCCAATCACGTCGACTTTATCGCGGTCCACTTGCTGCCGTACTGGGAAAAACTTCCTGCCCCGGACGCGGTAAATTACGCGTTCGACCGATTGGCTCAGCTCCAGGCGCGCTTCCCGCATAAGCCGATTGTCGTAACGGAAACGGGATGGCCGAGTCACGGGGACCGGCGGGACGCGGCCGTGGCGAGTCGCCAGAACGAAGCACTGTACCTAAGGGAGTTCGCGGTTCGCGCCAAAGCCCGCCACATCGACTACTACGTCATCGAGGCCTTCGACCAGCCGTGGAAATTGTCCGAAGAAGGGCGCAGCGGAGGCTACTGGGGTATCTGGTCTGCAACCCGTGAACTGAAGGTTCCTGCCTCCACCACCGTCTACCAACATAACGCGTGGCCAAGATGGGCGATGCACACGTTCGCCTTCGCCCTACTTCCAGCGTTCACCTTCTGCCTACTCTCCTATCGGATGCGCCTGCTTGCGCGCTATGGGTTCACCTTCGCGATTTTCACGGCAAGCGGCTTCATGAACTGGTACTCCCACTCATTCTCGGACTACTACACCGCCTACGATATGCGCCCGGTTCAGGCGTTTCTTGAGGTCATTGCCGGCTTGTGTACGGCGGCGCTACTGGTTCAGCTGTATGAGGCCACCGAAGCGCTCGGCCTGCGCAAATGGCGCAGGCGGTTTGGTATCCGTCGGCTCCGGAAGGGCCAGGAGGAACCGCTCGTCAGTATTCACCTCGCGTGCGCCAATGAGCCGCCTGAGATGGTTATCCTGACGCTGGAGAGTCTTGCGCGACTGAATTGGACCAACTATGAAGTCGTCGTGGTCGACAACAACACGCAGGAAGAGGCAAAGTGGCGGCCACTCGAAACGTGGGTGAACGAACACCCAGAGCATTTCAAGTTTTTCCATATGCCGAGCTGCCCTGGCTTCAAAGCCGGAGCGCTCAATTTCGCACTTCAGCACACGCACGCCGACGCCGCAGTTGTGGCCGTTGTGGACGCTGATTATGAGGTTGACGCGAACTGGTTGCACGACCTCAGTGGCCACTTCAACGAACCGGCGGTGACGCTGGTGCAGTCCCCGCAGGCGCACCGTGATTTCGAGAATGACTGGTTGCAGCGCGCCGCCGCCTATGAGTTCGACGGCTTTTTTCGTATCGGCATGCATCACCGCAATGACCGGAACGGCATCATCATGCACGGAACCATGACGATGGTGCGCGCGAAGGCTTTGCGAGACCTGGGCGGTTGGGCCGAATGGACCATCTGTGAGGATGCGGAGTTAGGGCTGCGCTTGATGAAGGCCGGGGGCGAGACTCGCTACGTGGATATCGTGTATGGCAAGGGACTCGCGCCCACCACCTTCGCCGCGCTCAAAAGTCAGCGGCGGCGCTGGGCGCTCGGTGCGATGCAAATTCTCAAGGGCCACTTCGCGGACCTCGTGCGCCCCGGACTGCTGACTCCAGGGCAGCAGTACCATTTCTTGATGGGCTGGCTTCCGTGGATTTCGGAGGCACTTCAAGCGCTCTGCACGGTGGCCTGTCTTTTCTGGACGGCGGGCATGCTGTTCGCGCCGAAGTTTATTGAGCCGCCTGTCCCCGCTGCGCTCTGCATGTTGTTTCTCGTGCCAATACTGCGAGGCATCATGGGCATTGCGCTGTACCGCGCGAAGGTCAAATGCTCGTGGAAGGACACTTTTGCGGCGGCCCTTATCAGCATGGGCCTCAATCATTCGGTCGCGATGGGCATCTTTGCCGGGCTGTTCCGGCGCCGCGCGCGGTTTGTTGTCACCAAGAAGGGCAAGCCCGCCCGCACGTCTTGCTTCGGCGCCGTGCGCGAGGAAGCGCTGAGCGCCGGCACACTGCTTTTCGGCGCACTCGCCACCGTTCTCGCATACAGCCATCATGCGCTCGAGCCTATGAACTGGGCGGCCGCCTTGACCATTCTCTCCGCACCCTACGTCGCCTCGCTGGTTGTCGCCTGGTGCGCAAGCCGTGCACCCAAGGCGCTGCGCGCCGGGGCGGTCGATAAAAACGTCAGCCCTAAGTTCCACGGGCCGGCTGAACCGGCCTGTGCGTCTCCCACGCTTCCCGGGATAACGCGGTCGTAGACTGTCCCTACGCCTCGATGAGGCCGGCCTCGGGAACGCGCGATTGAGGGCAACATGACCGACCATGCGAGACAGAACGGCATGACCGTCGCCGAGGTTTGCAAGGGATTCGCTTCCGAACCAGAAAGCCTTGCTCGGCAACTTGACTTGTCTCGCCGGAATCCTGCGCTCGTCAAAGCGTTGATGCGAGCGCAGTGACCTGAATTCGCAGTTGGTCTGTAGCGGCGCGCATTTGATGCTGTCAAAGATTGCCTATCGGCAATGAGAGACGGCGCGCCCTGGGTCGAACCGCTCCGGGCCATGTCGTTCCCGCGCCGCCACCTAGTTACGAAGTCCGTTCGCTCGACGCCGAGCTGCTCGCCGCGAGTCGCGGTCAAACGTGAGACATTTATCTCGATTTTGTAGTCCAGCACGAAGTGCCAAAAGCAGCACCAACTCCGTGTTTTGTGTCGGCCTCGGCGGGACGCACCGAATGCTCGCGGCAACTTCAGAGTGAGACACTTATCACGGTTTTGGCAAGCCAACGCGACGCAACGCTTGGCGAGGAGAAGTCCACTCCGAGAGAGAAGAAACCCGCCGCGCTGCAGCTGGACCGTAATAACGAGCTATGCTACGCGTATCGTTCTCCCCGAATGGTGTTTGGCAATTTGGGCGTGTGCTCGCTATGGTAAAAAAGGAACTCGCTTTAATCGATTTTCCGCCAGTCGAGCACAAGCTTGTGTTCGGGCATTTGAAGCACTGCTACCTTTTGAAAAGTGGCAAGGCCAAGTACCAAAAAAGAGCGCTGGAGGAGCGCGACAGCACCAAGCAACTGCTGCGATATGCCTTGCTG
Organism: Paraburkholderia sp. UCT31; assembly: GCF_014397655.1. Classification (NCBI taxonomy): domain Bacteria; kingdom Pseudomonadati; phylum Pseudomonadota; class Betaproteobacteria; order Burkholderiales; family Burkholderiaceae; genus Paraburkholderia; species Paraburkholderia sp. UCT31. The sequence goes on from NZ_VZQP01000029.1 coordinate 79,194, forward strand.
TACAACACTTACGACCGCACGGCTCACGTGGAACTCTATCTGGCCGGAGAACTTTTGGGCCTGAAGGGCTTTCTCGCTCGGGCCTGGGCGGCTCCGAAGCGCTTAAAAGAAATGCTGTCGGGTGTTCCTGACGTCCTAGTTGCAGAAAGAAACGCCGTCAGGAAACGATGTGCTGACCCTGAGGTGTTGGCCGAAGTGGAGACCAAGCTCGGGGTAACGGTCGAGGTGGCTACTGAAACGGCCTTTTCTGCGGCACCACTGGTCAGAGCCATCGAGCGTGAGTGGCAGCGCGTGTTAATCCAGGCGCACGAACTGGAACTGGATGCTGACCTCGTGTCAACATTGAGTCCGTTCGTGTCGATGGGGGTCTCGCTTGAAGGCCATTTTTCTACGGTTTCGGCGCGTTACCAGGAAAGATGGATTCGGAATCCACGGACGGCATATGGTCGGCCTCCTGTCAAGCCGGCGCCCGAAGACTGGACCCGCGAGGCATTAAGCGAGTACGAGCCACCCATTGAAAGCTGGGCGGCCTCAAATTTTTTCGCATATTTTGTTGAGTCCCGTGTCTGAGTCCATAGCCGTTCGCGGACCGCACAGGAAGTATCGGCTGGGCGCTAGTGCCCTACCGCCATACGAGTTCAAAAAGGGTGGCGACGCCAGGCGCGCGCTACAACACCCCGGCCCGAACAAAGAAAAGCCGGCCCTGAGTTACAGGGACCGGCTGAAATCAATTACTAGACAACCTGGGCGGTTGCGGGAACCTCTGCGTCAGCAAAGCTACCCAGGAAGACTTTGTCGTACGGGTACCGCTCGACGAATGCGTCGTAATCCGGCTGGGTCCTGAAAGATATGAGAACCATACGCGATGCCCAGTTGAAGGGGTCTCGGACGTAGACAACAGCACTCGGAATCCCGCTGCGGATGGACTTTTGACTGCAGACCATCCACGCGGCTTCAGGTGACATTTCCTTTTCGAGCTGGGAGACGTCGCCTTCGGCGGGCGTCAACCCGAAAATCAGTCGCCCGTCGTCCAGCTCATGCTCCCCTCGCTCGGTCTGCACAAAGAGCTTGTGCTCCCCTCTATGCCGACGACCCGTGGTGCGAATCGACTTAACGCGCACCAGTGCGTCGTCGAACCTGGCGTAGGCAGCGTAAGGCGCGAGCGTCAGCCGGTTCAAGTCCCCGCAGCCGGCCACGTCTTTTATGCCGAAGAACGCACCGCCCTGACGAAAACCGACGTACTCGTTGCCGCCGAGGTCTTCGAGCGTCTTCGGAGGAGTCGCCTCGTCCAGGCGCTTGTCGAACGCCCTGAGATTCCGGTCCGCAATCGCGGCCATCAACTGCCACCCGATTTGCCTAGCTGTCTCTCGGTCCAGAACAAAGGTTTCCCCGGGTTGGCTGTCGACGTATCCATGCTTCGCGAAGACCGCCAGCGGCCGGCCACGAATGCACAGGACTTCAACTACGCACCAATGGTCATCCTCAACCGGCAGGTCATAGACCTGGCGCAGTGTGACGTCGTTAAGAGGGATAAGGTCCAGTGGAGCGTCTTCCTCACGCAGCGGAAGGTCGTCCGAGTACATCGCCATCAAAATCTCGTTGATGCGGTCAGTTGCATCCGTCACGAGAGGAAACTGGTCGAGCGTGTTCAACAGCTTGGTAAGTTCCATACATTGTCCTTGTCAAGTTAGAGGGTCCTGACGGGTATAGGACAATGCAGAGAGCGGCCGATGCGGCAACTCGAGCGGTTTCGATTCAACAAGCCGGCACTACGCCAGCCTTGACACGGCTCCGTGCCGAGCCGGTGCACACGCAACGAACTTCCGCCCTTAGGGATTTCTCCCGGGCAGCATCCGCTTGAGCGTGTCGTCCTTGAGAACCAGTTGATGCCAGCAGGCGGCGGCCACGTGGACAAAGATAAGCGCGGCAAGCGCGTACAGTCCGAAGCCATGGAGTCGTTTGAAGAACTCACACAGGTCGTCGTTCGGCGCGTCGCCGAATTGCGGCAACTGCACCCCGAAAATCTTGAGTCCGTTCCCGTAGTTTGTGAAAAGGATGCCGGTGACCGGCATCGCGAAAAGGAACAGGTAGAGTCCCGCGTGCACAACACCCGCGAGGCGTAACTGCCAGACGGGCGCCGACCAGTGCGGCGTTGGCGGCTTGTGCGTAACGCGCCACGCAAGTCGTGCGGCCGCAAGCAGCAGCACCAGGCAGCCGACCAGCTTATGCAGGTTCAGCAGAAGCGTGTGCAGCGGGCCGGGACCCATCGTATCGAGATTCCACCCCACTACAAGCATGGCAAGCATCACCACGGCGAGCGACCAGTGAAAAGCCATGGCCGTGCGGGTGTAGCGGGTTTGTACAGTAACAGGCATAGCGCTTTCGGTTACGAGAAACCCCGGGATTCTAGCATCGCCGGAAACCAACTTCGTGACAGCAGTCCGACCGACCCCGTAAAAGCCGAGGACACTTACTCGATGTCGCGCTCCGATTTGCCGTGCGGCAGTGGCCGACCTTGTTCGTCCATATTTACGAATACCACACGGTCGATGGTGAGAATGCTTCTGCGTGTGATTTGGTTCCGGACTTCGCAACGCAAGGTCAGGGACGTTCGACCGAACGCAATCGCGGTGATACCCAGCTCCACGATGTCGCCTTGCTGACCCGAGCTGACGAAGTTGATTTCGGACATCATCTTCGTGACCACGCGGCGATTACCCAGTACGCCAATTGCATAGATGGCCGCTTCCTCGTCAATCCAGCAAAGTAATCTGCCCCCAAACAAACCGCCGTTGGGATTTAAATCACCGGGGCTTACCCATTTTCGAGTACGAAATTCCATAGCCGGCTCCGTAGTTGCCCTACGAAAGAGACGTAGGGTTTCCCCTAGTCCAGCACTTGATTTTAGACTTCGGCCGCTTGCAACTGTAAGAAGGCGGGGCAAGCCCCGCTCTCGACAATCAGGGGAGAAGCGAACTCGCGACGTCGTAGGCGAGGCTACCCGGCCGCGACCAAGCCTTCTCGCCGTTGCGATTCATGCCCACTTCGGCCTGACGCAGAGCCACCACGTAATGGTGCGCGTCATAGTCCTGCGCAGGAAAAGCAGGATGCATCGAGTGCAGCACTGACACGATGGCTTTCGTCCACGCGTTCAGAGCGCCATGGATATACACCGCATCGCCGAAGATGCCCCTATCAGAGGGCTTGAGGGCGTTCTCTACCTTGAGCCGAAACTGGACGCTGGTTCGCATGAGGTGGCCCTGCGCAAACCCGAACTCCACGGTCTGGCCCGCCTCAACGGCCTTTACAATATCCGCGTAGTCCTGCGACATCAGGAACCGGGTAAGGCCGTCTTGCGCCGACAGGTACCGGACCTTGGTGTGCTCCCCGTCCTGCTCTTCTAGCTCCCGGACAATTTCACCGACCCGCACGCCCCCGCCGGCGATGCGCCACGCGTAGAGTACAAACGGATTGCCGTCTTTCTTGCTCACAGCAAGCTGCTTGAACTCTACTCCGCTGTAGGTCTCGTTGGCGTCTTCGGCGTCGCGCCGCGCGTCCTGAATGCGGCGCTCGCGCTTTTTGTTCATAGCGGCGTCGTAAACTGCCACCAGATTGCGTTCATCTGAGAGGCATTCCTCGATAGCGGTCTGCAGGAGCTCGCAATCGAAGTCCGAACTAAGGTGATGAGTCTGCGACTGCGCGAGCTGCTCGTCCGTCACCATGCGCGCGACCGTGCCGTCAGCATTCAGGCGCGTGTAGGCTTCCCAGATGTCCTGCGCCGGGTAGTCTTTCGACGAGAGCAGGTAAAAGCCGTTCGCGGAAAAGAGCGGCAAGCCGTCTTCCAGCTTTTGTGTCTTGGTGGCTTTGCCGTCCACCTTCTCGTAGACAGGAGACACGGCGTCAGCGGCCACCGCGAACACCTTTCCGCCCATGAGTTTCGTAAAGTCGACGCCGGCCTTGTTGCCGCGTTGTGCGACAACTACCTTACGCCCGTCGGGCAGGTAGCCGACCAACCGGTTCATCTGGTGTTCGTTCGCCGACGGGAAGGCTTCCAGAGCTTTGTTGGCTTTCTCGCCCCGCAGCACCGTGGACTGAACTACGAAATCAAATTTGTTTTGCGGCTTCATCGGCTTTCCAGCTTTGCTTCATGCCAGGGTCGGAGCCGGCAGAGAGCAGGTTGTCGGGCGCGCTTTCTGGCTCACGGGGACAGGGATGCCAACCAGGAAAGCGGACGGTCCTTGCGTACAACGAGGGCCGTATACCGTATTGCGATGGAGAACCTTATTTTTTATCCCATTTCGCAAACTTTTCTTGACTTTCTCACCGGCTATAAATAAAAACGCGAAGTGCGATGCACCGAAATTGGCAGCGACGGATGGCATCCGCGAAACCTTTTCTCTTGGAATGAAAAAGCCCCTCAAGAACAAGCCATGAGGGGCTACGCAGCGGCGAGGGTTTGGGCGGCCCCGCCCGAAATACTTAGCGATAGCTGCTGTCGTACACGTGCGCATCGTCGGGGCGCACGTAGAAGGATTGCTCGTCACGCATAAGGATGGCCCCCTTGCGAGTGGCTGTAGAGGTGAGCAGGACCTCGGAATACGTCGGGTCGTTCCATGGGTCGAACGCGAGGCCCAGCGTCAGAACGTAGGCGAGACCAGTAATCGGCGAGACGGACGGCGTGTCGCTCGAGTGCTTCACGAAGATGCTGTTCTCGAAAAATCCGATGCTAGCCCGGTTCGGGTCAGCGACAACTTCAAAGCCTCGGGCAGTCAGGTCGGTCACCAACAACTCACGCAGGCCCTGCTGGAATTTCGACGAGCCGGCGGCCGGAAGGAACACCGCACGGTCAGTGGCCGGCACGCCTGCCTCGTCAGCGGCCTTGGCGAGGTGGAACGCGACCTTGTCCGCAACGGACTCCCACGCTTGCACAGACTGCGACTTCAGCTGTGGCGAATAGGGGCCGTGCTCGACCATTGGGACAGACGAGCAGGCACACAACAGCGTTGCTACCAGTGATGCTCCAAGCAAGGCGATACGACGCATAACAATCCTTTGAGGGGTGGCAAACCCAGTGTAGCTACGCGAAAACTGACCCGAGGTTTTTTCTTAAGTGCGTCCGAGCGCGACCCCTGAGATGGCGCTGCTATCTCAGGCGTAAATCCGGTGTGTACACGTGCATAAGAGCCTCGACTGCCTTGTCAAATTTTCCAACGCGCCGGCTCGCACCGTAACCGATTAACTGGACTTGAGAGACATGACCGTATCCGACCTGATATCAGCCGCCCGAAGCCGCGTGGTCACCGACGAAGATATCAAAGCTCTAGCGTCGACGTCGTGAAGGCCGCAGAAGCATCCTACGAAGAAAGGGCGCGGGCGAGAGCAGCGCGGAACTGCTTTAGCGGACGCATTCCCTCTAGCAGGGACGTGCTCGACCTGAAAACAACTCGGATGCTTGCCTAGGGCGGCTTAACCATCCGCGAGAACAAAGCTTTACAATGAATGGGGCGACATTGTAAAGTTTCTTCATTCACGCTGGCCAATCTTCGACACAGGTCCCATGCCACAACCCGAACCCCTTTCTTCAGCGGGAATCTCTCACGCGCGAAGCTCATTCATGGCGCAGCTGCTCGTCGAGCTATTCCCCTGGTTGAACGAGAATCTACCCGTCGACCCGCGCAAACCGTTGACCCCGCACGATGTTGCTCACATTAGTTTGATGCCGGCGGAGTTAGACCAGATACCCGGGCGAACCGAGTGGTGCGAGCACCGGCGCCTATGGTTCAAGCGGGCGCACAACATGGAGTTCTGGTCGTGTTCGTTGGTGCTGCCAGAGCTTCGCGGCTGTGAAAGCCTACGCGGTCGCATTGCATGGAAGCTGACGGGCAATACGGCACCTCTTTTCCACCGACAGCTGATATGAGAACCCGGCGCTGAGCCGCGCCGTACCAGGAGCGAGCATGCCCGTACCGATGAAGGACCAGTACGTGGACGAGGCGGTCGGCCTCTACAAGATAATCGGCACGCACCCCAGTGGCCTGGTCGACGTGAACGACGGAAACCGGAACGTGTTCGCGGAACTCCCTCCGGCTACCGCGCAGGAGGTGGTGAAGGCACAGGCCCAGTTTCGGCGCAAGCTGTACGAGTTATTGTGCGAGCCCGCCAAGCCGCCCGCCCACGGCGCTTGCCACATCTGCGGCAAGTTCACCAACCTGCCCCGGGGGGATGGCTACCCGGCCGGTACGTGGAACTGCCACGGACCCGGCTGCGTCCCTTTCTAGCATCACCGTCCAATCAACTGGCGTGACTGCCTCAATCGTTCCGGCGCCGGTGCTCGTCCCACGTATCAGAAAACAGCTCAGGCCATATCCATCGCGGCCTCTGCCGACCGCCCGGCTTCCTTCCGTGACTGAGCGCTTTCCTTGTCTGCGGCCGCCACCTGATTATCGCGCGCGCTGCTCTTGTCGCCAGCATCCCGGACACTGCTATTCACGCCCTGCATCGCCCGCTCGGTCGCCGCCTCGATTAAGGCGACCTGACTTACAGGCTGAAGGCTGCGGGCGGCCAACTCGAGGTTAGACGGGTCTGCGTTCGGGCCATTGACGCCCCGGATGCTTGTTACTGGGAGCGACTTCTCATCCAGGCCGTTGCGGGCAACATCCTCGAGCATGGCCATCGGCAGCACCGACGCTCCGCTCCGGGACATCGCCTCTGCTTCCTGAGCCGAAACCATGGTCGCGAGGGCAGAGCCATCCTTCTGCAGAACAAGGAACTCGTGCGCGGGGTCTCGCGTGCCGGCGTTGTGCTCGATTTTCTGTACTAGCGCCTGGACCTGCGCAATGCTCGCGTCGTCAAACCCTTTATCCTTCAGGTGCTCCGTAAGCGCCTGGGTCAGGGTAATCGAGCCGTCGCTGAAAGACTTCGGGAAAGGCTCTGGCGCCGCCTCGTGAATGCCTCCCTCGGCGCGCGAAGAATGCGGCGATGAGTGAGATGGGTGAGAAGCGTGCGAACCCTCCAGCGCGACTGCCAGCAGCGCGCCGCCCTTAACCGCGTCGTGGCCGTCTTTTTCAAGCGTCGCGGCATATTCCTTCGCGTAAGGAATCACCTCGGTGCGCGCCAGCTCCAGCCCTCCGAAATCCTCCTTCGGGCCGTCGTGGTGATATTTATAAATCCAGGCCGCGTCCTTACCGTTTTCGCGTGCGAGCTCCTTGTTGTCGATGAAATGAGCCACCAGCGCTTTTGCGTTATCTTCAATGTCGAAGCGATTAGCGTGCTCGAGCCCGTAGGCCGCGCCGGTTGCCTTGATGAACTGACCCAGCCCGCTCGCGCTTGTGCTCGTTGCTGCGGCGTCGGGATTGAACCCGGACTCAATCCGCGCGATAGCCAGCACGTGGGCAATATCGTCACGCCCAAGGCCCCGGTGCGCGCTTTCACTCACCAACGCGCTAATGACTTGCTGCTTCACCTCCGGCGAAGCGTCGCCCCACCGGCGACTGTTGCCATGGGGCAGCCCGTCATCGGGGATGGGGTCGTCGAAATGTGACTGACGGGCGAGAGTCAATCCGTTCGGGTTGTGTTGAAGCATGGTTCACCTCGTGCCGGTTGTCTAATGCTCCGTGTAGAAACCGGGACGATGGGAACGGGTCACTCGGCTAGCTCGGAGGCTCGTGGAGCCGACCTCACGACGAAAGGCTAAAACCGCAAGCTTAACTTCACTCATTTGCAGGAAAAATCAGGACATTCATGTTACAAACGAACGCCATCGAATTTGCCGCGACCCTTCCGGCCACGCACCATACCGCGTTGCTCAGTCTTCTCAAGAAAGCGACATGGTTGCCGCTCGCCGACGCCGAAAAGGAAGTGCTGGCCGCACTGACCGAGAGCGCGCTTACACATGTTGTTGCGGCGGACCGTCAGCCCCCGCCAAACGCCTCAGCACGCGCCGCCGTTCCCTGCGCCGCCGTCGTCCCTGAGCCGACTGTCGTCCGACATGCCCTTCCGGTCCTCAGCACGAAGGGCCGCGTCTACGTTGACGTGTACGTGATAGAGCACAACGGCCGGGTCAGCTTTGCAGTGCGCACGATGTCGGCCGACCGTAACGTTTTCGACCTGCACCCCCGGCTTATCGACGACGTTTGGGATGCGCTCCACGCCGGCAGCTTTAACCGGGAAGGCATCGACTGGAAGCACAGACTCCTGGCGGCCATGGGCATCCCGACGGCGCGCTGGGGTCGCTCGGCGTTCTTGCGCGGCTTCGACCGCGCCGACGAGCGCGGCAGTGAAGGGCCACTCGCCTGGTTCGACTTCGAAGGGCACCCGAGGCTTGCCATCAAGCGCTGCCGGGGCTCCGAAGGGCTGGGTTTCCAGTGTTGGACCGGTTGTTCGGCAGGCGAGTTCGAGGCTCGAACTGGCGTGCAGGCCGCGAGAATTTTCGGGGAAGCCGTGCGCCTGGGCGAGAAGGCCGTCGCTTAACGGCACCGGTGAGGCGCCGCGTGTTCTCAAGTTTCGGGGCCTGCGCGGCGCGAGCAGACTTAGCGGTCCAGCCCGGGCAGATGCATTTCAGGCGTCGGGAGCGCCCCGGCGGGCCGCCCGAACAGCCCGCAACGGCGGGGCTGCAACCGTACACAATCGAGAGTAGCGCGGCGGCTACCGTACGGGTGATTGGCTACACATCCCACAGGAAACCACCTAGGGACTCGACGATGGCCAACAAAGAAAAGATGCAATACCGCCACAGCTGTGTGGACGTAAGCTGGGAGAACCCGGGTGAGGTCGAAGCCCTTATCGACTTCAAGGACAACGCCCGCGATATCACCCGCGCCACTTTCTGCCGCAAGGTGAGCCGCGCGGACCGCATCGCGCTCGAGCGCAGCCTGGGCTATGCAATCGGCGGCCAGAAAGACCTTCATTGCGCAAGCGACTGGCACATCCGGTACATCAGTGGCACGTATCACGGCAAACCTGCCGTCTCGCTGGTCCATTCTTTCATCGAGTACGTCTTTGGCGGAGGCACCCCATCGCTCGCCAATACGTAACAGGCAAAGCGATGTTTGATTAGGCGGGCCGCTCAGTGAGCGGCCCGTTTTTCGTGCTGTTTAAAGGCGATTCCTATCCAGCTCAGGACCACTTCTCCCCCTGAGCAGCATGCAACCCCACTCCAGGATACACCAGCTCGACCTGTTTCGTTTCTGCGCGGCCGCGCTCGTCGTCGCTTTTCACTACCTCACCATGGGTCCGCTCTTTGGTATGTATGAAGCGCCTTTCCCGGACATCGTGCCGGCGGCGCGGTACGGCTTTTATGGGGTGCCGCTCTTCTTCCTCATCTCGGGCTTTGTTATCGCCATGAGCGCAGAGGGAAAGACAGCGTCGGAATTCCTTCGTGCTCGATTCTGCCGCCTCTTTCCGGTTTTCTGGGTAGCGTGCACCATCACCTTCGTCGGCGTAAAACTGGCTGGACCCGTTCCATTCCAAACCAGCGTCGCTGGGTATCTCGCCAGCATGACCATGGTGCTCCCGCACTTTCTGCACACCCCGTATGTCGACGGCGTCTACTGGACGCTGCTGCCTGAGTGGCTCTTCTACTTCGCCGTCGCGGCTTTGCTCCGCTTCGGCCATTATGACCGGTACCGAGCGACCTACCTGACCATCTGGCTGGTCGTCGCGATGCTGCTGCTCAAGACAAAGGCTGGCCCGTTACGCACAGTCACCATTGCTGAATACGCGCCATATTTTGTTGCGGGCGCCGCCTTTTTCGACATCTACCGTGGGCGTGCTACGCGGCACGACGTCTACAATGTGCTGTTCTCGTTTCTGGTCGCGCTTCAGGCGGCGAAGTTGCGAATATCCGATGTTGCGCGGGATGCCGGTTATCGCCTCAACGAAACGGTTGTGTTTCTTATCATCGCCGGCCTGTTCGGCCTGTTCACGCTCCTCGCCTGTCACAAACTCGAAAGGCTCAATCGCCGGGCTTTCCTTCCCCTCGGCGCACTGACGTACAGCTTTTATCTCTGCCACCAGAATCTTGGGTACGCCGCGATATCGGCGCTGGAAGGCTCTGTTTCGTTGCAGCTCGCCACAGGCGTGGCACTCGTTGCGGCTATCACCCTGGCCGCTGTCCTTCACTACGGCGTCGAGCGCCCCGTGCATGCCTTCCTGGCCCCTGCAAAAAAGTAAGCGTGCACGAGCGGATAGCCGCAAAAACAGAAGGCCCCGTCGCTACTCGCACGGGGCCTTTTTTGCTAGACGGCGCGAAGCCGCCGACACATTAAGCGAAGGGATTATCTACCTTGCCCGGCTTGACCGTCTCATCCTTCGCATGTTCCGGGAGGGCTTTGTCAGCCTGCAACGCGGCGACCACCGAGTCGACCGCATCTTTCAGGGCGAGCGCGGCCTTCAGGCCCGCCTTATCCTTTCTGATTTCCAGCTCACCGTTGAACACGACGCGGTCTGAACCGTTTTCCACGGTGAACGCGTCACCCTCGATGTTTACCGCTTCGTCGTCGTTCTTAAAAGCATCAAACGCCATTCAAGCCTCCGATACGCCGGTCTTTAAGGCCCGCAGGGATGCCTGGGAAGGAAATCCCCGAGAGCGCCTCAAGCTCGTGCACCGTCTTCACGTCGTAGTGGTTCGTCGCGACGTTTTCGGCAACAACGGCGAACGCGAGCTGCTGAGAAGGAATGTACACGACTTTGTAGAGCGCCGTCGGTACGAACACATGGTCGGGTCCGATGGTGCTCAACTGTGACCCGATGAATAGAGGTCCGGTTGTGACATACGCCTCCCCAGCGCTAAGGGCCATCTTGCGCACGGCCATCTCGATGTGCGCCCACAATCGTCGGTTGTGCGAAGGATTTTCCGGGGCCATGTTCGCCAGCGAAAACGATTCGGACATCGAAGCATCTGTCCATCTGTCTCCGGCCGGCGCCTGATGCCCTCTATCGAAACCGGAATGTAAGTAGTCCGAAAGTTCTGCACGTTCATCAGCGGGTAGGGCGGGTTCTGCGTAGAAACGGTTCGTTCTGACCTCTTCCTTTGCCGCAAGCAGATGCTCTCGCGTCAGATGCTCGGCTGACCACAGCGGCGTGCGCGTGATACCGGAATGGAGGACAGCAAAATCGGAAAAGCAGAGCTCGCGCGCCTTAGGCGCCAGCTTCTGGTTCGTCAGCACGGGTTCAAGGCCGTTCGGGCTGAACTGGGCGCAGGACGACCCTGCGTGAGCATGCATTGCAACCACCAGCAGGGCTACACCGAGGATACGCTTCATCTTTTTGCTTTTCCTGTCGTTCAATGGGTTATTGGTTCGTTTGTTCGCCGGTCAGGCGGGCGTGCCATTCTACCGCGCTGCGTTACGATTGTCTTTACAAAACTCCTGCCTTGTGCGGCGCGGCGGAGCTATACGTCGGAGGACCACTCCAACTGTAAGGACATTCGAAATGAACAAAAAGACATCTCCCTCTAGCCTCAAAGTGCCCTGTTTCATCAACACGTGGCACGACCTGGAGCAGTTTGGCGTTATCGTTATCGACCCCGCGCCTTCGCATCTGGACACCATCCCTTTCCAGACGTTGCCTCTGCGTATCGGGCAGCAGGCCGACCATCTCGTCAAGGGGTATCTGGGACTTGGGCTTATGCTTCAGCCTCTTGGTGAGATAGTGATGCCAGTTGCGGGCAGACCTTCGCTTGCAGTCCACTTGCTCCTGCGCGGCGCCGGTTACCGCTACGCGATTCAGAACCTGGATGGCGAGGTCATGGGAACCGACAACCCGGCCGACGTCGAGCAGATGGACGAGCTTGACATTGCGTACGAGGAGCGGCTCACGCCCAACCTTCCGCGAATCGTGAACTGGGGACTTTTCAAAGAAGCACTGAACGCGGTGCACAACCGTGTGTTCTGTGAAATGCCCTGTTTGACCGGCCTCAGTCTGCGCACGATTGTGCTGGAAGCAATCAAGGGATATGGCGAGGACCCTCGTCCGGTCGAGGCACAACCGACGGGTTTCTGGATGGCGCTCGAGGAAGAACTCCGTCTGAATCCGCCGGAACTCAAAGGCTAACCGGAGAACCCGATGATTTGCACTCAGGTATTTCAACGCAACGGCGCACCATGGGCGCATTCGCCAGTCCAGTGCAGTACGGTCGAAGCGGCCGCTGCTGAGGGTCGCGAGCTGGCTGAGCGTAACCCTGCAGTTTGGGGTGCTTTTCTGTACGCGCGGCCCGTCGTGCAACAACTCATTCAGCTAGATGTTTTTTATAAGCTGAAACCCAAATTGGGGCTGAGCCAGCTGAACTACCGTCGAGTGGATGAGGACCTCTTCGCACCATTCGACTACCTTCGCTTGACTGGCCCGCAATCAGCCGATGTCAGGTTTCCGCTGGAATGGCAACATGAGAGCGGAGGTACGGTGCGGCTCGACGCCTCGTTTTCTACGGCGCGCGCGTTCAAGTTCCTCGACATGTGCCGCGATTACGTCGCGCGCTTTGTCCTTCAGGACAATAGGCCTTTGCTGCAGTTTTTCCCGGAGCATCTGCAGGCCCGCGCACCGACGTACGAAATCGCGCTCAGGAAAGTTCTCTAACCGCCACTAGTTTGATTCTCGCCCGTCTCCCCGACGGGCGTTTCTTTTTCACGCCACAGTCCGCGCCTGCCGGTAGAATTGGGCAGCGGAAAGATTGCCTAGACTGCGCAGGACCAAGAGGGATTTGACAACGCTCAGGAGCATAAAAAAATGATGGACCAAGCTGTATTGCTTGCGCTCGCGCGCAAGCACGGCCTTTGCAACGAAACGGACGCAGACTCAACAAACGCGCAGGCTACCTTCACGTTCGACCTCGAATCGCTCGCGGCGCTGATGGCCGATGTGCGGCGAAGCGAAGGTTGGCGAGCGGTTGCCGAACAGCTTCCACACCCGATGTCGGGGTACGTGGCTGTCCTGCATCCGCAGGTTGAAGAACCACGCCTCGAGTTCGTTGGAACGCACCCGAGAGACTTCCGGGAAGACGGCTACACGCATTTCTTCCCCATTCCGTCGGTTCCTGAAGCGCACCGCGCCGACCGGCGCCTCGCGCGCCGCCGAGCTAATCTGAAAATTGAGGACCAGACAGGTCACTGAGGACACCACTATGCCAAAAGCTGTTAAACACGAAGACCTCTCACCCGGAGACATGCTGGATTTTCTGCCGGTGAGCGAGTACGTACCGGTTCACGACGGCGGCGCGGAAAACCCGCTGTTTGTCTGGGCCGTATATCGAAGCCCGCAGTTTCACCGCGACTGGAAGGCAGGCCTGGTTCAGTATCACGCGAGCCTGGGCTGGCAACCGGCAGGCGGTCGCAGCTGGGATTGGGAGGTTGCGCAGTGGATGTATCTGCCCCGGCTTCCGGAGTGGGCCCGTCGAGAGAATATCGAGGCGGGGTATCCGGAGGAAGGCGGCCGCTAAGTTCTCATTCAACGCCCGTCATTCGTGACGGGCGTTTTTCCTTCGGGTCCGGATTAATCGGCTGTCTCACGCCTCGTGCCGTGCACTTAGCTACACGGGAGGAGGTCACGTCAATTAATCAAGGAGAATCCCGAATGGCAAAGAAGAAGTCCGCAACACTGTCGAAAGAAGATGCACTGGTCGCACTCCAACGGACGTTTGAGGAGCGGTTCCTCAAAGCTGCCAAACTGGATGCCGATACGGCCTCGTGGGCGGTCAACAAGCACCCGGATGGCAGCTACGTAACGGCGTCTGTCGCCGAGCAGTGGAAAGGCTTTCTGCTCGCTCACAGCAAGGGACCGGGGGGCGTAACCTTGTCCGAGCCGACCCCCACCGTCCAGCGTGTTGTCGAGGAATTGCGGGCGGCGGCCGAACGGCGCCGTGAAGCCGTGGGAGCAAGCGACGATGGAGCGGCAGTCGAGCTCGACTTGTGGGCGAATCGTCTCGAGGCTCGTCCCGATGGTATTTACGAGGACGTGTACGAGCAGATTACCGACATGATTGAGCCGCAGGTCAGACGCGCACTTTACAACGACGATGGCCCGTTCCCCGCGAGCGTGGTCGACACGGTATCCATTCTGCTGGAACACTGGAACCGGACACACGCAGCGAAAGCTGCGGCTCCCTCGGCTTATCGCATTCTGTGGGGCGAGGGCGAGGCGCCGGCCTTCGGCTACGCGTACGTCGGTGCGAACTGGGACAACTGGCTGAAGCTCGCACGGGATATGGGCGTGCCGCTGGTTGCGCTGTATGAGACGCCCGATGTCGCCAAGTGTGTCATTGCAGCAGCAGCCGCTGTCGTCGCCGAGGCCCTCGATGACGTCGACGTGCATCCTTGCGATGCGCACAACGAAGAGGTAAAGGCGTCCGTGCTTCACGGCACGATGCGGCAGCTTTACGACGCACTGAAGCAAGGCGGTTTTTTTGAAACCGTAAGTTGATTTTCGATGCCCCGCGAGCGCAGCTCCCGGGGCATTAATTTTGGTCTGATATGTCAAGCACCCAGCCGGCGATAGGCATTTAGGTGCCGCAGCGCCGCTTGTTCGTCGCCTCGAAGCTGGCTCAGGCGCGCGAGATTAAAGTGCGCGTCGGCGAGAGTCGGGTCGAGCTTGAGAGATTGGCGATAGCTTTCTGCCGCGTCGTCAATCCGTTCCAGTTCTTCCAGAACCACGGCTCGGTTGAAATGCAGCAAACCCGCCTCCGGAAAGTGCTGGAGACCCTCCTCGAAAATTGCTAAAGCTTCCTGACAACGCGCCTGCTCTTCACAGAGCAGGACGCCGAGGTTCGTGTAGGCATCGTAGTGCGGCTCGGGTGAAAGTTCCAACACCTTGCGGTAGGCCTGCTCCGCGCCGGCCGGGTCGACGTCGGTCAGTTGTTCGGCCAACGCAAGCCATTCGTCCGCCTGCGCCTGGGCACTCTTCAGACTGCGCGGTACCGTGTCGAGGAACGCAACGTCGCCCTTGATAGGGGCTACCTCGAAATCGAGCAACAATTGCCCTGAGTCGGCATCCCATTGGGCGGGTCCGGTTCTAACGGCGACGGCATTGCCGACGGCCGTGATGCGCAGACCCGAGAGTGGCAACTCTCCGGGCAGGTCGTTTTTGAGCTTCGCCAGAGCCTTTACGATTTTGCGCGGGGCAATCTGGGCAGACTGCAGCTGGAAAGCCGTGCGAAGAAGCACCACGTCCCGGAAGCTGAAGCGCATCTCGTTGCGCGCTCCCCGCGCAGGCTCGACAAAGCCGGCCTCAATCAGTCCAGAGAGGACGCGTCTCGATACACCCAACAAGGACTGGAGGCTGCTCAGTGAGTAGCCATTGACGTTGCTGCGCCGTCTCACTTGCGGCCCCGAACCTTCGCCGGCGTTTCCTGAACTTCCTGCGTTTTAGCGGTGCGTCGAACCGGCCTTTTCGCCTTTGTTCCCAGTGCTTCGACATCACTCGCAGCTTCCGGCTGTTCGCTTGCCGCCTTCCCCTTGCCTTTGGGGCCTCTGGACAAACTCGCCCGCAGTGCTTCCATCAGGTCGATGACCTGGCCGCCGACGGTTGCATCTGCCGGAGCGGGGGAAACGATTTCCTTGCCCGCAATCTTCTGGTCAATGGCCTTAAGGATGCGTTTCTTTTCTTCGTCTTCGTACTGTGCCGGGTCGTAATTCGGCTCCGCCGCTTGCTCGATGATTTGTAAGGCCAGCTTCAATTCAGCCTCTGTAACGGGCGCGTGTTCGATGTTCAGGTCTTTCAGCGACCGTACTTCGTCGGCGTATAAGAGCTGCTGAAAAACCAGGCCGTCCTCGGTTGCCCGTATTTGCACCATATTCGTCTTGCCCCGGGCTGCCCATTTTGCCACGGCACCTCGATGGCTTTGCAGGAGTGCTTGCTGCAGAAGGGTGTACGGCTTGCCTCCACGTTTGTCGGGAGCGATAAAGTAAGCCTTGTCCAGATAGATTGGGTCAATGGCGTTGTCAGGAACGAAAGCCAGAATCTCCACGATATGGCTCGCGCCTTCCTCGAGCGCCTTGAGTTCGTCGGGAGTGAAAACGACGAAGCGGTCTTTATCAAACTCGTAGCCCTTCTTCAGGTCAGCTCGTTCGACTTTCTGCCCCGTTTTCTCCGAAACGTATTGTTGCTTAGCCCGAGACCCATCGGCACATAAGAAGTTGAACTTCACGCCAGACGCGCTTTCGGTCGCCGAGTACAGCTTGACGGGTATGGAGACAAGGCCGAACGAAAGTGACAGTGATGCGATGGAGCGTGCTGGCATGACATCCTCCTCGGCGCCGAGCGCAGCCTTGCGCGCTCTGACGTTAAAGACCCACCCGGGCCGCGCGGGCGATTACTACGGTAGCACAGCCCAACCGACTGGCGCCACATTGCGCAGACCGGTTGGAGACGCACCTTTTCCCGTCGGCAGCAAAGCGCGCGCCACGTTGGCGCCCAAAATAAAAAAGCCCCGCAGGAAGCGGGGCTTGCACTATCCCTGCCGAAGCCGGTTAATGGCGCATTTCATGACCAACGTGAGCCGGCTGCCGTTCCCACTGGTCGCGGTGTTCTTCCCGCCGCTCCTGTGTCACACGCTCGGCTTTCTCGTGGGCCTGCCGCGCCTCCTGGATTTGCTGCCGCGCCTGCTGTCGGGCCTGTTCCGCAGCCTGCCGCGCCTGTTGCAACTTTGCGCGGTCGGCTTGCGCGGCCTGCATGTTCCCGGCCTGATAGTCACTGCGCATTTGCTGGCGCAGCTGTTGCGCCTGCTGCTGGTCGCCGCGTGCCGCCTGGACTGCGCTCGCCGCCTGCTGGCGGTCTTGACGGTACTGTTGCCAGTCCTGACGAACGCGTCCGCCGCCCGGCTGTCCGGACATGGAACCCCACCCTGCCGGGTTGCTTGCACCCGGCGTGCTGGCGGACGGCGCAGATGCGGCCGGGGTAGACGCGACCTGCGCGAGAGCGCCAGTCGCAAAAAGGGCAGCGGCGAGCGCTACCATAAGCTTTGATTTCATCAAACTCCCTTTAACGGTTAGGGTGTCACATCGAGCGGGCGAACTTGCAAGGTATTCGCAAGGTTTTCGGCGCCTGCTCCCGCCGCGTATAGGTAATGGGGCGACCGGGCCGTGGGGGTGCATGTCAGTCCGCGAGAAATAAAAGCGCCGAGAGTCCCTCGGCGCTTCCGGTCGCATCAGCTGCAGTCAATGCCGCGTCACATACGACGGGCGTTTTTGCGTTCCTGCCGCGCTTCTTCGCGTTCCAGGCGGGCTTCACGCCGCTCGGCACGGCCGCGTTGCAACTTTTCGCGAGCGCGGCGCGCTGCACGCAGAGCAGGGTGGCCGCGCTGACGTTCCGGCTCGGCAGCGGGGGCGTCCATCGCACTCTCGTGCGCGACGGGCTGAGCCTCAGGCGGGCGTCCAGCCGCAACGGCGTGCGGGACTTGTTGCGCGCGAGCGTCGAGACGACTTTGCGAACCGGGCGCTCCGTTTTCGCCCGGGTTCCCTTCCGAGCGCCACTCTCTCGGAGCGGGCGCCGACGTCTCAGCCCCGGTCGCACCTGACGAAACCTGG
Source organism: Paraburkholderia sp. UCT31 (assembly GCF_014397655.1). Taxonomy (NCBI): domain Bacteria; kingdom Pseudomonadati; phylum Pseudomonadota; class Betaproteobacteria; order Burkholderiales; family Burkholderiaceae; genus Paraburkholderia; species Paraburkholderia sp. UCT31. Next base: position 96,707 of record NZ_VZQP01000029.1, read on the forward strand.
GCGAATGCGCCGCTCGCAAGGAAAGCCGCGCCGGCGGCCACAACAAAACGCTTCTTCATTAAGGACTCCTTTGGTTTGGGGATGCTGGGCCGCTGAGAATGGCGACCCTCTGCTTGCTGTCACGGCATCTATCTGCCACTTTTCAGGGCGGAAGGCGCGGGAACGCCAGCTGCAATATCTCGTTGCGCGCCGGCGCGTTTAGTGGGCGGCGTGCGCGTAGGGGACCGGTTCCACGGGGTCATAGTGGCGGCTCATCCTCGAAAGTGTGAAGCTTCGGTTGGTCGAACCGCCTTTCCTGCATGGTTTTTTCGCCGAAGAACACGCGAGGATTACCGCACATAGCGCACTGCGGATTGCCACAATTTCCGGCGTGTTGCTTGCGCAGGCGACCGGGCTTTTCCACAGAGCGCCCGCTTGCCGCATTGATTCGAACCTGGCGTGCGATGGCGCGACTGTTATCGGCGCGGCGTTTGGCGCGCGGCGAGGGCTTTTGGACCGAAAGGTCGGGGCCGCTGTCGGCCTCTTGAACTGCTTCTACTGCTTCGACTGCTATTTGCATCGGCTTCCTCCTTCTATTCATGCAACGTCCTTTTGTGTAGCGAAGCCGGCGCGTAGAAGTACGCGGGCGCTTTCACAAAACAGTTGTTCGTTGCCCGCAACAGTCGGGGCGGCGCTGGGCGCGCGCGGCTCGCCGTGGCTGCGCGCTAGACATCGAATCCTGCGACGTTCTAAACGCGCATAAAAACGCACGAAAAGATGGCTTTACATTGAGTGCCGTGTCGTCGTCGACAGGCGTTCTCGAGCAATGAAAGCGTGGAAAAAATCCTTAAAACCTTCGCAAAGAGTCTCGTCGCTATCGGTGCGCTTTCGCTCCTTGCCGCTGGCTGCAGTTCTCAAAAGCCGACCGCCGCGCAGTTTAACGCCTTCAAGGCGCTTGATTTAGCCGGGTCGCCGATTAGCTGTGAGCAGCTCGTGATGAAGCTAACGCCATGGGACATCGACCTGGCCAACGGGGAGCAACTGGCAACCGATATCGCCGCCGATGCGGAGCGGGAGAACCACTACCGATTCCGTCAATGTCGGCCGGAAATCAGCGGACAGGAAGCGCTCGCCTGCGGAGACCTCTGGGCGAATATCGCCGGGGCCGGCGGCACAGGCCCCTACCGTCTCGTCAAGCTGAACGCAACCACCTGCGCTCCGTTGTTCCAGAAAAAGCTTGCAGAGAACGAACCCCTGTACTCGGTCACACGGGCCGGAGCTGCTCCAACGCTGCACGTCTCCATCGGGACCCGGGGAGCGGACGTGCCGCTATCCGCGATTGCCCGCATGGAAAAATTCGTGAACCCGACGTGGGCGCCCGACCTGAAGGTTACCTACGTCGACCTCCACTTTGCCGCGCCTCACTCGTTCCAGCGCTTCACTTTCTCGTCCGAAGCACATGCAGACGCCTTTATTGCTGCCGCGACGGGAGAGGGTCCGACGAAGCCTAAACGGGGCCGTCCTTGATGCAGCCGACAGTGGCGCCCACCGGGAGTCGCACTCCGCCGAAATCGGGTCCCGCTATCGCGTCGTTCCTCGCGACGGTCCTTGGCGGGCTGACTGCACTAGCCATTTTTTCGTCCACGCCGCACGCGCAACCCCGGCAACCCAGCCCCGCGCCGGTACACGCTGAACGGGACAGCGAAACGGGGCACCCCCTCTCTCCCGCGCGACCGACGCGGCTCGACAGGTGGCTGCAGGCCAAAGGCTCGCATATCGCGTTGCATGCGCACCGCTACGAACGGACGTGTTTGTCGGCGGGCGCGCCCAGTCAGAGCTGTCTCGCCGGCGCTTTAGCGCTGCTGCGGGAAGACATCGAGCGACAAGCGATGCCGCCGGTAGCGACTGAAAAAGGTCTGACGAGGGACGCATTTAAAGGCGCTTTGGCTCAGCACGCGGAGCAGGTTTTCCGGTTCATCCGCAGCGCCTGATTTCACTCCATTTCCCTCCCAGGCGAACCCGTCTGCGTCGGCAGGCGGCATCGCTTCAAGAATCGCGGAGTCTCGGGAACGAACTGCCTCGCGCGCGCCCAGGTTCTAAGGCTTCGTATTCGCACGGGAACGAACGGTCGGTTTTCGTACCTACACGTGCCATGTTGTTCCCGAGCGGGAACGGAGGAATCGGCATGGATACGAAAATCGACACCACCGAGGCGTTGGGCCTCCTCATCCGGGCGGCGCGCCTGGAGCAACGCTTCACGCGCGACCAATTGGCGAACACCACGGGACTCTCCCCCAGATTCATCACTGAGGTGGAAGCTGGCAAGCCCACCGCGCAGATTGGGAAGGTTTTCAGTTTGCTCGCCGAGCTCGGCATCGCCTTGCGAGCCCACACAGCCATCGAAATCTCCCCCGGAACGCACGCCGCCAGCCGCAAACGCCGGAGCCCGCATGGCCACTAGAACGTTGTTTGCGCTCGCCGATGGGCGGCGCGTCGGAACTGTCCTCGCCGAAAACGGCATCTGGTCGTTTGAATACGATGCGGACTGGGCGCGCGCGGACGACGCATTCGCGCTGTCCCCCGCCTTTCCGCTCGAGGGCGGGAAAGTCATTGACGGCTCGAACGAACGTCCGGTCCAGTGGTTCTTCGACAACCTGCTGCCGGAAGAAGGTATGCGCGCCGCCATGGCCAGGGAAGCCAGGACCGACGGCAACGATGCGTGGGCACTGCTCGAGTATTTCGGACGTGAGTCGGCGGGCGCCTTGACGCTTCTGACAGACGCGCAACAGGAGCCAGCGGGCGGCAAGTCGCCCCTGTCCTTCGACGTGCTCGAAAAGCGCATCCAGGCGATGCCTCAGCACGCCTTAACGGCCGCAGCCCGCAAACGCATGGCCGCCGCTGGCGCGCAGCAAAAGGCGCTCGTCATCCTTGAGGGAGAGCGTCCGGACTATCAGCTGTTTGAACCCGAGGGTGCCGAGCCTTCGATGCACATTCTCAAACCTGATATGCGCGCCGCCGGCTACCCGCACTCAGCCATCAACGAATTCTTCTGCATGCAGCTCGCTAAGGAAATGGGACTCAACGTCCCGAACACTCACTTCCTGCGCGTACCTTCGGCCTGCTACGTCGTCGACCGCTTCGACCGCGACACTGGTACAACGCCAGCAAATCGTCTGCACATCCTTGATGCGGTGCAGTTGCTCGGATTGGACAAGTCGTTCAAATATCGGGAAGCCACGGGAGATTCACTGGCGAAGTGCCTTGAGAAGGTCAGCACCCGCGCGGTAGCTCGGCTCTCGATATTCCGCTGGACGGTGTTCAACATACTGATTGGCAACGCCGATGCTCATCTGAAAAACCTGTCGTTCTTCTCCACCGCCAAGGGCTATCAACTCGCGCCGTTCTACGACCTCGTCAGTACGGTCGTCTACAACACGGCAACGTACCATGAGGGTGGCGAGCGTTGGCCGCAGTGTGCGTTGACGATGCAAACCGGGCAGGCACGGCATTTCAACGAAATCACGCGTGATAACGTTCTTGTGTTCGCGCAAGCGCTGGGCATGCGGCCGACAGGTGCGAAGAAGGAGCTCGAAACGTTCCTTACCGGCCTTGACGGAAAGGTCGCTCGCGTACGTCAGCACGTCGTTGAAATTGCCCACCCTGATGCGGGCGAAACCCGGCTGTTGAACTCCATCATGCATATGCCGATTGCGGAAATGAGCAAGGCACTGCGAGGTTGAACCGCGTATATCGGGAGCAAACTTGCCCATATGCCGACGACAGCAGGCTCTCAGGTGTATTCACTCCGCGCCAGCCGCTGTATGCGCCGGTGACAAACCGGATAACTGGCGAGCGTGGCGGTGTCGGACAGTGACCGAACGACTGCCGCACTGTTCGCACCCGCTGTGACGGGCGCATTGAACATGCATGGCACAGCGACATACTTTGTCACGAGAACGAGTCCGACCCATACGCAGATAGCGAACATGTGCAACTAGCCGACCCACACGGGAAAGCTGCGCACGCCCGCATTGACAGGATGGCCATTCTGTCAGTGCGCAGTCTGGACATCCAATACGCATCAAGCCGGCAATTTAGCTCGCGCTCGTGAGCGTCGCAATGTCACGCAGTCATGCCTTGGTGCGAAATTCGAAGAAAGCTCCTATGCTGCCGGTGGGTGGCGCGAAGCTTTCCAGAACGTGGCGGAACGCACATACATCAGAACGCCATTTAGGTAGGAATGACACACAACGTCAGGGAATGGAAATGTCCGTTACCGCAGTCATCCTTCTTGGAGCGTCGCAGTTTCCAGAGCACGGCGGCTATGAGGCCAACCCTTCTTTTCTGCGTTCCAAGCAGGACTTTCGAGCATATCTACAGGATGCTGACAACGGACTAGGAATCCCTGACGAAAACATCCTCGACCTGTTTGACTCCAATGAATTACCTCCGCTGCAGCTGGTCGCCATCGGGGACTTTCTAGACGGATTTAGTCAACTTTCGCAGCCCGGTGAACTTCGTAACCTCATCGTCTATTACGTTGGCCACGGATTCTTTTGTGGTATGCAACAGGAATATCACTTGGCTGTTGCAAGCATTCGAATGAACTATGAATCGCCCACCGGACTCCGAATCGTCGACCTAGCGGAGAATATTAAGCAGCACGCTAGTGCTTATAGGCGTTTTATTTTCCTCGACTGCTGTTTCGCTGCTGAAGCATTCAAGGTATTTCAGGGGGCTGCGGCCCAAGCCATTGCACGCAATGCCTGTGACGCCTTTGCGGACGACGCGCCCCGCTTCCCGCAAGAAACTCCGCCACGAGGTACCGCGCTATTTTGTGCGGCGAGCAAAGACCACGTAGCGAAAAGCCCGTCGGATGCACCACGCACTGTATTCGCCGAGGGACTTCTTGAAGTGCTTACGACGGGCGACCGATACGCGCCACCAGAGTTGACGCTCTACCAGTTAGAAGAACTGACTTGGAAGCGGATTCGCGATAAGTTTCCGACTTCGATGCAAGTCAAGCCCGAAGTTCACTCTCCAGACCAGTCTGCAGGAAACATCGCGTCACGTGTTTCGTTGTTTCCGAACGCGTACCGCACACACACGCAAGGGGAAAGACCTGACGCACGTCAGGAAAATGTTAGGGAGGGTCCCGGCACGATTCCCGCCAAACCTCGGGCTGCGTCAGCTGTTGGCCGAAAGGACAGAACGCGTCAGGCCACAAACGAGAGCACCGGCCCCGCATTCAAAAGCCGATTTGATTTCCGTCAACGATTTTTGACTGCATTATTAAAACTTCCGGCCTATGGAGTATTCACCAGGTTAATTGCTCGCGATAACCCGAGTGAACTAGCCACACAAACTATCTATAAACACTCAACCCTCCGATTGCTTGGAATTTTGTTTGTTCTTGAGATAATTTTTTGTGATTTCTTTTTAAATTGGTCGAATTTACAACTAACGGAGATAAGCGGGAACAACGTATATTCCATACTTTTTCTGTTAGCTGGTGTGATGGTGACCTATATTGGCTTGATGGCTTTGAGGATATCTGGCAATCGATTCTACGCGACCATTTCGACTATTATTTTATCGTTCGTGTTTGTGATGTTACCTCTTATAATAATGGGGTCATACATTGGACTAAACCTGGCACTATACCTTTTGTTTGTGGTGACGAGCAGCGCCATATGTGTTCCGGCAATTTCGATAGGTCAAAAATTAAATATCTGGACTAAGTTGGCAAATGGTTTTATCTCCTTGTCCTACACGGCGCCGCTGTCCGATTGGTTTCGGTCCGCCCGCAGTCGTCAGCGAGTCAAATTTATAGGCGGGACTTTCGCATTCATCGCAGCAAACTTGATGATTACCCTAAATGTGGTGTCCGAGGGCTATTTCGTCGGTTCGAATTACATGGATGGCGTGACCTATCCGGATGCTGGATATTTGCTTTTCTTACGATTTACCCCTGTTTGCACTGCAGCTGGTATTACAATTCGCAATCCTATTTTAGCGACTGGCTCAGCAATAATTATTTGCTATGCGAATTGGTTGGCCATGCTGCATTTTCGATGGTTGGGTCTTAATTTTGAAGAGGGAAAGGCTTTCGTCTTGCAGTTCGAATACGTGTCCGCTGTTTGCGTGGTTTTGGTTTTTTTCGCCAAGGCCATATCGTGGATTTCTGTCAAACTGTTTTTGCTCCGACGCCCTACGATGGTGGCCTCCAGGTCGCATGGAATTTCGCTATCGGATGAGAAGCATGAAGAACCCAAGGAGAACACCCGTGGAAATTCCGACAATTGAGCTGAGTGTTGTGGCCTCGACCCAAGCGCAGTCTGGAAAATTGGCCAACGAATTAAGAATGTGGCTTGATAAATATGACAACAATTTTGCACACACACTTAGGCGGGGGGACCCGAGTAATCAAGATTTGGGAAGCATCCTAGCGATAGTTGGGTCCGTGGCGGCCCCAGTTGTCTCGGCTTTTTTTGAAGAGGCCGCGCGGGAACTCGCTCGGACTATTGCAGACTGGATGCGGAAGCGCAAAGTTTCCCTTACGGTGGACGCGGGGGGAGGAGTAAAGGTCGAAAATGCTGACCCGGAGACTGTTGAGAGAATAGTATGCGAAATCTTAAAACGTCAGCATGAAGCGGCGATAAGTTCGAAAAATTGCGCCGATGGCGACGGGTAACTCTGAGTCGCTTTCAATAGCTTGGGTTGGAGCATAGGCGGGAACCGCAGAGCAGAGAAAGGTAGCCGAAGTCGGGCTGAAACGCCGTCTCATTGATTGTTGCCGAGACTGAGAAAACGACGGTTACTTCAACAAGGGGGCCGTCGCTCCCTTCGCTGTGACGTCAATTAGGTGCCGTCATGGGAGCCGTCGGAGCGCATCCATTGATAAATGTCTCAATGGATGTCTCCCAAAATCTCGCATTACGGCTCCCGCTACAGTGTGAGGGGCTTTAGAGCCAGGAACGACCGAAGAGACGAGTGAGATTAGGTCCGCGCGGTTACTACGATAACCCACAGGGAAGCAGAGCAAACTGGTTGCCCATGCCAGTGACCGTGACGCCGCAGGCACTCGACCCAAACGGGCCGGAAGATTGTGACAAATCGGTCGACCTGCGTGGAATGTATTGGCTGGCTCTCAGCTACGCACCGGGCCTTCCACTGAACGACGTGACGTCCGTCATCGTAGGTCAAATGGCCCAACATCTTTTCGCCATCGATGTCTGCCGTTTTCGCATCGGACTTACCAAACCTTGGATATATTCGGGCAGGACGTTCGCTTCGCTGGTAGTGCATCACGACGGCCCCGAACCGTAGTATGACGACGAGGGGCACCTGATTTCGCCGACGAAGGCAAGCGGAACCTGACTACTCGGGGTAGTTGGACCAGGCCGCGTGTTTGTTCGGCAAAGTGCTCACTCGTCACGACGCGGCCGGTTTAGGCAAAGGCACGCAATTGCGACCTGGCGCGGTGCATCGTCACAGACCGAGCCTGCTGAACGGCACCTCAACGCTGAAAAAGAACTCGTGTACGCTTAGGGACTCCGTCATCATGCCGGGTCCACAAAAAAAAGCCCACCTCAGGAGGCGGGCGCAATCCATGGTCTTTAGAGGAGACATGGAGGAGACGGGAATAAGTATAAACCCGAGTCTCCGGGAATGACAAGACCCCCGCTAGGCCGGCGGCTTCGGCTGCTGAGGCGACCAGGTCCGGAGCAGGCGATAGGCCCCTGGCAGGTCCAGATAGAGGGACGCGTAGTTGCGCTCGCGCAGCGGTGAAGGCACCAGCATGTCCCACTTCTCGACCACGAGATTTTCAGCCTCAGCGAGCAACGCTTCTGGCGCCAGCTCCGGCGTGCCGGCGAGTTGGGTCAGCGCCTCATCGAGCTGGGCCTCCTCGCAGTTTTCGATGGCGATAACCAGACCCTGGCTTTGGGCTGCGATACCACGGCTCTTGAGCAGCAGTGCGAGCGTATTCTGGATTTCATCGCCTTGCCAAAGGAAGAGCTTGATATCCTTGCCTGCGACAAGCCGCTGCGTGACGCCAAGGTCCGCTGAGCGGAAGGCCGCGCGGGCGCCCGCAAGGAGCTCCTTTGCCTTCGGGTCCAGATACCCGATGGGGCGGTCGTCCTTCAGTATCGCGCGCATCTCCTGCCTCACGCGGGTGTGCACCGCACCGGACTCGCCGCCAAAGGCTGGCGCGCGCCCGCCGCGCGCGGCGTGGACTTCGACGACCTTGTCCTTCAGGTCGACGCGCTCCACTTTCCAGCGCCGCCCGCCGAACAGCAGGTAGTCGCCGACGCCAACGGGCGAAGTGATAGGCAACGACCCGAGCACGCGGCCATGCGCCACCAGCCGGTACTCCTCAGGGCTGGAGAACGCCGCGTAAAAGGAATAGTGATTGGCGATAGCTTCGCCCGCAGGCCCGTGCAGCAACGCGCCGCCGCTGTCCTGCAGCAGAATGCCCTGCGTGCCGAGAGAGCGCAACAGCAGAGCAAAGTCCTGCATCGAAACCGCCCGGAACGGCCCCCGCTCGCACAGAAGCGCGTACGCCTGCTTAAAGGAGATGCCCCCGTACTGTCCAATAGCTGACAACAGTTGCTGGATGAGCGTTGACAGGTGCATCCCCGCCGCGCGCGGCGGCTCGAACCATCCTTGCAGGAGCAACTGCACCTGCGCGACCAGCTGAACAAGACTTTCGCGAAGCGTATCCGCGATAGGCGAGTGCGGGTCGATGTCCGGCTCAATCGCATACCCGCGAAGCACGGCAGCAGCACCCTCGCGCCGTCCCGAGCGACCCAGGCGTTGTCGCAAGCTGCCCACCGACGGACCTGGCCCGATTTGGGCGACCGTTTCAACCGTGCCGATGTCGATACCCATTTCGAGCGTCGATGTCGCGATGGCCGTCGCTGGACGCTCAGACTGCTTCAGCGCGCGCTCGGTCTCTTCACGGATTTCCTTCGACAGGTTGCCGTGGTGCGGCCAGAACTCGGTCGGCACTCCGTCCGCTTCTGACAGGGAGCGCAACATCGCCGCGTATTTTTCGACCGCGTTACGGCTGTTCGGGAAAATCAGGTTGTTCGTACCGCGCAGGTTATCGTACAGGTGCCGTGCAATAGCCAGCTGGCCGACGCCGGTCGTGTCGGTGAAGCTCAGTTCTTCTCCGTCACGCTCCCGTGCGGCGATTTCCGCGTCATTCAGCACCGGCGGAAGGTCGAGATAGCCTTTGACGAGGATTTTAAGCGCGCCCGAACTCTCCTTGCTCTCGATGAGCGTGACCGCGTCGCCCGCGCCCGGACGCAAGAACTCGGCCGCGAGCCGGATATCGCCCAGCGTAGCGGACAGGCCGATGCGCGGCACGGTCCGCTGAAGGGCAACCTCGAGCCGGTTCATCAGGCTTTGAAGCTGTTTGCCACGCTCGATGCCCATAAAGGAGTGCAGCTCGTCGATGACGATGTACTGCAGTTGCGCAAACAGCCGCGTAACGGAGTGCCCCTTGTTGTAAAGGATGGCCTCGAGCGACTCAGGCGTAATGAGCACACAGCCGGCCGGCTGCTTTACAAAGCGCTGCTTCTTCGTTGCTGCCACGTCGCCGTGCCACGGCACGACGGGTATCTCCAGCTCCTCACAAAGCTGGTCAAGGCGGCCCCACTGGTCATTGATGAGGGCCTTGAGCGGCGAGATATACAGGACGACACCCTGTTCTGGCTCAAGAGCGAGCAGGCGGCTCAGGATTGGCATGAACGCCGCCTCGGTCTTCCCCGAGGCGGTGCTGGCCGCGATGATGACGTCGTTCTTCGCTTCGAGGATGGGCGGAATCGCGCGCTCCTGCGCATCGCGCAACTCGGTCCAGCCTTTTTGCCAAATCCACCGCTGGATGCGGTGGTCGAGCATTTTGGCTGAGTTAGAGCTTGAATTCTGCAAACTCGTCGCTCCCTTCGGTAGCCGTTGCACTCTCAACCACGAGGTCGGCCGCGCCGCCTTCGTCCTTAACGACCTCGACCTTGTCGAGCATTGACTGCCACGAGGTGTCCGGGTACTGTTCCAGCACCGAGAGCAGGTTCACATAGGCGGTAATGGTCGTGCGCGGTGTGCGGAAATAGGCTTCGCCAATCCGCTTCGCGCAGTGCTCCATGAAAGCCGCAATACCTTCATCCGGAAGCAGATACTTCGAGGCGTCGCCCGAGGCGTAGACATGCCGAATCTTCTCAAGAAGCATGTAGAAGTCTTCCGGCGTCAGGGCGGTCAGCCGAAGCACGGGGTGGTTGTAATCGACCATCCCATTCTTTGCGAACGAGTTCTCAGCCAGGCGCGATTGAAGCGCCTGGTAGCTGTAGATGCCCCGTCGGGTATCGAGCAGCGAGTCCGGCGTGCAGCCGAGAATGAATCCAAGGCCCTCTACCGAGCCTTGGTGCACGTCGTTCAGGATGCGCAGGACCTGCTCGTAGTTTGCGTTACGGGCCTGGGTGTTCGCTAGCTTGTACAGATTTACCATTTCATCCAGGCCCACCAGAAGACCGGAGTAGCCCGCGAGGCGCACGAACGCCGCCATCAGTTTCAGCTGGTCGTACAGATGCGCATCCTCGACGATGTTGCGAACGCCGAGCGCCGCGCGCGCGTCAGTCCTCGTGGAAAATTCACCACGCAACCAGCGGACCGCGTCGAGCTTGAGCTGCTCATTTCCCTGGTCGTAACCGCGCCAGTAGGCCGTAATGACCGACGCGAAGTCATAACCGTTGACCATCTCCGTCAGATGCGCGCACTTGCGGGCAATGACGTTCTCCGGTTTTTCGCCGGTTTCTTGTGCCTCCTCAAGCACGTTCGTGATGAACTTTTCCACCACCGCCGAGAGACCCCCGCCCTCGGGGCGCGAGCGTGTTGCGAGGTTCTTCATCAGCTCCGAGTAGAGCGAGCGTGCTTGCCCGCCGGAGGCCTGCAGGCGACGGTCCGGATTCAGGTCAGCGTAGGCCGCGACCAGTTTTTTCTCGAGTGCAACCGCACGAACCTGATTCAGGAAGAACGTTTTGCCCGCTCCATACTCGCCGACGACCACGCGAAAGGAAGAGCCCCCGTCAGCAATCCGGTCGACATCCGCAACCAGCGCTTCGATTTCCTTGTGGCGGCCCACCTGCACCAGATACTGGCCGCTTCGAGGTACGACCCCCGCGCGCAGCGATTGCAACACTGCTTCACGTTCTTTTGCTCGGATTGTCAAGATAGAATCTCCCGTTTCAGGTCTTCGTTGATTTCGATAGGGTCGTCGCCGTCGAGCAACGAATCGTCAAACTTGTCAAATGCTGCGTCGTTGATGCGTTCTATGGCGCCGTCCGGCATCAGTCCTCTCTCGCGGCACAGTTGCGCCACGTCGCTGCGGCTCCACTGCGACTGCGCTAGCAGCATGCGAACGAGTGATGAATGTTTTGCGTCCAGCCCCATCACGCCTGCGTCGGCTGCGTCGGCTGCGAGAGGGGGCGCCGTTGCAATTGGCGTGTCACCCAGCCCAGCCACGCCGTCGGCGGTCGACGGCCCGTGCGCACTTGCTGCCGCCGACGTGACCGGCGCAACGTCCGGGACTGTAATAGCAGGCTCGACAGGTACAGCTGCCAGAGCGGCCGTACTGGCCACTGTCGCGGGAATGGACTCGGCTTGAGGTTCCTGAAAGATTGCCCCAAGAAACTCGCCTACCTGCGCGGTCTCCTCCCGCAACTTCGCGATTTTCTGCATGTCGAGCGAGAAACCCGAGGTCGCGCCGCCGCTCGCCGTTTGCGCGCCGGACTTTCGAGCACCTTGTTTGTTGCCTGCCGACTCCGCCGGCTGCGCATGCACGGCACCTGCGTGCGCCATGCTATATAGACCCTGCGTGTCTTGCCCCAGCGCCTCGAAAAGCTTTTCCAGCACGCGAAGATTGGCGACGTTGGTCAAGCCCCCGTCAGCTTTGCACATCAGCACCAGCTCGCTCGCGACTCGCGCGCGGTCAGCCTCCTCGAGGACCTCACCGCGTTTCTTGATGCCGGCCATCGACATCGGTTGAGCAAGATAAAACCGGAGCAGGGCGCGTAGGCGCGTCTGCTCTGGTTCAGCCTGCTCCTTCATGCGACCAATGAAGGCGTCTGCCTGCAGCACTTCGGCGGCGCTACCCACCCCATCAGCACGCGCAATTGCCGAATAGAACCACACTTCGGCGGCGCGCTTACGATAGGCGGCCGTTGGCTCCGGCGCGGGCTTGCCGCGAATGTGAAAGAGTACAGCTGAGGCGTCTCGCGCGGGCACCGGGTTCCCGAAGCGAGGGTCCGGCTCCACGCCTACGCCAAAGCTCGCCGTAAGCCTGTCAATAATACTGAGATAGAGCGGTCGCTCGAACTTCTCCGGCAGTTCCATGGGTGAGAGCATCGACGACAAAGGCACCGCCTCGAGCACGGGGTTGCCTCCCCTGAGACCAGTAGCCTTTTGCGTGAAGTACTCGCGCGTCGCCTCCGGCCACAGCGCGACCGGCAGCAGCAGACTGGCCTCAACACTGTCAGCCTTGTCCGGATTTCGCCCAATGAAGCGCGTGTAAGCGTCCAGCTGTTCGCCAACGTGGCGCCCAAAGGCATCCAGCAACGGCGGAATGCGGCCGGTCGACGACGTAAAGTCGGGTATGTCGAACTCAGGTTTCGCGACAGGGATTCTCTTCGACTCAAGCCCCGGATACACCGGGGTGTATTCCAACAAAAGCCTCGCAGCCTTTTCTGGCTTGAACCGGTCAGCAATCCCTTTGGGGAACATGACCGGCAACTCCGCCGCAAAGAGAGCTTCAAACTGTGCCCGGCAACGAAAAACGGCGGCCGGCTTCTGGAACTGTCGGTCGGACAGATACCACGAGAGCAGCCAGGGGGCGGGCACGGGCTGGTTGTCCCTCACAGCCTGCGACAGCGCCAGGCGCTGGATAAAGCTAGTCTCGGTGTCCCGCTCGAAGCCACTGGGCACCTGGCCGTATAGGCGGTCGCCTAGGGCAGCTGTCTCGAAAAAGTCGATGAAGCGGCGCGCGCGGGGCGAAAACGACTGGTGCCGCGAATAGACGGACAGTAGCCCGCGAACCTCCTCGCACAAGCGCGGGATTTCGCTTTCTGCCACTGGGTCGGTCCGGGCGTCGATAAACGCGCGACGCTCGAGGCCGTAAAAATACAGGAACACGTAGCCGATGTCCGCATTCGGGTCACGCCGCCCGTTGGCCAGCCAGTTCAGGTAGGCGGCGCGCGCGTCGTTCGACGCCTTGGCATACATCGGGAAGTAGTCGAGCTGATGGACGGTATAGTCGTCGCGACTTCCGATGGGCAACGCCGGATTGACGAGGCTCGGCTCGACGCCGACCGCTGAAGCTGCCTTAAGACCCGCGCCCACGTAAATCAGGCCGCCCGGAATCACGTAGCGGCCGACCTTGGCGGACTTTCCGTCCGGCAACCAACATTCCGCCGCACTCGACGCAGCGGCGGCTTTCCTCGGCTCACCGTTGGGAGAGTCAATGGTGAACCTCGGGGCGCTGCCATCCCTGTCGCCGGTCACAAAGGTAACGAACTGGTCTTCGGTCATCTCGGAGGACTTCGGTGTTGAGCGATTACTGGCGGGGGTGTTGCCCGATGAGTGGGCGCGGACCCCGTCCGATTTTGTGGTTGTGGCCTGCGCACTACTGCGCGCGCGGGTCCTGTCCTTCTCAGAGCTTGCGTTTGCGGCCGGAGGCACATACCGGGCGGTAACGCGCTTTTCCTGCTTTTTACTCTGCGATTCCGACAGAAAGTAGCCGATAAGTGCGACGTACATCAGGGCTATTAACAGCAACGTCCAGCCGTTAGGTGCGACACTTAAAAGCCATAAACTGAAGACCGTCAGGCCTGCAAACGCAAGCACTGGTTTTGAATTCTTTTTCTGAGCCACCGCCGTTCCCCGTAGTTTTTAATGACGCAGCCGGCGACAGTTTACATTAGAGCGGTGACTTCGTCGCCACGCATTCTCCGCCTGTCTGGGCACCGTGAATCGGGGCTAACGCGCATGCCCGACAGAATTCAAGTCGATAGCCCGGACACTAACCGCTAATACGCCATTTCTGCCGGCGCGCGCGACTCATACTGGACCGTCTTGCCTTCTGTCGCGGAGCTATCAGCGAAAAGCAGGACCTTGGGCTCAATCCGACCCATTGCCTCGAAGCCCGGTTCACAACGCTCCCTGAATTGGGCCGCATTCTCCCGTAATGCTTCCAATTCCGCGACCAAACGCTCCTCATACGATGCGTGGTCCCCGAGCGGCGCTCGCTTCATATCAAGCGCCTTACGATTTGCGCCATGCCACGCCACGAAGCGCGCCAGCCACAGTTGCGCATCCGGCGCCTTCTCAAAGTGCAGCTCTGCCCAGGTGAACGGTTCGTAAATCGCGCCGGAATGCTGTTCCTGATAGTTCAGGCAGACCGAGCACCCGTCCTGGTCGCTCAACGACGCCGTGATACAGCACTCCGTTCGCAGGTATTCACGCCACTGCGCCGCCACACTGGCCATTGCCTGCAGGTTCGTCAGGTCTCGCTCGCTCACGCGCATTTTTTGTAAAGTCCAGAGATAAGATACTTCGTCACGTAGGAGCAACGCTCCGATTTTACTATGGAATATGCGCTCATCCAAGCCATAAACGCGTTTCTGACACTTTTCAATACGGAGGGAGGGGCCTTCTCTCGGAGTATAAGCCGAGCAATTCTTTACAGGTGCTGATAGCATGTGAGGCAAACATCTTTGTAAAGTCCAAAATGACGCCCGAACAACTGGAAAGACTGTCGGAGGCGGAGCGTAACGCGTACTATGCGACGCTCTCTTTCGAGGAACTACTTGAACTCGCGTCTGAGTGCGCAACGCGCCTCGCACAGCAGGTGGACTCGATACCCGGGCTAATTCTCGACGGTATGGAGAAGAAGCTGGAGACTCATGGTCCCTCGAAGGCCGAAGCGACGAAGCTGCTGGACCGGCTGACGGGCGCGCGGTGACCGGCTAGCTGCCCTTGGCTAGCCCCGGTCGCGTCGCGCGCCGACCCGCAGGTGGTACGCTCGCTAAACCGACTCGCTACAGGGGTGATACTGTTACCTCTCCAAATTCATGTCCGCACCGTTCCGGCAGTACGTAGGCTTCTGGCGCCGTTCCACCGCTTTCTCCATCGACAATGTCTGGTGGTGGATTGTCGTCGGCTTTCTTCCGTTTGGCCCCTCGTTTTCGACTGACAACATCGAGAGCATCTTTGCGTTCTTTACACTTGCGGCCCAGCTCCAGCTACTGGCCTTGAACATTGTGCCGGTCATGATGACTGGGGTTATGTGGGCAATCTGGAGCACATCACCGGGCAAGCGGGCGCTCGGCATTCGCATCGTGGATGCTTACGACGGCTCCCCAATGACGAGAGAGCAAGCAGTCTTGCGCACCCTTGGTTATGTGGTTTCCGCGCTGCCATTCGGCCTGGGCTTTCTATGGGTCGCGTTTGACACGCGCAAGCAGGGATGGCACGACAAGCTTGCGGGCACCGTGGTCATCCACACTGTCGACCTTGACGAGGCCATCTTTCCGGCGGACGTGGCGGCGCATAAGGCGGCGCTGCGAAGCGGCAAGAAATAATCATCAATCGCTTATCTGACTTCTAACCTGCCATTTTCTTTCTGACATGCGTACCATCTTTCTCGTGCAAAGCGAAACAGGGCGGGGCGCCGACACGTCGCTCTCGACCTTGGCCACCTACGACGACGCGCTTCTGGCTGAGCAACACTGCGAGCTGGCACAAAAGCATGCGGACCGACTCATAGCGGGCCACCGGCCGAATCTTTTGTGGGAACCGGGCCTCAATCCGTACGACCCCGAGGGCAGGATTGAGGGGGGCCGCATTGTCTACCGCGTCGTGCCGCGCACCATCCGCCAGGCAGTCCCGCTGCCCTCGTCAGCGCAAGTTCTTAGCTATCGCGAGCTGCCCCGGTTGACGCCGCTTCTATCGTCCGCGCAGGTTGAGCGAGTGCTAGGCACGCACCGCGACGCCTCGTCACGTACGGAACTGCTACAGGCTCGGTGGCGGCGCGCTGAATTTACGCTGGCTTTGGTTGGCGTGAGCGTCTACGACCGCGCCGCCGAGGACCGCTCGAGTGTCGGGCCAAAGACGCTGCTCGCGGATATCGAACCTGCTGAGCTGGACCGAATTCTCGACAAGACGGGAAGCGGCGAGCGAAACTGGTTTGAGCACGAGCGCTCGACGCTGGTCTGGACTCTGAATGGCAGCGCGGTGCCGCTTGTGATTGCGTCTTCGCGCGTGATGTTTGCGGACCCCGCAGAAGAGGCACGCCGGCTTGTCGCCCTCGTCGAACGAGCGAAACGACGGGCGGCGCGCCGCAATGAGCCCGCCGAAGAGGCGCTCCTCGCGCTTTAGATGCAATACAGAACCCGGGAAGGCAAGTAGCGCGACGCGACGCAGGAAGCCCCTTGACAACGCGACCAGAAAGAAAACATCGCTATACGGGCGACACCTCGAACACCTACAGGCGCCTATCCCCGATGAAAACAATTATTGCCGTTGCGCTGGGGGCAGCGTTGGCCTTTGGAAGCCAACTCGCCCACGCCGACTCGACTTACACGCTCAGGATTCCTTTCGCGGGACTTGTCGGTGAGCAGCCATCGGCTCCGCTGTATGATTTCACGAGTTTTACGTTCACACCATGCAGCGCGTACGGTGTCTATGGTCCGAGCTTGGCACAATGCCATATCGCGTACGGTCCTGCCTCGTGGGCTCAGAACCCCGCGTACTTCTCCGTGACGAACGGGGTACAAACATGGGTCGTACCTGAGGACGGAAATTACCAAATTACTGTCGCGGGCGCAGTGGGCGGAAATGGGACTAACTATCAAAGCGCACAGTACCCGGGGTACGGTGGAAAGGGCGCAGTACTGACTGCAGTCGTGTCCTTGAAGAAGGGCACTGTGCTGAGCTTGATGGTCGGGCAAAGGGGCTCGACCAGCACGCTCGACGGGGGCGGTGGCGGTGGGACTTTCGTGGCGCAAGGGTCCACGCCGCTTATGGTCGCAGGCGCAGGAGGCGGCTCAACGCCGTATTCCCCGTTCACGGGTGACAACGCGTCGCTAACGACGACCGGGACGTGCAGCTACGACGCGTCCCTCGCCGGCACAAACGAAAGCGGAGGTAGCTCCGTCTCAAGTACTGGAGGCGCCGGAGGAAGCGGTTTTTCGGGCAACGGAGCCAGCACCGGTCAGTTTGGGGGCCAGTCATATAGCTTTCTAAACGGCGGCGTTTCCGGGGGCACTTCTAACGGCTGCAATAAGGCAGCACCGGGCGGATTTGGCGGCGGGGGCGGAGCAGGTTGCTGGGGCTGTCTCTTAGACACATCTCCGAGCCCACGAGACATCTC
>NZ_VZQP01000030.1:0-103987 GCF_014397655.1 Paraburkholderia sp. UCT31
GTGGAGGGGCTGGCGGGGGAGCGCTAGGTATCGGCGCCTCGGCAGCGCGAAGCGCACGCCGTATCCACGAGGTCAATCCAGCGGCAACGCTCGAATCCCGTCGGCATCGATCTTCAGATAGCCGCCCCGGCGCTCGCCGTGATCGAGATCCCAGTCGGGCAGAACCCAGCGCGTGCCGCCCGGCTCGCGATGCCGCGCGGGCAGATGGGTATGCCCATGAATGATCGTCGCGGTCTTCGATTTCCTGAACAGCGCGGCGACACCTTGCGGGGTCACGTCATACTTGATCGGCATCGGCCGCGTGCGGCCATGCTCGCTCTTCGAGCGCATGTTCTCGGCGAGCTTGCGACGCCAACGAAACGGCCACGCGAGAAACAGAATCTGCGCGAGTCGATTGCGCGCGAAACACCTGAACAACTGATAGCCGCGATCCGCGGTGCACAGACCATCGCCATGGGCGAGCGCAATGCGCGTGCCGAACGCGGTAATCACGAACGGATCGGGCAGCCAGATCGCGCCGGCCGCTTTCATGAAGCGCTTGCCCAGCAGAAAGTCGCGGTTGCCGTGCATGATGTAAAGCGCGATGCCGCGCTCGGACAGCGTGTGCAGCAGCGCCGCAATATGGGCGACGAACGGCTCGCTCAGCATGTCGTCGCCGACCCAGTAGTCGAACAGGTCGCCGAGGATGAACACCGAGTCGGCCGCCTCCGCGCTCACGCGGATGAAATGCTCGAACGCGGCGACCGTGCGCGGAATCGCCTCGCTCAGATGCAGATCGGAGAGGAAGAAAAAAGGGCGCGCGGCGTGCGGGCGTCGGCCCTCGCCTGGCACGCCCGCGGCGACGCTTCGCAGCGGCGTCTCTTGCAGCATTGAAGGTGCCTGATTTCAGTTCAAAGGAGTCGACGCCCGCATGAGGCGCGACTCACTCACGGTTTAGTCGACGACGACAGCTTTTTCGATCACGACGTCATCGACCGGCACGTCCTGATGGAAGCCCTTCGAACCGGTCTTGACCTTCTTGATCTTCTCGACCACGTCCATGCCTTCGACGACCTTGCCGAACACCGCATAGCCCCAGCCTTGCGGCGTCGGCGACGAGTGGTTCAGGAAGTCGTTGTCGTTCACGTTGATGAAGAATTGCGCGGTTGCCGAATGAGGGTCGTTGGTACGCGCCATCGCGATCGAGCCGTTCTCGTTCTTCAGACCGTTGTTCGCCTCGTTGGTGATCGGCTCGGCCGTCGGCTTCTGCTTCATGCCGGGTTCGAAGCCGCCGCCCTGGATCATGAAGCCGTCGATCACGCGGTGAAACACCGTGTTGTCGTAGTGGCCGGCCTTCACGTAGTTCAGGAAGTTCTCGACCGACTTCGGCGCCTTTTCGGCATTCAGCTCGAGTTTGATGAGGCCGTGGTTCGTATGCAGTTCAACCATGATGGAATCCTTTGATGAACAGGTGGATAAAAGGCGCGGCGCGTCGTCATGTGCTGACGACCGGCCGCGCCGGGGCGTTGGTTGGGGCCGGGCTTCGGCCGCGCGGGTTTGCTTGCCCGTTCGTTTTTACTTGCTCACCACCGTCGCCGACTGGATCACGACCGGCTTCTGCGGCACATCGCTCATCGGGCCGCGCGTGGTGGTGGGCGTGGCTTCGATGCGTTTCACGACGTCCATGCCGCTCGTGACCTTGCCGAATACCGCGTAGCCGTTGCCGTCCGGATTCGGGTAGTCGAGATTGGCATTGTCCACCGTGTTGATGAAGAACTGCGCGGTGGCCGAATTCGGGTCGCTGGTGCGTGCCATCGCGATCGTGCCAGCGGTGTTCTTCAGACCGGTGCGGCTCTCGAGCGGAATCGGCGCGCGCGTTGGCTTCTCGACGAAGCTCTGCGTATAGCCGCCGCCCTGGATCATGAAGCCCGGAATCACGCGATGGAAGATCGTGCCGCTATATTGGCCGGCTTTCACGTAGTCGAGGAAATTGGCGACCGTCTTTGGCGCTTTCTCGGGATACAGCTCGACGCGGATGTCACCCTCCGACGTCTTCAGCAGCACGGAAGGATGAGCGGCCTGCGAACCGGACTGCGCAAAGGCGGGTGCGTTTGCGATCAGGGCGGCGCTGCCGAGCGCCAACATCAACCATTTCATGAAAGTCCTCGGGGTTGGAGAAAACTTGCGGCAGGCGACGAGCCCGGCGCTCAGCGCGACGGCGCCATGTACGGCGGCATGGCGAGCGAGCCATTCGGGCCGCCGAACTGGAAGCTCGGGCTGTCCGTGATGTTCGACGTGGGGTGCGCGGCGGGCACGGTCGTCTGCTCGGCGGCAGGCTGTGACGCCGCGGCAGCGGGCGTTGCCGGCGACACGACCTTCTGGATATCCGCGAGACGCTGCGCGGTCCTCGGGCTCGCCTTGCCGAGGCTCTCCGCGCGACGGTACGCGGCATCGGCGAGGCGCAGATAGAGGTCACCGAGGTTCTCGAACGCGAGGCCGTAGTTCGGATTGACCTGGGTGGCCATCTCGAGCGCCGCGCGCGCTTCGGTCAGACGGCCTTGTCTCGCGAAGAGTGTGGCGAGGTTGTTGTACGGCTCGGGCAACTCGGGATACAGCTGCGTGAGTTCGGTGAACGCTGTGATCGCTTCGTCGTCGCGATTCAGGTGCACGAGCACGTTTGCGCGTTTGAACTTCGCTTGTGCGTCGCGCGGATTCGCGGCGACGCGCGCATCGAGTTGGGTCAGCGCGGCTTGCCAGTTTTTCTGCGCGATCGAGGCGTCGATTTCCGGCGTATTGTCACGCACGGCGGGGCCTTGCGGCATCACCGCGGTCTTCTGCGCATAAGCGCTCGCGACCGGCACCGCGGCAAGTGCGGCAACGACGGTGACGCGCCACGCGAGGGCACGCGCCGCTTCGAAAGTAACGCCACCGACAACGTTGCCAAACGCAGTCGCGGCGAGGGTCGCAGCGCTGTGCGCGCGGCCGCTGGAGTGTTTCATAGGCTCAGGTCTCGATGTTATACTCCGAGCCATTCTAACAAAAGGTCTGCGCGTTCCGTCGAACCGCCGACTGTCTTTTCGCCACTCGTGGCCGTCTCCGCCCGGTTCGCAGCCTCGTCTGCAGCCTGATCGCCGCACGAGGTGCGCCGGTTTCAGCTGTATGCGATGTACCCGTTATCCTGTTCGTTTCGCGGGTCGCGGCGCGCATGAAGCACAATGCGGACTTCTTTCGGCCCACGCACCGCTCTCTATGGAATCTCTGCGCATTTACAACACGCTCGCGCGTGACAAACAGACTTTCGTGCCGCTGCGCGAAGGTGTCGTGCGGATGTACGTCTGCGGGATGACCGTGTACGACTATTGTCACGTCGGTCATGCGCGGGTGATGGTCGTGTTCGACATCGTGCAGCGCTGGTTGCGTGCGCTTGGCTACAACGTGACTTACGTGCGCAACATTACCGATATCGACGACAAGATCATCAAGCGTGCAGTCGAGAACGGTGAAACCATCAAATCGCTGACCGATCGCTTCATCGCCGCGCTGCATGAAGACGCGGACGCGCTCGGCATCGAGCGTCCGGACATCGAGCCGCGCGCGACCGACTTCATTCCGCAGATGCTCGGCATGATCGAGACGCTCGAGAAAAACGGCTACGCCTACCAGGCGAGCGACGGCGACGTCAACTACGCGGTACGCAAATTCGCAGGCTACGGCAAGCTGTCGGGCAAGTCGCTCGAAGACCTGCGCGCTGGCGAACGCGTCGCGGCCAACGACGCAAAACAGGACCCGCTCGACTTCGTGCTGTGGAAGCAGGCGAAGCCCGAGGAACCGGCCGACACCGGCTGGGATTCGAAGTACGGGCGCGGTCGTCCCGGCTGGCACATCGAGTGCTCGGCGATGGGCTGCACGCTGCTCGGTGAACAGTTCGACATTCACGGTGGCGGCCAGGATCTGCAGTTTCCGCACCACGAAAACGAGATCGCGCAAAGTGAGGCCGCGACCGGACAAACATTCGTCAATTACTGGATGCACAACGGCTACGTACAGATCGACAATGAGAAGATGTCGAAGTCGTTGAACAATTTTTTTACGATTCGCGAAGTGCTCGCGCAGTACGATGCAGAGGTGGTGCGTTTCTTCATCGCGCGCGCGCATTACCGCTCGCCGTTGAACTACAGCGACGTACATATCGGCGACGCGCGCAATGCACTCGCGCGTTTGTACACGGCGTTGAAAGACGTGACGCCCGATAGCGCCGTGCTCGACTGGAACGAAGCGCACGCGCAGCGTTTCCAGGCGGCAATGAACGACGACTTCAACACGCCGGTGGCCGTGTCGGTGCTGTTCGAGCTGGCCACCGAAGTGAACCGCACGCGCGACCCCGCGCTGGCCCGTCAATTGCGCGCGCTTGGCGCGGTGCTCGGGCTGCTCGGACGCGAACCGCGTGCATACCTGCAGCAGGCAGCGGGTGCTGCAGCCGAAGGCGCGCTCGAGCCCGTCGCGATCGAAGCGAAGATCGCCGCGCGCATCGCCGCCAAGCAGGCAAAGGACTATGCGGCAGCAGACCGGATCCGGGCCGAATTGCTCGATGCCGGCGTTGCCCTTGAAGACAAACCCGGCGGGTTGACCGAGTGGCGGCGCGTGTGAGCGCACCTCGTACTTCCCTCTGAACGACTCGCCAGGCAGGAGGCAGGATGGCAACGGCCACGAAGACGCCGGCTAAACGCGCGGCGTCTCAAACCAGTGCGGCTGCCGCAGCATCGGCTGCCGCAGCTCAGTCGACTCGTGCGGGCGGCGGCGCGGTAGACAAAGCGCCCTCGAAGGCGGGCGGGGCGGCGGCGAAAGCCGACTCGACCGCGGCAAAGAAGAGCGCAGCCAAACGCTCGCTCAATGGCGCGGCCACTGAAGCTGCGCACGCGCCTGCGAAACGCGCGAAAACGGCGTCGCGTGCGAAGGGCAACGGTGCGTTGCCGGCCAAACTCGCGGCCGAGCTTGCCGGCGACGTGCAGGAACTCGCGCGCGACACGAACGCGGGCGAAGTCGTGCGCAAGACGCGCGTATCGGCCACCTCGGCGAGCACGGCCAGCGCGGGCGGCGAAGCGGCCGGTGTCGCATCGCTCGCGAACGAAGTCGCGGTGCCGGTGCAGATCGGCGGTCTCGCGCCTGAAGTCACGCGTCCCGCGTATTGGGACAAGGCGTGCGCGGATCTCGTCAAGCGCGATCGCATTTTGAAGAAGCTGATTCCGAAGTTCGGCCCCGTGCATTTGCTGAGTCGTGGCGATCCTTTCGTCACGCTAGCGCGCTCGGTGGTCGGCCAGCAGATCTCGGTCGCGTCGGCACAGGCCGTGTGGGCGAGGGTCGAAGTCGCGTGTCCGAAGCTCGTGCCGCAGCAGTTCATCAAGCTCGGTCTCGAGAAGCTGACCGCGTGCGGTTTGTCGAAACGCAAGGCCGAATACGTGCTCGATCTCGCGAGGCATTTCGTGTCGGGCGCGTTGCACGTCGGCAAGTGGACGTCGATGGACGACGAGGCGGTGATCGCCGAACTCACGCAGATTCGCGGCATCGGCCGCTGGACCGCGGAGATGTTCCTGATTTTCAACCTGTCGCGTCCCGATGTGCTACCGCTCGACGACCTCGGCCTGATCCGCGCGATCAGCGTCAACTATTTCAGCGGCGAACCCGTCACGCGCAGCGAAGCGCGCGAGGTTGCCGCGAACTGGGAGCCGTGGCGCACGGTGGCGACCTGGTACATGTGGCGTAGTCTCGATCCGTTACCGGTCGACTACTAAAGAAGAACAGGAAACGAAGCCGTTTCAAAGACTATCGCGTATATGATATCGATAGTTGAGAAATGGTTTTGACATCGGCGCACGCGGTTAGAATACGCGCTGCCCGGTAAGTCCAAGGATTACAACCAATGAAGACCACGTTTCTGGATTTCGAACAGCCGATCGCTGAACTCGAAGCGAAGATCGAAGAATTGCGCTTCGTGCAGGACGACTCGGCCGTCGATATTTCGGAAGAGATCGAGCGGCTGTCCAAGAAGAGCCAGCAGCTCACCAAAGATCTGTATGCGAACCTCACACCGTGGCAGGTTTCGCAAATCGCCCGTCATCCGCAGCGTCCGTACACGTTCGACTACGTGAGCGAGCTGTTTACCGATTTCCATGAACTGCATGGCGACCGCAACTTCGCGGACGATCTGTCGATCGTCGGCGGTCTCGCGCGGTTCAACGGCCAGGCGTGCATGGTGATCGGTCATCAGAAGGGCCGCGACACCAAGGAGCGCGCGCTACGCAACTTCGGCATGCCGCGTCCGGAAGGCTATCGCAAGGCCGAGCGGCTGATGCGCCTCGCCGAGAAGTTCGGCCTGCCGATCTTCACGTTCATCGACACGCCGGGCGCGTACCCGGGCATCGGCGCGGAAGAGCGGGGCCAGTCCGAAGCGATCGGCCGCAATCTGTACGTGATGGCCGAGCTGAAGACGCCGCTGATCGCGACGATCATCGGTGAGGGCGGCTCGGGCGGCGCACTCGCTATCGCGGTGGGCGACAGCGTGCTGATGTTGCAGTTCTCGACCTACTCGGTGATCTCGCCGGAAGGCTGCGCATCGATCCTGTGGAAAAGCGCCGCCAAGGCACCGGAAGCAGCGGAGGCGCTCGGCCTGACCGCGCATCGTCTGAAGGCGCTCGGTCTGATCGACAAGATCGTCAACGAGCCGCTCGGCGGCGCGCATCGCGATCCGAAGGGCATGGCGGCGATGCTGCGCCGTGCGCTCGCCGATTCGCTGCGCCAGTTCCAGGGTATGAGCACCAACGACCTGCGCGAACGCCGTTTCGAACGGCTGATGGCGTACGGCAAATTCAAGGAAACGACGCCGGGCGCATAAGCCCGCGCGTTGGCCTGTCTCTTTCGTCCACCGGCGCTTTCCGCGCTAACGACGTGACCACCACCGCCGACTCATCCGCCGAGCGCCTCGTGATCGAGGCGCTCGGCGCCGCGCTGTCCGGGCTCGATTCGAACGCGCGCATTGCGGTCGCATTCAGCGGCGGCGTCGATTCGAGCGTGCTCCTCGATGCGGCGGTGCGCGTCGCGGGTGCGTCGCGCTGTATCGCGCTGCACGTGCATCATGGTTTGAGTCCACATGCCGATACGTGGCTTGCGCACTGCGAGGCTTTCGCGCGCGAACGTGGCGTCGAATTCGACGCGCGACGCGTGGATGTTTCGCGCGCGCCGGGCCTGAGCATCGAGGCCGCGGCACGCGACGCGCGTTATCGCGCGCTCGACGCGATGTGCGCAACGCACGGCATTAGCACGCTATGGCTCGCGCAGCATGCGGACGATCAGGCCGAGACCGTGCTGCTGCAACTGCTGCGCGGCGCGGGGCTCGCGGGTCTCGCGGCGATGGCGCCCGGCACGCTGCCGACAGGTGCGTCGACGACACGTGTGCGGCCGCTTTTGCATCTGCTGCGCGCGCAGCTCGAACACTATGCGAGCGCGCGCAAGCTGCGCTGGATCGACGACGAATCGAACGCGGACACGCGTTATGCGCGCAACGCCTTGCGTCATCAGGTGATGCCGGCGCTCGCGGTGCACTTCCCGGGCTTTCGCGATGCGCTCGCGCGCACGGCCGCGCATTCGGCATCGGCGCAGCGATTGCTCGACACGCTCGCGCGCGCCGACATGGAAAGCGCGTCGCGCGATGAAGGACGCGCCCTCGCGCACGACGTGCTGCTCGCTCTCGACGACGATCGCGCGCTGAATCTGCTGCGCTACTGGATGCGTACGCTCGGCTTCGTCGCGGCATCGAGCGCGCGTGTCGCGGATGCACTGCGGCAGTTGCGCGAAGTGGCTGCGGGGCAGGACGGACATCGGCTGCGCATCGATCATGCGGGGCATGCGTTGCGCAGCTATCGCGGCCTCGTCTACTGGGAAGCCGGCGATAGCAGCGAACCCGCCGACGAAACCGCGCTCGTCGAGCGCGAGATCAGTGAACTCGCGTGGCAAGGGCAAGAGATCTGGCATTTGCCGCAATGGCGCGGCACGTTCGTGTTCGCGATGGTGGATGCAGCCGCTGTGGATGCAGCCGCTGTGGATGCAGCCGCTGTGGATGCAGCCGCTGCTTCCGACGTAGCCGATGCAGCGCACGCAGCGCCACGTAACGAAGCATGCGACATCGTTCCCGTCAGCGTCCTGCAACGAGCCTCTCTAAGCGTGCGGGCGCGCCGCGGCGGAGAACGCATGCGCGTCGGTGTGCCGAACACGCCCAGCCGCACGCTGAAGAACCTGTTTCAGGAGCGCGGCATTCCCGCATGGAAGCGCGACGTGCCATTGCTTTACGTTGGCGATGAACTGCTGTTCGTGCCGCTGATCGGCGTGAATCGCGGGACCGTGCGCGACGCATCTCCGGAGCGCGAAGCGTGCGTGAAAATCGTCTGGCGCGAGGATCTGCTGATCGCCTGAGCGTCGGTCGGACAGTCGCGCAAGCCGTGCGTGCAGATGTCGAAAGCGTGAAACAGGGCGCAAATCAACGATAAAACAGGCCATTGCAGGCCTGATTCGACGCATTTGAGCGCTCGTTGCGTCTTGTCTTTTTGCGCCTAATCAGGTACTTTAGCTTGTTTGCCCGACCCGATTTCGCCGTCGCTTTTGTCGCTATCGGTCGTTAGTGCCGGCGGGCGTGCGTGATCCGTCGTCGCCGTTCAATTCCGATCAGCCATTTGCGATTTTCATCCCGGGCAAATCCGCGCGTGCTGCACGCGTGCTGCATCTACGCCGCCACACACTTTGCCGCCGTTCACGAGACGTTGCGCCCCTGTGCTTTCTGTGCGGTCGTCTCCAGCGCGCCAGCGCGGTTTCTCTTCCAGTTCAGAACGACAATGGCACTCATCGTACATAAATACGGCGGCACCTCGATGGGCTCGGTCGAGCGCATCAAGAACGTCGCCAGGCGCGTCGCGAAATGGCACAAGGCCGGCCATCAGATGGTCGTCGTGCCGTCGGCAATGTCCGGCGAAACCAATCGCCTGCTTGGCCTCGCGAAAGAAATCACGACTCAACCGAGCCCGCGTGAGCTCGACATGATCGCCGCCACCGGCGAGCAGGTCAGCTCGGGTCTGCTCGCGATCGCGCTGCAGGAAGCCGGCGTCGAAGCGGTCAGCTACGCAGGCTGGCAGGTGCCGGTCAAGACCGATAGCGCGTTTACGAAAGCGCGCATCAGCGACATCGACGGCGAGCGCGTCATGCAAGACCTCGCAGCCGGCAAGGTGGTCGTGATCACCGGCTTCCAGGGCATTGACCCGGACGGCCACATCACGACGCTCGGCCGCGGCGGCTCGGACACGTCGGCAGTCGCGGTCGCGGCCGCGCTGAAGGCCGACGAGTGCCTGATCTACACGGACGTCGACGGTGTGTACACGACGGACCCGCGCGTCGTTGAAGAAGCGCGCCGGCTCGACCGCGTGACGTTCGAAGAAATGCTGGAAATGGCCAGCCTGGGTTCGAAGGTGCTGCAGATCCGCTCGGTGGAATTCGCCGGCAAATATCAGGTGAAAACGCGCGTGCTGTCGAGCCTGACCGATCCGCTGATGCCACTCGACGAAGAAATGAAGTCGGGCACCCTGATTACTTTTGAAGAAGACGAGACCATGGAAAAAGCAGTCATCTCGGGTATCGCGTTCCAGCGCGACGAAGCTCGTATCGCCGTGATGGGCGTGCCCGACAAGCCGGGCATCGCGTATCAGATTCTCGGCCCGGTGGCGGACGCGAATATCGATGTCGACATGATCATCCAGAACCAGAGCGTCGAGGGCAAGACGGCATTCACGTTCACGGTTGGCCGCGGCGACTATGCGCGTGCAATGGAAATCCTCACCGGCACGGTAAAGGCGCACGTCCAGGCCGAGCAGGTGCTGGGCGACCCGAAGGTGTCGAAGGTGTCGGTGGTCGGCGTCGGGATGCGCTCGCACGTCGGCATCGCCAGCAAGATGTTCCGCACGCTGTCGGAAGAGGGCATCAACATTCAGATGATCTCGACCTCGGAGATCAAGATTTCGGTGTTGATCGACGAAAAGTACATGGAGCTCGCGGTACGCGCGCTGCATAAGGCCTTCGAACTCGATCAGGCATAAGTGGCGGGAAAAACGGGGCGCTCTGGAGCGTCCCGTTTGTTTTGTGGCGTTCATGTGAATGAATTGCGTGATGAGACGCCACGTTGGCACAAATAATGTTCGTCAGACATTGACCTTATCGGCCCGGCCCGCTATGATCTTGGCTTCGTCGCACTGACTCCCTGTGCGACAGAAAGTTTGGGAGACGTGGCCGAGAGGTCGAAGGCACTCCCCTGCTAAGGGAGCATCTGGGCCAAAACCTGGATCGAGGGTTCGAATCCCTCCGTCTCCGCCAGCAATGGTGGCGAAACCCCGCAGAGTCTAGGCTCTGCGGGGTTTTTGTTTTTGCGGGGCTTGATTTTGATCTCGCTCGATACTTCAGCGATGTCAGCGGCATTCCCAGCCCTCCAGCGTGTGACCACGTCCTACGTGAATAGGCAGCTCTGCTGATCAATGCATGGCGCCGTTAGCCCGCCACGCTGGTCCGCAGAAAACCGCGCCAGATCCGGCGCGGCAGGCAAGGAGTCCGCATGACTGATCCCGTCGTGCCGCTGACCGAGACCGCCTCGCTTAGAACGCGTGCCGCAACCCCACCATGCCGACGAACTGAGACGGACCCGATGACGGCGTCGTGTTCTGCGAGTCGCCGACCACCGCGACCGCGTCGGCGATGGTCACACCGCTGCCCGACGAGATCAGCGACTTGCCGCCTGCATGCTGATAGGCCTCGAGCGCGTACAGCGTGGTGCGCGTCGACAGGTTGTAGGTTTGTTCGAGCGAGATCTGATGATAGTGCGCCGGATCGCTGATGCCGTTCGCCTTGCTTGCCTGGGTGAAGCTATAGCCGCCGCCGACCGTCACGCTCGGCGTGATCCGGTACGTCGCGATCGCACCGTACGTGTTGAACACGGCCTTGTCGAAGAACAGCGAGCCGTGGCCCGGCGCGTACTGCACATTCGAGTAGTTGAGGCCCACCATCAGATCGTGCCACGTATAGCGACCCGCCGCGGCGAACAGCTGCGCGCTGCGCGCGCTCGCGTAACCGTTGTTGACCGGCGAGTTGATCGCGAAGCTGCCGAGCGCCGCGCTCGTCGAAATGTCCTTCAGCTTCACGTAGCCGGCTGCGAGCGACACGGGCTGGAAGTCATAACGCAGCGCCGCGCTGAACAGGCTGCCGTTCGCGACGCTGCCGGGCACGCCGCCGAGACCATACTGCGCGCTTGCCTGCAGGCCCCCGATCGTCGGCGATAGGTAGGTTACCGAATTATTGAAGCGCAGCGTCGTGTCGAGGGCGTCGAGATCGCCGGGGTGCGCGCCGGTCGCGCCGGTCAGCACGCCGGTCGGTCCGAGCGCGCCGACCATCTGGAAGTAGGGTGTGTACTGGCGGCCGAGCGTCACCGTGCCGTAGCGGTCGTTCGCGAGGCCGACATAGGCCTGGCGATTGAACAGGTAGCCCGCGGTGCTTTGCGCGCCAGTCAGCGAATTGAAGCCGCTCTCGAGCCGGAAGATCGCCTTCGTGCCGCCGCCGAGATCTTCCGAGCCGAGGAAGCCGAACTTGCTCGCCTGCAGGTTGCCCTGGCTCATATAGAAATTCGAATGCCCCTTCTGGTTGCTGGCATAGGCGAACGCATTGTCGACGACGCCATACAGCGTGACGCTGCTTTGCGCCGATGCGCTGGTGGACAACGCGGTGCCCGCGAACGGCAGGCAGCAGAGGACGAACGCGCGGGTGCGCGCGCGCTGGTTTATTTTCATGATTGGGATGTCTCCAGACTGATGGGACGGCCTGATCCCTCGGGCCGGTGCGGTGTGTTGTTCAGTGCGGCACCGAAATCGTCAGGCAGCGCCAGCCGTCCGCGGTGTGATCGGTGACGAGCGTGCCGTTAGCGCAGACGACCGCGCGTGTTTCGCGCATCGGCACGAACACGCGCACTTGCGGCTGCACGCGCGGCATCCATTGCGAACGCTCGAGCGTCACCCGCAAAGTGTTTGCGTCGCCCGTCAGCGTGACGTTCCAGCGGCCTTGCTCGCCGTTGCGCCAGGCTTCGGTCTCGCCGTCGTCCTCGATCGAGCCGCCTTGCGCGGTGCCCGCGTCGGCATACGGAACCGCGAGGAATGCGCGTTCGTCGGCGGGGCGGCCAAAATGCTGCTCGGCGATGTTGAGCGGAATCACGCTGCCTTCACGCAGCAGGAACACCGGCCGCTCGAACGGCGCGGGCAACGTGACGGTCTGGCCGCCGTCGAACGTTTCGCCGCTCCAGTACGACACCCAGCGCGAACCGGCCGGTAGATACACGGCGCGCGTGCTCTGGCCCGGATCGACCACTGGCGCGACCAGCATCGACGGGCCGAGCATCATGTCGTCGCCATCGACGAGGCAGCGCGGATCGTGCGGAAACTCCGCGAACAGCGGCCGCAGCACCGGCTCGTACGCGCTATGCGATTGCCACAGCAGCTCGTAGAGATAAGGGATCAGGCGATAGCGCAGCTTGATCAGGTCTGCCACGTGCCGCGTGACTTCGGGATGCATCCACGGCTCGTTGACGGTGCCGTCGTCGTTCCACGAGTGAATCGAAAAGCGCGGCAGGAAGATGCCGAACGCGACCCAGCGCGCGAACAGCTCCGGCTCCGGGGCCGGACCCGAGAAGCCGCCGATGTCGTGACCGCTATTCGACACGCCCGACATCGCGAGCCCGAGCCCCATCTTCAGATTGAAGCGCAGCGTTTCCCACGACGTGTAGTTGTCGCCCGACCACGTCTGCACGTAGCGATGCATGCCGACGCCGCCCGAGCGCGACACGAGGAACGGGCGCCTGTCAGGCGCGTGCTCGCGCTGCGCGTCGTGCGACGCGCGCATCATCAGCTGCGTCTGCAGCACCTTCGCCTGGTGTGCCGGATACGGCTTGCCGAAGCCGCGCGCGATCGCATGCGGCGACCAGATCTCGAACTCGTTGTTGTCGTTCCAGGTGGCCGCGATGCCGTATTTGAGCAGTGCGTCCTTCACGCGAGCTTTCCACCAGTCGATCGTCGCGGGATTCGTGAAGTCGAGGTACGCGCCGACTTCGTCCCAGAACTGCACCCATGCGGGATCGCCATCGGGCGCTTCGATCAACAGGCCGGCGTGGGCGACGTCGTCGAACGCTGGGTGGTCTTGCAGCAGACACGGCTTGATGTTCGCGCACAGACGCACGCCGAGATCGAGATAGCTCCGCACGAAGCCGTCGATGTCCGGAAACTTGCCGTGATTCCAGTTGAACACGTAGCGCTTCGGCCCGATCGACGTATAGCCCGACGACAGATGGAACGAATCGCACAGCACGTCGTGTTCGCGGCAACGCTCGATGAATTTGCCCATCTGCTTTTGCGCGTCCGGCGCGTCGGTATAGCTCATCGTCGAGCCCGAGTAGCCGAGGCCCCACTTCGGCATCCACGCGGGACGTCCGATGAGCCACGTGAAGCGGCGCACCGCGTCGAGCGGCGAGCCGGGCGATGCGATGAAGTAGTAGTCGAGATCGCCATGCTCGGCGATGAAGTGCCGATAGTGACCGTGATAGTTGTCGAGCTCGCGGCCCATGTCGAAGCGGCAATCGGCGAGCGTGTCGTAGAACAGGCCGAAGCCCGTCGACGTCTGCGGCTGCCACGTCACGTAGAACGGGATGTGCTTGTACAGCGGGTCCGTGGTGCGCGCGCTGTAGCCCATCGCGTCGATGTTGCGCATCTCGTAGCTTTGCCGCGCGCGATCGAGCGAGCCGGCACGCTCGCCGAGGCCCACGTACATTTCGTCGCGGCGCCGCTCGACGTAGTGATAGACGCGCGAGTCCCACCAGCCGAAGTTGTACGCCTGGGTCTTGCGATCGCTCATCACGCGATGCCATGTGCCTTCGTGAAGGATGTCCCAGGCGCAGGCGCCGCCTTCGAGCGCCACGCTCACGCGCACGCGCGCCGTTTCGATCACGATGTGACCGGCTGCTTCGTTCACCGTGAACGGCGGCGGCGTGAAGCCGCTCAGGTCGCGGCGCTCGCGGCCTTCGAGCGGCACGTCGTCCATCCCGGGCGCGATCGCCCATGTGCGCGGGCCGCGCGTTTCGCCGTCCGGCAGCACGAGCACGCGGATGATGTCCTCGGCGAGCACGAACAGCTCGATGCGGCAATTCGGCTGCGCGCTTAGCACGACCGGGTTGGCCGCCGGGTTGCCAGCGTGGGGGACGAGCGCGAAACGCGGCGGATGTTTGAGATTGATCTGTGAACGCATGATGAGTCTTCGAGGAAGGTCAGGCAGCAGTGTTGACGCTCAGTTCGACGCGGCGCGCGCGGCCGTGGCGCGGCACACCGCGCATCAGGATGATCAGCAGCGTCGCGCCGATGATGTCGAATGCGCCGAGCGCACCGAACAGCGGCGTGTAGCCGATCGAATCGGCGAGCGCGCCGACCATCAGGGAGAAGCCGAGGCCGCCGATCCACGCGGCCATGCCCGCGAAGCCGGCGACGGTGCCGACTTCGCCCGGATCGAATACGTCGGCGGCGAGCGTGTTGACGAGCGCCGAGATCATCTGGTGCGCGAAGCCGCCGACGCAGAAGAGGGCGATGGCCTGGTAGGGCGACGCGACGAGACCGATCGATGCCGGCCCGATCATCATCAGCGCGCCGAGCACGACGCCCGAGATGCGCGACCAGATCAGCGGCACGCGAAAATGCTTCATCAGGAATGGCGACAGATAGCCGCCGAACAGACCGCCCAGGTCCGCGGCTAGAAACGGCAGCCACGCGAACATCGCGATCTGCTTCAGATCCATATGACGCTGCGTGGCGAGATAGAGCGGAATCCAGAAGCTGAACGTCTGCCACGCGGGCTCGGCGAAAAAGCGCGCTTGCGCGATCGCCCAGAAGCGGCGCGTGCGCAGCACTTCACGCACGCTCGCGCGGCGCGCGGCGGGCGGTGCCTGGCCTTCGACGATCGCGGCGCGCTCGGCATCGCTCACGCGCTTGTGCTCGGCGGGCGAGCGGTACAGCACGAACCATGCGGCGGCCCACACGAAGCCGAGCGCGCCAGTCACCGCGAACGCGCTCTGCCAGCCGTAGCGCAGCGACAGGAAAACGACGAGCGGCGGCGCGAGCAGCGAGCCGAGCGAGGTGCCCGCATTGAAATAGCCGACCGCGACGGATTTCTCGCGATCGGGAAACCATTCGGCGACGACCTTCATGCCGGCCGGAATCGCGACCGCTTCGGACAGGCCCATGAAGCCGCGCAGCGCCGCGAGCGAAAACCAGCTGCCCGCGAAACCGTGGAACACGCCGGTCAGCGACCACAGGCACGCGAACAGCGCGAAGCCGAGGCGCAGGCCGATCAGATCGATGATCAGGCCGCAGACGGGCTGCATCACCGTATAGCCGACCTGGAACGCGCCGACCACGTACGAGTACTGCCGCGTGTTCATGTGCAGCAGTTTCATCAGCTCGGGCGCCATCACGCCGAGCGCGTTGCGCGACAGATAGTTGACGATCGTCCCAACGCACACGAGGGCGATGATCCACCAGCGCAATCCCTTGATCGTTTTCAAAATCAGTCTCCGTGGCGCATTGAGCAGTTGCTTCCGACGCAGTGCTCGGGTATGCGCGAATTCGAACATTTCTTGATTTTCAATGGCAGTCATCCTATCACTTGGAATCGACCTGGATATCCGGGAAAACCATAGTTGTTGCCATGTTTTTCCTTGATTTTTCGGGATAATTTGATATTTTTTTGCCTGGTATCGGAGTGGTGATCGGATGACTATGGTGAAAAATATCGAACAGATATGTTCTTTCGAACTTTAAAATGTTCGTTTTCGGGATGTCAGCCAGGCCGCGAGCCGGCGCCCGCGCGGAGGGTGCTTTTTCACCGCCGTCTGGCGTGTGTAACCAGACATTACGCCGCCGCCGGCGAGGCGATTTTCAGCATCAGTTATTACAAAGTTGAAATACGCGTGTTGCTGCCTTTGCGTTATATTTCCGCCAACAAAACATGTTCCTACAAAGGTGATCAATGAAGTCCGCTCGTCTTGTTCCGCTTGTGTTCGGCGTGTTGACGTTGGCTGCATCGGGTGCCGCGATGGCCGCGGGGCTCAACGTCGGGGTCAATATCGGCATTCCCGCGCCGGTCTACGTCACACCGGCGCCGGTCTACGCACCGCCGCCGCCGCCGCCGCCGCCCGTCGTCTATCAGCCGGCTCCCGTGTACTACGGCGGTCCGCAAATCGTGATCGGCTGGCATGGCGACCGTTACTGGGACGGCCATCGCTACTGGGCGCGCAACGACTGGTATCGCCACCATCCGCCGGGCCGCGGCGACTATGCGCGCGGTCACTACGACCAACATCGCGGCTGGCACTGAGTCGCCATTGCGTCAGCGCTGAAGCGCGCCAACCGGCCGCAGCGATGACAGAACCGCCCTTGGAGGGCGGTTTTGTTTTTTGTGCTGAAACATCCGTCGCTGACGCATTTCGTCGCAGTCGGCCGCCAGATCGCGCAAGCTAATTGGGTAGAATCCCCCACATCGCCACTGCCCATTTACCAGCAGGACTCCATGACAACTGGCTCGCGACGGGTTCAAACGCCTGAGGGACTTCGACACAGCGTGATCCATGGACCCTTGCGCGCCGCGCTCGCCGTCGCGTTGCTGTGCGCGAGTCTGCTCGTCGCGCCGCACGCGCATGCCGCGCATGCGATCGCGCAATACGGCGAGCCCAAATATCCGGCCGGCTTCAAGCACTTCGACTACGTCAATCCCGATGCGCCGAAAGGCGGCACGCTCGTGCTCGCGAACCCGAGCCGTCTAACGAGCTTCGACAAGTTCAATCCGTTCACTCTGCGTGGCAATGCGGCGCCCGGCCTCGAATTGATGTTCGAGAGCCTGACGATCGGCAGCAGCGACGAAGTCGCGTCCGCCTACGGGCTGCTCGCCGACGACATCGTCGTCGCGCCCGACGGTCTGTCGGTCACGTTCCACATCAATCCGCGCGCGCGCTTTTCGAACGGCGACCCTGTGACCGCCGACGACGTCAAGTTCTCTCTCGACACGCTGAAGAGCCCGCAGGCCGCGCCGCAGTTCGCATCGCTTTTCAGCGAGATCAAGCGTGCGGTCGTCGTCGATCCGGCCACGGTGCGCTTCGAGTTTCGCGAGCGCAATCGCGAGTTGCCGCTGCTCGCGGGCAGCATGCCGGTGTTCTCCCGCAAGTGGGGGATGAAGCCCGACGGCAGCCGCGTTCCGTTCGACCAGCTCGCATTCGAAAAGCCAATCGGCAGCGGGCCGTATCTGATCGACAGCTACGACAACGGCCGCACGATCACGTTCAAACGCGACCCGCACTATTGGGGCGCCGATCTGCCGGTGCGCGTCGGCATGAACAACTTCGATCGCATCGTCTACAAGCTGTATGCCGATAGCACCGCGCGGCTCGAGGCGTTCAAGGCTGGCGAGTACGACGCGCTGGTCGAATACATCGCGCGCAACTGGGTGCGGCGCGACGTCGGCAAGAAGTTCGACAGTGGCGAGTTGATCAAGCGCGAGTTTGCGCAGCACAACGGCACCGGCATGCAGGGCTTTTTCCTGAACACGCGCCGGCCGCTGTTCCAGGATGTGCGGGTGCGCAAGGCGCTCGATCTCGCGCTCGACTTTCAGTGGCTGAACCGCCAGCTGTTTTTCAACCAGTACACGCGCATCGACAGCTATTTCGCCAACACCGAATGGCAGGCGAAGGGGCTGCCTTCGCCTGGCGAGCTCGCGCTGCTGGAGCCGTTTCGCGCCCAACTCGACCCGGCGGTATTCGGGCCGCCGCCGAAGCAGCCCGATACCGATCCGCCCGGCTCGCTGCGCGCGAATCTGCTGCAGGCGCGCGATCTGCTGCAGCAGGCCGGCTGGACCTATCGTGACGGCGCGCTGCGCAACGCGAAGGGCGAGCCGTTCCAGTTCGAGATACTCGACGACTCGGGTTCGGCCTCGTCGATGGAGCCGATCATCGCGACCTTCACGCGCAATCTGCAAAAGCTCGGCATTACCGCGAACTTCCGCACCACCGACTTCGCGGTCTATCAGAAGCGGCTCGACGCATTCGACTTCGACGTGACGACGATTCGCATGCCCGACGTGCAGGTGCCGGGCTCCGAGCAGATCACCCGCTTCGGCAGCAAGGCCGCCGATACCCCCGGCTCGGACAACGCGATCGGCCTGAAGTCGCCGGCCGTCGACGCGGTGCTCGACGCGCTCGTGCATGCGCAAACGCGCGAGCAGCTGACCGATGCCGCGCACGCGCTCGATCGTCTGCTGACGCATGGCTACTATGTGGTGCCGCACTGGTACAGCGGCACGCATCGCGTCGCGTTCAAGCGCGGGCTCGCGTGGCCGAAGACGCTGCCGCTGTACTATGGCGCGGAGGGCTGGATCACGACGATGTGGTGGTACGAGGATCCGCGGGCGCGCACGCCCACGCCCACGGGCAGCGCCGACTGATCCGCAGATCCATCGCCCCCACCAACGCGTTCGCACTGGAACACCGCCTATGTGGAGCTACATCCTCAAACGCCTGCTGCTGATGATCCCGACGCTGCTCGGCGTGCTGACGCTGACCTTCGTCGTGATCCAGTTCGTGCCGGGCGGCCCCGTCGAGCAGATGCAGCACGAACTGCGCAAGGGCGCGGAGGGCGCCTCGCCGTTCGGGCTGCGCTCGCATAGCGGCGTCGATGCGCAACAGATCGCGCAACTGAAGCAGTTGTACGGCTTCGACAAACCGCCGCTCGAACGCTACGTGCTGATGCTCAAGCGCTTCGCGACCTTCGATCTCGGCCAGAGCTATTTCCGTCATCAGAGCGTGTGGTCGCTGATCGTGTCGAAGCTGCCGGTGTCGATCAGCATCGGCCTGTGGACGTTCTTTCTCACCTATCTGATATCGGTGCCGCTCGGCATCGCGAAGGCGGTGCGCAACGGCTCGCACTTCGATATCGCGACGAGCCTCGTCGTGCTGGTCGGCTACGCGATTCCGGGCTTCGTGCTCGGCGTGCTGCTGCTCGTGCTGTTCGGCGGCGGCACGTTCCTGCAGCTGTTTCCGCTGCGCAACCTCACTTCCGACAACTGGGACCAGTTGAGCCTCGTCGGCAAGATCCTCGACTATCTATGGCATATCACGCTGCCGATCACGGCGTCGGTGGTGGGCAGCTTCGCGGTCGTCACGATGCTGACGAAAAACGCGTTCCTCGACGAAATCCGCAAGCAGTACGTGCTGACCGCGCGTGCCAAAGGTTTGTCCGAGCGGCGCGTGTTGTGGAAGCACGTGTTTCGCAATGCGCTGCTGCCGCTGATCGTCAATTTCCCGGGCGCGTTCATCGGCGCGTTCTTCACCGGCAGCCTGCTGATCGAAACGCTGTTCTCGCTCGACGGGCTCGGGTTGCTGTCGTATGAATCGGTAATGCGGCGGGACTATCCGGTCGTGCTCGGCACGTTGTATCTGTTCACGCTGATCGGCCTCGTCACGCGGCTGATCTCCGACCTTTGCTATGTGTGGGTCGATCCCCGCATCCAATTCGAACAACTGGAGCGCTGATGAATCGAGCCCGCCTTTCCGCCGACGCGGCGGCGCGCACCGAACCCGCGCGGGCACTGATGTCGCCGTCACCGGCGCGTCGCGTGTGGCAGCGTTTTCGCCGGCAGCGTCTCGGCTACTGGAGCCTGATCATCTTCGTCGTCGCGTTCGCGGCGAGCCTCGTGGGGCCGCTGTGGTCGAACGACAAGCCGGTCGTCGTGCGCTACGACGGCCATCTGTATTTCCCGCTCGTCGAGACCTACGCCGAGACCACCTTCGGTGGCGACTTCCCCACGCCGACCGATTATCTCGATCCGTACATCCGTCACCGCTTCGATGCGCCGGGCAACTTCGCGCTGTATCCGCCGAATCATTACTACTACGACACGCTCAATTACTTTTCGAAGACGCCCAACCCGGCGCCACCGTCGCGCGAGAACTGGCTCGGCACCGACGACCGCGGCCGCGATCTGTTCGCGCGTCTGCTGTACGGCTTCGGCGTGTCGGTCGTGTTCGGCCTCGTGCTGACCGTGATCAGCACGATCGTCGGCATCGCCGCGGGGGCGGTGCAAGGTTACTTCGGAGGGCGAACGGACATCGTCGGGCAGCGTCTGATCGAGATCTGGAACGCGATGCCGCAGCTCTATCTGCTGATCATCTTTTCATCGATCTTCGAGCGTAGCTTCGCTCTTTTGATCGTGCTGCTGTCGCTGTTCAACTGGATCGGCCTGTCCGACTACGTGCGCGCCGAGTTCCTGCGCAATCGCCAGCAGGACTACGTGCGCGCCGCGCGCGCGATGGGCCTGTCGCATTGGCAGATCATGTGGCGTCACGTGTTGCCGAA
Source organism: Paraburkholderia sp. UCT31 (assembly GCF_014397655.1). NCBI lineage: Bacteria > Pseudomonadati > Pseudomonadota > Betaproteobacteria > Burkholderiales > Burkholderiaceae > Paraburkholderia > Paraburkholderia sp. UCT31. The sequence goes on from NZ_VZQP01000030.1 coordinate 20,484, forward strand.
CAGTCTGACGCCGGTCATCACGTTCCTGCCGTTCAGCATGAGCAGCGCGATTCTCGCGCTGACGAGTCTCGACTTCCTCGGCCTCGGCGTGCCGCCGCCGACGCCGAGCCTGGGCGAACTGCTCGCTCAGGGCAAGGCGAATCTCGACGCGTGGTGGATCTCGGTGTCGACCTTCGGCGTGCTGGTGGCGATGCTGCTGCTATTGACCTTCATGGGCGACGCGCTGCGCAACGCGCTCGACACGCGTATCGCCGATGCGATACACGCCGGAGGTGGTCAATGAGCGCGCTGCCGCAAATCGATCCGCAATCGACGGACACGCCGCTGCTCGAACTCGACCATCTGCGTGTCGCGTTCGGCGACACGGTGGCCGTCGACGACGTCACGCTCGCGATCGCGCGCGGTGAACGCGTCGCGCTCGTCGGCGAGTCGGGCTCGGGCAAGAGCGTGACCGCGCTGTCGGTGCTGCGCCTGCTGAACGACGCGCAGGTGAGCGGGGCGATCCGCTTCGATGGCAAAGATCTGCTCGCGAAGAGCGAGCGTGCGATGCGTGGCCTGCGCGGCTCGGACATCGCGATGATCTTCCAGGAACCGATGACCGCGCTCAATCCGCTGTATACGATCGGCGACCAGATTGCGGAAACGATCGTCGTGCATGACGGCGTCAGCGCGACCGAAGCGTGCAGGCGGGCGGTCGCGCTGATCGCGCGCACCGGCATCACCGAGCCGGAGAAGCGCATCAACAGCTATCCGCATCAGCTGTCGGGCGGGCAGCGGCAGCGCGCGATGATCGCGATGGCGCTCGCCTGCCGGCCGCGCCTGTTGCTCGCCGACGAGCCGACCACCGCGCTCGACGTGACGATTCGCGCGCAAATCGTCGAGCTTCTGCTGGAACTGCAGCGCGACGAAGCACAAAAGCGCGGCATGGCCGTGCTGCTGATCACGCACGACCTGAACCTCGTGCGTCACTTCGCGCAGCGCGTCGCGGTGATGGAGCGAGGCGTGCTGGTCGAAACCGGCACGGTCGAGCAGGTGTTCGAGGCGCCGCGCCATCCGTATACCCAGCGGCTGCTCGCGAGCCGGCCGCAGCGCGAGGTCGTGCCGGTGCTGCCGATCTCGCCGGTGCTGCTCGAAGCGCGCGACGTGGCGGTCGACTTCAGAACGAAGCTGCCCGGCCCGCGTGGCTGGTTCGGCGCGGGGCGGTTTCGCGCGGTCGACGCGGCGAACGTGTCGGTGCGCCAGGGCGAGACGCTCGGGATCGTCGGTGAATCGGGATCGGGCAAGTCGACGCTCGCGATGGCACTGCTCGGTCTGCAGCGCACCGCGCATGGCGAGATCCAGTTTCAGGGCAGGGCGCTCGCGAGCTATCGCGGCGCCGAAAAGACCGCGCTGCGCTCGAATATGCAAGTCGTCTTTCAGGACCCTTTTAGTTCGCTTTCGCCGCGGCAGACGATCGAGCGGATCGTCGGCGAGGGGCTCGCGCTGCATCGGCCGCAGATGACTCCGCAGGCGCGGCGCGACAAGGTCGTCGCGGTGCTGCGCGAAGTCGGCATCGACCGGACCGCGCTGTATCGCTATCCGCATGAATTTTCGGGCGGGCAGCGGCAGCGCATCGCGATCGCGCGCGCGCTGGTACTGGAGCCGCGCGTGCTGATCCTCGACGAACCGACCAGCGCGCTCGACGTATCGATCCAGCAGCAGGTGCTCAAGCTGCTCACCGGTTTGCAGCACAAATACAACCTCGGCTTCGTGTTCATCAGCCACGACCTGGCAGTGATCGGTGCGATGGCGCACCGAGTCGTGGTGATGCAAAACGGATCGATCGTCGAGACCGGCGAAGTCGAGAAAATTTTTGCTGCGCCCGCGCATCCTTACACGCGAAAGCTGCTGAAAGCGGCGCTTGATCGTTGATTTTTCACCCTTTCCCCAATTGAGTGCGTCTGCCGATTGATTTTTCCTATTCCTTTTGACAGGCAAATACTTACTGGCTAGTATCGAGCAAACTTTTTTTCTAGACCCCTGATTTTTTGGCAAAAACTACCGACCAATGCAGCACAGAAACTTCACCCAGGCTTGCACGCGCGTCGTCGCCGGGATGTTCATTGGCGTCTTGATGGCAGCAGCTCCCGGCGCGTTCGCCGACGAAGTAAGCGGTTTTAATCAGAATGTCTCATATCCGACCACCAACGGCTCGGATCCTATCTCCCTTCTCACTCCCCAAACCAAGGCCGCCGGCAGCGCAGGCGGCAGCGCCAAATCGTTCCTGTCGGGCATGGCGGGCAAAGCGGGCGACGTGGTGGTCGGCGCGTTGAACATGATCGGCGTTCGCTACCGTTGGGGCGGCAATACGCCTGATTCGGGGCTCGATTGCAGCGGTTTCGTGCGCTACGTGTTCCAGGACACGCTCGGTCTCGCGCTGCCGCGCCGTGCCGAGGAAATGAGCCGCCTGGGCGAGAAGGTGCGGGTAAGCGACCTGAAGCCGGGCGATCTGGTGTTCTTCAATACGATGCGCCGCACGTTCTCGCACGTCGGCATCTATATCGGCGACAACAAGTTCGTGCACTCGCCGTCCACCGGCAGCACGATCCGCGTCGACGACATGGATGACGGCTACTGGGAAAAGCGCTTTACGGGTGCGCGTCGGATCGAGACCTCGTATCAGGCCGACGATCTGCGCAAGCGCGTGACCGCGACGATCGGCGGGAATAACTGATTCGGCGCCAGGCCTGGCGATAAAAAAGCCTGCTTCGTTCGAAGCAGGCTTTTCGCGTTTGATGCGCGCATTTTTGCCATGACGACGCACAGCGACTGTGCGTCGCCGGGCTTTCAGGCGCCCATGCGCCGCGCGGCGAGCTTGCGCTGCAACTCCGGCATCATCTTCGCGACCGCTTCCTCGCCGGCGAGGATCGCGGCGTTGCGCTGTGAGAAATCGCTGCCGCTCATCGCCGCGAGATTCGGCCGGATCACCACGTCGGCGTACTTGTCGAGCTCGTAGGCCTTGATCGTCTGGCCCATGATCGTGAAGGTCTGCATCAACACGTCGAACGAGCTTGCCGTGACGCCGTTTTCCGGTCGCTGGGAGATATCGACGGCGATCACGAAATCCGCGCCCATCTTGCGCGCGAACGACGCCGGTACCGGACTCACGAGACCCCCATCCACGTACTCGTGACCGCCGATCTTCACCGGCTCGAAAATCGACGGCACGCTGCACGACGCGCGCACCGCGATGCCGGTGTTGCCACGCTGGAACAGGATCGGCTGGCCGGTTTGCAGATCGGTCGCGACCACGCCGAGCGGCCTCGCCATCTTCTCGATCGGGCGGTTGTTCAGCGTCCTGTTCAGGTAGTTCTGCAGCGCGACGCCCTGCAGGAAGCCGCGCGTACGAAACGGCATCGCCCAGTCGCTGATCGACGCTTCGTCCATCGACAGCGCGAGCTTGTTCAGCGCGAAGCCGTTCATGCCCGACGCGTACAGCGCGCCGACGACGGAGCCGGCGCTCGTGCCGGCAATCAGGTCGATCTGGATATTGCGCGCCTCGAGAGCCTTGATGACGCCGATGTGCGCAAAGCCGCGCGCGGCGCCGCCGCCGAGAGCGAGCGCGACGCGAACCGGCTTCTGTTGCGCTTTTTCAGGCGGCGGGGGAACGGCGGACGTCGCGGTGATCGGCGCGCCATCGAGTTTGCCGGCGGTCGTGGTGCAGGCGGCAAGCACCGCGGATGCGGCCGCCAGCGAAAAGCTGCGGCGGCTCAAGTTCGGGGATGAGGGTTTCAACGAGTTCTCCAGCAACGGCGCGCGCGACGCGAGCGGCGTCGCGCGTACCGCGATCAGGCTGAGGTCAGACCGGGCGGATCGCCGGCGGCGATTGCGCGCGCTTGCAGCGGTGTTCGCTCCGTATCGGATCGATGTGCGGTAAGCCCGCATCGCAGCGCGCGCACATCTTAATGCAAACGATCGGCTCGCGCGGTCGGCTGTAATGAAACGTTGCAGAGGAAGTATTCGGAACTGACGCGGCGCTTTTTCAAGATGAGTTGGGCGAGCGCTGGGAAGGTGCGTACGCAGATGTCCGGACGCCGTTCGCCCATGCGCCTTAGGCCGTTCGGACGAGGGCGGCAACCCGCGTGCGGAAGGTATAATTCGGCTCTTGCACTTATTCCCTCGTGGCCGTGCGCGACGTCGCGCGCAGCATGGGCACGCTCCGCTGCCGCGCTTCGCAGCCATGTTCGCCTGAGCGCCAGCGCCTGTTTTCCGAGTAACCGCTAATGACCACCTCCGTTCGTACCCGTTTCGCACCGAGTCCCACCGGCTTCATCCACCTGGGCAACATCCGCTCCGCGCTGTATCCGTGGGCGTTCGCGCGCAAGATGAAAGGGACCTTCGTGCTGCGGGTCGAGGACACCGACCTCGAGCGCTCCACGACCGAATCCGTCGACGCGATTCTCGAAGGCATGGCGTGGCTTGGCCTCGATTTCGACGAAGGCCCGTTCTACCAGATGCAGCGCATGGACCGGTACCGCGAAGTGCTGAAGCAGATGCAGGAGGCGGGGCTCGTCTATCCGTGCTACATGTCGACCGAAGAGCTCGACGCGCTGCGCGAGCGCCAGCGCGAAGCAGGCGAAAAGCCGCGCTACGACGGCACGTGGCGCCCGGAGCCGGGCAAGGTGCTGCCGGAGCCGCCCGTGGGCGTGAAGCCGGTGCTAAGGTTTCGCAATCCGCTGACCGGCGTGGTCGCGTGGGACGACGCGGTGAAAGGCCGCATCGAAATCTCGAACGAAGAACTCGACGACCTCGTGATCGCGCGTCCGGACGGCACGCCGACGTATAACTTCTGCGTCGTCGTCGACGATCTCGACATGCGCATCACTCACGTGATTCGTGGCGACGACCACGTCAACAACACGCCGCGCCAGATCAACATACTGCGCGCGCTCGGTGGCGAGCCGCCGGTGTATGCACACCTGCCGACCGTGCTGAACGAGCAGGGCGAGAAGATGAGCAAGCGCCACGGCGCAATGAGCGTGATGGGTTATCGCGATGCGGGGTATCTGCCGGAAGCGGTCGTCAACTATCTGGCGCGCCTCGGCTGGTCGCATGGTGACGCGGAGATTTTCACGCGCGAGCAGTTCGTCGAGTGGTTCGATCTCGAGCACCTCGGCAAGTCGCCGGCGCAGTACGACCATGACAAGCTGAACTGGCTCAACGCGCACTACATCAAGGAAGCCGACAACGCACGCCTCGCCGAACTGGCGAAACCGTTCTTCGCGGAGCTCGGCATCGACGAAGCCACACTCGCCCAAGGTCCGGATCTGACGGGCGTGGTGGGCCTGATGAAGGATCGGGCGTCGACCGTGAAGGAGATCGCGCAGAACGCCGCGATGTTCTATCGCACCCCGGCGCCCGACGCTGAGTCGCTTGCACAGCACGTCACCGACGCGGTTCGTCCGGCGCTCGCTGATCTGGCCGCTGCATTGAATACGGTCGAATGGACCAAGGAGGCGATCGCCGCCGCGCTGAAAGCGACGCTCGGCACGCACAAGCTGAAGATGCCGCAGCTCGCGATGCCGGTGCGTCTGCTGGTGGCGGGTACGACGCATACACCGTCGATCGATAGCGTGCTGATGCTGTTCGGTCGCGACGTCGTCGTTAGCCGCATCGAAAAAGCGCTTGGCTAATCCGTTGGCGGCGTGTCAGAGGTTTCGCATGCCTCCGGAGAAAATTCGAATGTAATTGCTCAAAGGGTATTTACAAAGCGCAGATCGCCCTCTAAAATCTCGTTTCTCTGATGTGCGCGGGGGTATAGCTCAGCTGGGAGAGCGCTTGCATGGCATGCAAGAGGTCAGCGGTTCGATCCCGCTTACCTCCACCAACAGGGCAGAGAGGTGAAAGTGGTTAAGAAGTCTGATGGTTGTAGAAAAAAGACTTCACAAATCGCTGAAATGTAGTTAAAGTAGCGTTCTTCGCTGTTGACCAGAAAATAGCTTGGCGAATTAACTGAAAAGTTAGCGCGAGTTGATCAAGTCAAAAGCGAATTGAGACGGATCTGAAAAGATTTTGTCCCCTTCGTCTAGAGGCCTAGGACATCACCCTTTCACGGTGAGTACAGGGGTTCGAATCCCCTAGGGGACGCCAAACATCAGCGTCGCTTTAGTATTCGAGTAGTAGAGCAGCGCAGCTTGCAGAGAATTAACCGACGCTCGCAAGCAGGGTGTAAAGACTGGAGTGGTAGTTCAGTTGGTTAGAATACCGGCCTGTCACGCCGGGGGTCGCGGGTTCGAGTCCCGTCCACTCCGCCAGACAAAGCCCGTTCACACATACTTGAACGGGCTTTTTCATTAAAGGTGTAAGCGGTACGTTGTCCCCTTCGTCTAGAGGCCTAGGACATCACCCTTTCACGGTGAGTACAGGGGTTCGAATCCCCTAGGGGACGCCAGAACATCGGCGTCGTTCGGTTGGAAGTTTGAACGGTGCAGCAGGCTGAGAGTATGGCTCGCAGGCTGCGATGCAAAATCTGGAGCGGTAGTTCAGTTGGTTAGAATACCGGCCTGTCACGCCGGGGGTCGCGGGTTCGAGCCCCGTCCGCTCCGCCAGATTTGAGAAAGCCCACTTCGCAAGAAGTGGGCTTTTTTTATTGTGCGCCCAGCATGGGCGCACTCCTGCGAGTGCAAGTCCCGCCATAAGCTGGTCACAGCGAATGAAGTGAAGTGCAACTGCATGACGGCGGCCGAATGTGGGAAGCAAGCGTGGAGCGTAAGTCTCGAGCCGATAAACAAGAACCGCATAGAAGGCGTTGCCAAGCAGGGCGGCCGGGTAATAGACCGCGAAGCTCTCGTGACCAGGGCGAAGCGGCGTAAATGCGGTGGCTGTGCCATGAAGGAGTGCGCTCTTACCTGGGGAGATCTCGCCTCATGCCTGAAAGGGCGACGGCGTCGAGCCGGAGAGAGAAGTCAGCAGAGGCCGTAAGTAGTCACAGGACAGGTCGGTGAGACTGGAACTGGTGATGAGGGGCCAAACGGGAGGGAGTGTCCAGCGCCATGACGTGGTGGACAAGGACTGGACGGCGCGGCCACTGCTTCGTGCGCTGTGCCGACGATGCGAACGTGTATGTCCGCAGCCGTCGTGCTGGTGAGCGGGTGATGGCGCCTGGGCATAGGACCGTAACCGCTCCGTTTCTACTGCCGTTGCCGGCCGCCTCCCGGAAGGCTCGGGACAAACAGCCATTGCCAGCGCGCGCGGCCTGTTTTACCGTTTATCCGACTCATCCTCGCGGTCCTGCCATGTTCGATCCCACCGAAGCTCCGTCACCGTTTCATCTGCGCACGGCCAGCATGGACGATTTCGAGTTTGCCGAGGCGCTGACCCGCAACAACATGGGCGGCTACTATCGCCGGCATCATCTGGTGTGGCGCAGCGATCTGTTTCTCGGCAGTTGGCGCGAATCGGAGAATTTCATTCTCGAAGTGGATGGCGTGCCGATGGGCGTGCTGCGTATCACCGAGGAGGGTGATTCGCTGCATATCCGCGACGTGCAGATCGCCGAAGGATATCGTCGGCTTGGCGCCGGTACGTTTCTGCTCGACATCTCGCATCAATGGGCGCGCGAGCGCGGGCTGCGCGAGTTGCAGTTGCGCGTGTTCGTCGACAATCCGGCGGCGCGGCTCTATCAGCGCAAGGGCTATAAGCTCGCCGGGCCGCGGCTAGCGCAGCTAGGCGCAATCCGTCATCTGGCGCGGCGGGTTTGAGGCGTGCCCCGCATTGGATGGCCGACGCGCAGCGCTAGTTGTCGCCATTCACCGCTCGGCGACGTCCGTCGAACCGGCTTGATCCTGTGCCGTTTCATCATCCGCTTGCGCGTCATCATGCTCGCCGTTGCTCGCGCGATGCTCGGCGCCTCGCTCGATAAACGCGCGTGGACTCGCGCCGAACGCACGCCGGAACATCGCGGAGAAGGCGCTCTGGCTCTGATAGCCCAGTTCCTGCGCGACGTGCGACAGCGGTCGTCCCTGGCTCAACAATGGAATGGCGCGCGCGAGAATCGCCTGCTGACGCCACTGCGAAAAACTCACACCCAGCTCCTGGCGGAACAGCCGCGCGACCGTGCGCGTGCTCGCGCCCACCGTCGATGCCCACTGCTCGAGCGACTCGCCATGCATCGGGTCGGCGATCACGGCCTCGCACAGCGCGCGCAGGCGCTTTTCGCTGGGCATCGGCACGGACAGCGGCAACGGCTCGGAGCGCGTCAGTTCATCGAGCGCGAGCGCGCCGAGCAGCTGCTCGCGCGCGGCGGACAGGCCAGCCGTATCGAGCGCGGCAATCACCTCGCGCAACAGGTTCGATACTTCGACGACGCGCGGCGTATCGAGCCCGGCCGGCACCGTACTCTCGGTGATGTACAGCGTGCGCAGGAACGCATCCTCGACGGCGACCACTTCGTGCGTCACATGCGGCGGCAACCAGATTGCGCGCGATGGCGGCACCATCCATGTCGTGCCCGTCGTTGCGACCCGCAGCACGCCGCGCGACGCATACGCGACCTGCGCCCAGGCATGCGTATGACGCGCGATATGCCAGCCCGCCGGCATTGGCCGCGAGCGCACGCGGATCGGATGCATCTCGTTCGGCGCGAACTCGGGCGGTATGTCGGCGAAACGCACGCGGCTCAACAAGTCGGAGTCGGAGGACGAGGTCATGGCAAGGTCGGTTCGGATCACGGAGCTGGCAACGGCGAAGCGCGGTCGAGGCCATTCACCGCCGCGGGCATCAAGCATTGTAGGCCGTGCCCAGTTTCTGTTGCCGACGGGCCGCCGTTGCATAATGTCCCGATGGCCCCCGAGCCACCGACATCACCTCTGACCATGGAGACTCAACGACGATGCAGACCGTCTTTGTCTACGGCACGCTGCGTGCCGGTGAAACCAACGACATCAGCGAAGCCGCCGCGCGCAACGACATCCCCGCACCGAGCCTGCTCGGCAGTACCACCGTGCGCGGCCATCTGTTCGATTTTGGCGCCTATCCGGGTCTCGTCGTCGACGAAGCGGGCATCGACGTGCGCGGCGACGTCTATGAAATCGACGATGCGCTCGTCGCGGTGCTCGACGAAATCGAAGCCGTGTATCCGGGCGTCGAGGATCGTTTTCTGGCACGTGAGGTGATGGTCAAAGTGGACGGCAACGTCGTGAATTGCCGCTTCTATCCGGTCGCGCCGAGCGCGGTAAAAGGGTTGCCCGAGATCCGTTCAGGAGATTGGGTCGAACATCGACGCACGCGCTGAGCTGGTCCACGAAGGTGAGCAAAAAAAACGGCGCGCCACGTATGTCCGCGGCGTGCCGTCGTTCAAGCCGATGGGATCACCTGGCTCGAGCAGGCCCAAGGCGCTCGAGCCCGCATCATCAACACCATCAAATCTCTTCGTAAAGCGGCAGCGTCAGAAAATCGGTGAACTGCTCCGCGGTCGACATCTGCTCGAAGATCTGCGCGGCACGCTCATACGGCTTCGTATCTGCGCCCACCGTCTGTTTGACCTTGTCGAGCTCCTGCGCCGCGAGCTCGCGCACCAGTTCGACCGTCACCTTGCGACCGTCGTCGAGTTTGCCCTTCGGCGAGCGGATCCACTGCCAGACCTGCGAGCGCGAAATCTCGGAGGTGGCCGCATCTTCCATCAGGTTGTGAATCGGCACACAGCCATTGCCCGCGAGCCACGAACCGAGGTAGTGAATGCCGACGTTGATGTTGTTGCGCAAGCCCGCTTCGGTGATCGGCGCTTCCGGGCGGAAGTCGAGCAGGTCGGTCGCGGTCACGAGCACGTCGACGCGCTGCTTGCCGATCTGGTTCGGCCGATCGCCGAGCACCTTGACGAACTCTTCCATCGCGACCGGCACGAGGCCCGGGTGCGCGACCCAGCCGCCGTCGTAGCCGTCGCCCGCGTCGCGCGCCTTGTCTGAACGCACGCCGGCCATCGCCTTGTCGTTCGCGGCCGCATCGTTCCTGATCGGAATCAGCGCGCTCATGCCGCCGATCGCCGGCGCGTTGCGGCGATGGCAGGTCTTCAGCAGCAGCAGCGCGTACGCGCGCATGAACGGCGAGGTCATCGTGATCTGCGAGCGATCGGCGAGGCAGAAGTCGCGGTCGCTCTTGAACTTCTTGATCGCCGAGAAGATGTAGTCCCAGCGGCCCGCGTTCAGGCCCGAGCTATGTTCACGCAGCTCGTACAGGATCTCGTCCATTTCGAACGCGGCGACGATCGTCTCGATCAGCACCGTCGCGCGAATCGTGCCGCGCGGCACGCCGACCGCTTCCTGCGCGGCGACGAAGATGTCGTTCCACAGCCGCGCTTCGAGATGGCTCTCCATCTTCGGCAGATAGAAGTACGGGCCCGAGCCGCGCGCGATCAACTCCTTCGCGTTGTGCACCATGTACAGCGCGAAATCGAAGATGCCACCCGACACGCGCTGGCCGTCGACCTTCACGTGCTTCTCATCGAGATGCCAGCCGCGCGGACGTACGATCAGCGTCGCGGTCCTGTCGTTGAGCCGATACGCCTTGCCGTTCTGTTCGAGCGAGATCGTGCGGCGCACCGCGTCCTTCAGATTGATATGACCAGTGATCTGATTGTCCCAGCTCGGCGCGTTCGAATCCTCGAAGTCGGTCATGTAGGAGTCGGCGCCCGAATTGAGCGCGTTGATGATCATCTTGCGCTCGACGGGGCCGGTGATCTCGACGCGCCGGCACTGCAGATCCTGTGGCAGCGGCGCAATCTTCCAGTCGCCTTCGCGCACGCTCTTCGTGGCGGCGAGGAAGTCGGGCCGCTCGCCCGCGTCGAGCCGCTTCGCGCGCTCGACGCGCGCCTGCAGCAACTGCTGACGGCGCGGCTCGAACGTACGGTGCAAGGCCGCGACGAGTTCCAGCGCTTCGCGGGTGAGGATCGCTTCAAAGCCGGGCTTGATGTCGCCGGTGATTTCCATGCCTTGCGGCAACGACAGCGAATTAGCCATGTTTTCTCCTTGGTCGGTCAGATTGCAAAAATGCGAAGGTTGAAAAGGGGGAAGTGGATTGCCGAATGCGAGGGGCGCCGTCATACGCGCGGGCCGGCGCGCTTGCGACTGCCACTGCCAGGAACTTTCGTTCGACCGCCGCCGCTCGAGCGTGGCGACGTCGCGAGTGTGTGCAGAAAGTCCAGCAGATCGTTCATGCCGCTACCGGTGCCATGCGGCGTCACGCCGAGCTCTTCGACGGGCAGGTTCTGCCGGTTCAGCCAGAACGTCGTGAAGCCGAACCATGTCGCGCCCGCGACGTCCCAGCCGTTCGACGACACGAACGCGATCTCGCGCGCGGCCACGCCGAACGCGTCGGGGCCGAGCGCATACGCGGCAGGCGAGGGTTTGTATGCGCGCACGGCGTCGACCGACAGCACGTGATCGAAGAGGGCGTTCATGCCGGCGCTCTTGACCGCGATGTCGAGCATTTGCGGATTGCCGTTTGACAGAATCGCGAGCCCCACGCGTGGCACGGCGGCGGCCTCGCGCAACGCACGCAGCACGGGCACCGCGTCGGGAAATGCGGACAGGCACGCGTATTCGTCCATCAGCCGCTTTTCGGCCGCGCGGCCGAGCGTGAGCTGCAGTCTTTTCGCGGCGAAGCGCAGCGCGTCGAGCGTGATGTCCCAGAACGGGCGGTAGTGTTCGCCGGGGGCGTCGCTGCGCGCGGCGAGCGTGCGCAATTGCGTGTATTCGATCTGCTTCTGGCGCCACAGCTGCGACAGCGCGTCGCCGTGGCTGGGGAACAGTTGCTCCGCGGCGGCGATCACCGAATGCACGTCGAACAACGTGCCGTAGGCGTCGAAAATCACTGCTCGCGGGGAAGGTGTCGTTGTGGCCGACATTGCCATGCGCTCCTGTCAGAGGTCGGGATCGATTGTATTGCTGACCTTAGGTGCTAAAAAATAGGCTAAAGATCACTTGATCTTTTACTTTTTCGTCCCTAATGTGACGCGTACTGCTCACTGTTCCGCCTCGCCGCGGCGCGTATCGTTCATGGATCGTTTCAAGCAGATCGAGACCTTCGCCACTGTCGCGGCCAAAGGGAGCCTGTCCGCGGCGGCGCTCGCCGAGGGCGTCGCGCCCGCGATCATCGGCCGGCGCATCGACGCACTGGAGGAGCGCCTCGGCGTCAAGCTGCTCGTGCGCACGACGCGCAAGATCACGCTGACCTTCGAAGGCTCGGCCTTTCTCGAAGACTGCCAGCGCATTCTTCACGACATGCAGAACGCCGAGGCGAGCGTGTCGGCGGGCGGCGTGAAGGCGAGCGGCCATCTCCGGCTGTCGGCGCCGGCCGGCTTCGGGCGCCGGCATGTGGCGCCACTGGTGCCCGCGTTCACGGTCGCGCATCCGGACGTGTCGATCACGCTCGATCTGTCCGACCGTCTCGTCGACCTCGTCAACGAAGGCTTCGATTGCGCGGTGCGGCTCGGCGAGTTGCCCGATTCGTCGCTGGTGTCGCTGAAGCTCGCGGAGAACCGGCGCGTATGCGTCGCGTCGCCCGCGTATCTGAGCCGGCGCGGCGCGCCGCACAGCCTGGCCGACCTCGCGCGCCACAACTGCCTCGCGCTCGGCGCCAGCGCGAACCAGCAGCGCGGCTGGATGTTTCAGCACGACGGCAAGGTCGTGTCGATCAAGGTGTCCGGCACGATGGAGTGCTCGGACGGCGCGGTGCTGCACGAATGGTGTCTCGCTGGACACGGGCTCGCGTGGCGCTCGTGGTGGGAGGTCGGCGCGGAGATCGCGACGGGCCGCCTCGTCAGCGTGCTCGACGAATTCGCCGCGCCGCCGATCGGCATCCACGCGGTGTTCCCGCAGCGCCGTCATCTGCCGCTGCGGGTGCGGCTGTTTCTGGACTTTCTCAAGCATACGTATGGCGAACCCGGTTACTGGGACTGATGCGCCAATCTCCAGACAGACGCGAATACCCGCATTCATACGCATTACAATCGTTTCGAGCAGCCTGCACCCTGGGCTTTGTTGGACGCTGACGCCGTGCTGCGGGCAGCCGGCGACGGAGGGGATCATGTTCAGGCACATCCTGGTTCCGACCGATGGTTCAGATCTGTCACGCAAGGCGATAGCGGGCGCGATCGACCTCGCGCAGGCCGTGGGCGCCCGCGTTACCGCATACGCCTGTCTGCCGCAATATCCGTACTCGCCGTTCTCCGATGTCGTGGTCGAACCGCCCGGCGAGTTCCTGCAACGCAGCGAACGCGAGGCGCGCGTGCATCTGCGCGAAGTCGAGCATGCGGCGCACCGCGTCGGCGTCAGTGTCGAGAGCCGCACGAGCGTGCATCCGGCGCCGTATCTCGGCATCATCGAAGCGGCCGAGCAGGGGCGCTGCGACGTGATCTTCATGGCATCGCATGGGCGGCGCGGGCTCGGTAGCCTGCTGATCGGCAGTGAAACGCAGCGCGTGCTCACGCATACGAAAATTCCTGTGATCGTCTATCGCTGAATCGCTTGGCACTGCCGGCAGCGTGCCGGCATGCACCGCCTTCGAAAAAAAGCGCGCCGGCGGCGCTGCCGGCGCGTTCAGGTTCGCCGCACGCTTGCCGCGTGCTGGCTTCTTTGAGACTCTCCGGCCGTCGGCGTTCGCGCTGACGCTCTCACCAATCCAGGACGGCACGGCCCTCCCTGCGTCGGCGGCACTCTGGTGGTGCCGCTCGACGTTTGCCGATCGTTGCTGCGCTCAGGCCACGGGACTGCATAACCCGACTGGCTGATCTCAGGCGACCTTCTTGTCGAAGAACTGCTCGTTTTCCGTCGAACCGTGCAGCGCGGTCGTCGATGCTTCGCGCTCGACCGTCTGCGTGACCGCGTCGAAGTAGCCGGTGCCGACTTCACGCTGATGCTTGACCGCGGTGAAGCCTTTTTCGGCCGCCGCGAACTCCGCCTGCTGCATTTCGACGAATGCGGTCATCTGGTTGCGCGCATAGCCGTACGCGAGGTTGAACATCGAGTAGTTCAGCGCGTGGAAGCCGGCCAGCGTGATGAACTGGAACTTGTAGCCCATCGCGCCGAGTTCGCGCTGGAACTTCGCGATCGTCGCATCGTCGAGGTTCTTCTTCCAGTTGAACGACGGCGAGCAGTTGTACGACAGCAGTTGATCCGGGTACTCCTTGTGGATCGCGTCGGCGAATTTCTTGGCGAACTCGAGGTCCGGCTTGCCGGTTTCGCACCAGATCATGTCTGCGTACGGCGCATAGGCGAGGCCGCGCGAGATTGCCTGCTCGAGACCGGGCTTCGTGCGATAGAAGCCTTCGACGGTACGCTCGCCGGTCAGGAACGGGCGGTCGTTGTCGTCGATGTCCGAGGTCACGAGGTCGGCGGCTTCCGCGTCGGTGCGGGCGAGCAGCACGGTCGGCACGCCCGACACATCGGCGGCCAGACGCGCGGCTGTCAGCTTCGCGACGGCTTCGCGGGTCGGCACGAGCACCTTGCCACCCATGTGACCGCACTTCTTGACCGATGCGAGCTGGTCTTCGAAGTGCACGCCGGACGCGCCCGCTTCGATCATCGCCTTCATCAGTTCGAACGCGTTCAGCACGCCGCCGAAACCGGCTTCCGCGTCGGCCACGATCGGCGCGAAGTAATCGACGTAGCCTTCATCGCCCGGGTTCTTGCCTTCCGACCACTGGATCTGGTCGGCGCGCGTCAGCGTGTTGTTGATGCGCTTGACGACGAGGGGCACCGAGTTGGCCGGATACAGCGACTGGTCCGGGTACATTTCACCGGCGACGTTGGCATCCCCCGCGACCTGCCAGCCCGACAGATAGATTGCCTTCAGACCAGCCTTCACCTGCTGCATCGCCTGGTTGCCGGTCAGCGCGCCGAGCGAGTTGACGAACGGCTCGTTGTTGACGGCGGCCCACAGCTTTTCCGCGCCGCGCTTCGCGAGCGTGTGCTCAGGTTGCACCGAGCCGCGCAGACGCACCACGTCTTCGGCCGAGTAGGTGCGCTTGACACCTTTCCAACGCGGGTCCGCTTCCCATTGCTGCTTGAGTTGCTGCACTTGCTGTTCGCGGGTCATGGTCATGATGTGCTCCTTCGATGCCAGTTATGGAGGATGGGTGACTCTGTCTTCTCGAAGCGTCGGGCCCGGAGAGGCGTTCTGTTTCGTGAAGTCTTATATAAGAGTCTAGGCAAATCGAAGGACGCGCAATAGACGCCGCAAAGCGTTTTTCCAATATTTATTTTTATATAAAATCAATGACTTGATGCTTGCGTTTCGCGATAAGAAACGATATTTTCCCTGTTGCAATAGTCCTTCTTGTGCCTTGCAGCATGATTTTTTACGACGCAAAAAAATTTTTTACATCGTGAAATTTGGGGCGGGCAGTCGATAGACGAAAAAAAACCGGCGCCGAGCGCCGGTTTTCTTCAGTGTCACGGACGGCGCGAAACCATCCGGTCGGTCAGGTGGGTCGCTATTAGCTGCCGCGACGTGCCGAACGGGGACCGTCGTTGCGGCGCGCGCCGTAGCCGTCGCGCGAGCCACCGCCGAAGCCTTCGCGCGAACCGCCGTGGCTTTCGCGCGAGCCGAAGCCTTCGCGCGAACCGCCGGCCGACTTGTTACCCCAGCCGCCGCCGTTGCTGTTGCCGGTGCCGTTACCGTTGCGCGAGCCGCCGTAGCCGCCCGGCTTGCCCGAGCCGCTGCCGAAGCGACGGCCGTTACCACCGCCAGGACGGCCGCGGCCGCCGAAGCCAGGACGGCCGTTGCCCGAGGGCGCCGCCTTGCGCGGCTCGAAGCCTGCGACGACGTTGACCGGAAGCGGCGTGCGCACGAAGCGCTCAATTCGCTTCAACGCGCCCTGTTCGGCGTGATGCACGAGGCTCACGGCGATACCCGAGCGACCCGCACGGCCGGTACGGCCGATACGGTGCACGTAGTCTTCGGCGAACTTCGGCAGGTCGTAGTTGAACACGTGCGTGATGCCCGGGATGTCGATACCGCGAGCGGCGACGTCGGTCGCAACCAGCACGCGCACGCGGCGCTCGCGCAGTGCGCGGATCGTGCGGTTACGCGCGCCTTGCGGCAGGTCGCCGTGCAGCGCGGCCGATTCGAAGCCGGCGTCGGCCAGACGGCCCGCCAGCTGGTCGGCGTCCATCTTGGTGGCCGTGAAGACGATGGCCTGGTCGAGGCCGTCGTCACGCAGCAGATGGTCGAGCAGACGGTCCTTGTGATCGCGGTCGTCGACGTAGTGGACGGTTTGCGCGATGTTGGTGCGCTGTTCCATGCGCTGGACGATCTCGATCCGCTCCGGGTCCTTCAACAGACGGCCGGTCAGCGAACCGATCTTGCCGTCGAGCGTGGCCGAGAACAGCATCGTCTGGCGCGTAGCCGGCGTAGCGGCGACGATCGTTTCGATGTCTTCGATGAAGCCCATGTCGAGCATGCGGTCGGCTTCGTCGAGCACGAGGATCTGCAGTTGCGACAGATCGATGCGGCCGCGCTCGAGGTGGTCGATCAGACGGCCCGGCGTTGCGACGAGGATTTCGGGGTTCTTCGCGAGCAGCATCAGTTGCTGGCCATAAGCGACGCCGCCGAGAATGCTGAGGGTGCGCAGGCGCTTCAGGTGCTTGCCGTACGTCGCGGCGGCGGTCGTGACCTGCATCGCGAGCTCACGGGTCGGGGTCAGCACCAGCATGGTCGGACGCGCGACCGGCTGCGGACGGCGGCCGCGGCCACCGTCGGCCGGGCGCGGTTCGCGCGGCTGGCTCGCCTGCGTCTTTTGCAGCTGCGAGAAACGCTCGATGGCGGGCAGCATGAACGCGGCGGTCTTGCCCGAGCCGGTCGGGCTCGAAACCAGCAGATCGCGGCCGGCGATCGCTGCCGGCACCGCGCGTTGCTGCACCGGCGTCGGATGCTCGTAGCCGGCGGCGGTCAGCGCGGAGACGACGTCCGCGGACAGGCCGAGCGACGCGAAGGTCGGCTTGGCGTCAGCCTGCGCGGCGGCTTCGGGAGCGGCGGGCGAAAGACCGAGTGCTTCGTCGCCGATGGCGTTCAACGGGCTGCTGGAGGTATTGCTCAAAGTCATGTGAATCCTTGAAAACGATCCTGGGTGGTTCATCGGATGAAAACGTCAACGCCAATCGGCATACCCAAGTCGTCGGATTCAGCGAGCAAAACAGCAGCGAGCAAATCGAAAAACGGGGGCAACTCGCGACAATGAAGGCGAGTTTTTCGTTAGAAGCTGTATCGGATGCGACGTGCCAACATGGCGAGTCGCCAGCCTGGGACTTGAGCCCGGAGTGGGCTAGGCAGAAGGGGACAGGTTCTAAACTGGATTGGAGCAAACGCTATGGACGCTGCGCCGCGAGGACCGCTGGAAAAGACGGGCAAAGCAGTGAAGCGCAGGCAGGATTATAGCGACATTTGCTGCACTGCGCCACCATTCAGGCAGTTCCGAGAGAAGAAAGTGCCGGAATGAAGTAGGCGAGTGAGGGCGGCGGCCCGGAGCTTCGTGTCCGAAACCGCCGCGAGGCGGTCGCAGCATTGCCAGACGGCCATTTCGGCAGATGATTGGCGCGCCGGAAACTCAGGCCGCGGTGCCGCTCTTCAGCGATTCGACGAGTTCGACGTATTGCTGCTTCGCAGCGTCCTGCGTGGTGCCCTTGAGCGCCGCCCACGCATCGTACTTGTATTTGCCGACGATGTCGGTGAAGCCCGGCTTGTCGCCGTGCACGTCGCCTTCGCTCGCCTGCTTGAAGAGCGCATAGAGACGCAGCAGCGTCAGGTTGCCCGGACGCTCGGGCAGTTGCTTGACGTCTTGCTGGGCTTGCTCGAACTGGGAATTGATGTCGGTCATGGTCGTTTGGCCCGCGTGGCGGGATAGATGAGATCGGCCGAAAATCATAGCAATTGCCCGCCGCCCCGGGACCGAGGGCTTATTCCAAACGATGGCGGCCGCGAAGCCGGGCAGCGCGGCTGTGCAAACCACGATTCAGGCGCACCGCGCCGATTACAATACGGTCCATGACTCAAACAGTGCTCCTTGCCCTCGATACATCGACCGAGTTCTGCTCGGCGGCGCTCGTGTCCGCGCCCGTCGATGCCGCCGGTCAGCCCAGCGCCGAACCGCGCGTCTGGGTTCGTCACGAACAAACCGGCGCGGTGTCCAGTACCCGCCTGCTGCCGGCGATCCGCGAGCTGTTCGACGAAGCCGGCCTCACGCTGGCGGATTGCGACGCGATCGCGTTCGGCTCGGGTCCGGGTTCGTTCACCGGGCTGCGTACGGCGACCGGCGTCGCCCAAGGCCTCGCGTTCGGCCTGAAGCTGCCGGTCGTACCGATCGGCACGCTGCTCGCGTGCGCGGAGAGCGCCCGCCTGCGCGATCCGTCGACGACGCGCGTGCTCGCCGCGCTCGACGCGCGCATGGACGAAATCTACTGGGCCGACTACGCGTGGGACGACACGCAACACGAATGGCGCACCGTGCAGGCGGCGACGCTCGATGCACCCGAGCGGCTCGTGCTGCCCGACGTGCCGTTCACACTCGCCGGCAACGCGGCCGCCGCGTTCGGCGAGCGCTTGCCGGCGGTCGCGGCCGCGCGGAGCGTCGATGGCCAAGCGTTGCCGCATGCGTTGCCGCTCGCGTACGCGGCGCTGCGCGCGTTTCATGCGGGCCGCACGGTGCGCGCCGATCAGGCCGCACCCGAGTACGTGCGCGACAAGGTCGCGCAGACGACCGCAGAGCGCATGGCCGACAAAGCGGCGAAATCAGCCAAAGCGGCTCATAGCGCCGAGCAGTCCGCGCAGCACGCGCCCGATGGCGGCTCCGGCCAACCGTCCCACGACGAGGCGCGCCCATGAGCGGCGTGCTGCTCACGGACCGCTACATGTCGCCGATGACCGAAAGCGACCTGGACGAAGTCGCCGCGATCGAGAAACTTGCGTATGAGTTTCCGTGGAGCCGCGGCAACTTCGGCGACTCGCTGCGCAATGGCTATTTCGGCGTCTGTCTGCGTCACGTGACGGGGACGTTGATCGGCTACTGCGTGCTGATGCCAGTCGTCGATGAAATGCATCTGCTGAATCTGTGCGTCACGCCGCAAGCACAAGGCGCCGGCGCAGGCCTCGCGCTGCTGCGCGAGGCGGTGCGCATCACGCACGCGGAGGGGCTCGAGGGGCTGCTGCTCGAAGTGCGGCCGTCGAATCGTCGGGCGATCCGGTTGTACGAGCGCTTCGGCTTCGCGTCGATCGGCCGGCGCAAAAATTATTATCCGGCGCGGCATCGCGGCCGGGAGGACGCGATCGTGATGCGTCTGTCGTTAGCCACGGAGGGCGCAGATGGCGCTGCATGAATCGGTGCTCGAAGAATTCGGACTCGCGCCGTTGTGGGTGCGTCGCGGACTCGCGGCGCGAGAGGAGGTCGGGCAGCGTGATGCGCTGCAGTCGCCGCGGGAACACGCGGAAGACTTGCGTCGCGCGGAGCCTGCGACGCAGACCTCGCGCGAACCGCTGCGCGCGTCCGCCGAGGTGCAGCCGCCGCAAGTGCAGCGCGAATCCACGCCGCGCTTCGACGAAACTGCAGCGCGGCGCGAAACATCAGAATCGCAAACTGACTTTTCAGCCCCGCCGACTTTCGACGCCCCTCCCGAGCACGACTTCGCGTGGTTCGACGATCCAACCGCATCGGCCCCCGCGCCCGCCGAAGCGCGCCGCGACGCGCCCGCGCTGCCGTCTATCCACACACTCGACTGGGACGCGCTCGCCGAGCGCGTCGCCGGATGCGAGGTGTGCCGGCTGTGCGAGAAGCGCACGAACACGGTGTTCGGCGTCGGCGATCGCGAGGCCGACTGGATGCTGATCGGCGAAGCGCCCGGCGAGAACGAGGACCGTCAAGGCGAACCGTTCGTTGGCCAGGCCGGCAAGCTGCTCGACAACATGCTGCACTCGCTCGCGCTCGCGCGCGGCACCAACGTGTATATCGCCAACGTGATCAAGTGCCGGCCGCCTGGCAATCGCAATCCGCAGCCGGACGAAGTCGCGCGTTGTGAACCTTATCTACAGCGTCAGGTGTCGCTCGTGAAGCCGAAGCTGATCGTCGCGCTCGGCCGTTTCGCCGCGCAAAGTCTGCTCAGGACCGACGCGAGCATTTCGTCGTTGCGCGGCCGCGTGCATACGTACGAGGGCGTGCCGGTGATCGTCACCTATCACCCGGCCTATCTGCTGCGTAGCCTGCCCGACAAGGCCAAGGCCTGGGCGGATCTGTGCCTCGCGCGTGCCACGTGGCTCGCGAACGGCGGCGTGCCGTCGAACGAATCAAAGTGACGATGCCCGAGGGACCGGCGGCGCGCATGCCCGTCGCGTTTGTCAGCCGCGCGGCGCTTCTCGATACCTTGCTGGGTTTGCGTGGCGATGCTTCCGTCGATGCGCTGCGCGATCCCGCTGTCCGCGATCTCGCGTGGCTGCTGCTCAGTCCCGATCTGTTGCGCCCTCAGCTTCCCACAGGCGCGCTCGCCGATCCTTTCGGCACGCCGCAGGAATTGCAGGCCACGCTCGACTGGCTGCGCGCGCTCGACGCCGCGCCGGCACTTCTGCGTCAGGATCTCGCGGCAACGCGTATCACGCGCCTTGGCCGCTACGCCGAACGCCTGCTGGGCTTTTTCCTTCGTCATGGACCGGCGACGCAACTGATCGCAGCGGGTGTGCCGCTACGACATGCGGGCCTCACGCTCGGTGAATGCGATTTCCTCGTGCGCACGCGCCAGGGCGCGCGACTGCATTGGGAACTCGCGGTGAAGTGCTATCTGCATGCGGGCGATGCGAATGGGGCAGAGGCGGCGCGTCTCGCCGATTACGTCGGCCCCAATCTGAAAGACCGCCTCGATCTGAAGCTCGCGCATCTGCTCGATCATCAGTTGCCGCTCAGCGCACGCGAGGAATTTGCCTCGACGGGCTATGCGGGCGCGTGGACGCCGCAGATGTTCGTCAAAGGCTGGCTGTTTTACCGGCATGGCGAGATGCCCACCGATCCTGCCGAACTCGATCCCGCGCACGGTCGCGGCTGGTGGGTCACGCATCGCGACTGGCCGGCTTTCGCGTGCGCGCATGCGCACAGGTGGCGGGTGTTGCCGCGGCTCGAATGGCTCGCGCCGCAAGATCGAACGCAAGCCGGTGCGGACGACACGTGGTACGTCGACGCAAACACGCTCGCCGCGCGGATCTCACCGCAACAGGGCCCGACGATGGTCGCCGGATCCATCGAAGACAACACGGGGTGTGTACTTGGACGCTCGCGCGGCTTTATCGTGCCCGACGACTGGCCCGAGCACGCGCGGCGTTACGCGAAGCAATGACGTCGCTCACCACCACCGATGAAAGTGATGCACCGGCCCCACGCCGTGGCCGACGTCGAGCCGCTCGCTCGCCTGCAACGCACCCGTCAGATAAACCTTCGCATCGGCGACGGCGCTAGCGAGATCGTCGCGCTGCGCAATCAAGGCCGCGATCGCCGACGACAACGTGCAGCCCGTTCCGTGCGTGTTCTTCACCGGCACGCGCGGACCGCCGAGACGCAGCGTGCCGCTTTCCTGCACGAGCCAGTCGGGGCTATCGGTCGCGCTCAGATGGCCGCCCTTCATCAGCACCGCGCGCGCGCCGAGCGCGCGCAACGCTTCGCCTTGCTCGACCATGCCGGCTTCGTCGGCGGCGGGTTGGATGCCCAGCAATGCGGCCGCTTCCGGCAGATTCGGCGTCAGCAGATCGGCGAGCGGCAGCAGTTCGTCGCGTACCACCGCGACCGCATCGGGTAGTAATAGCGCGTGATTGCTCTTCGAGATCATCACCGTGTCGAGCACGATGTGTTTGGGCTGATGACGGCGCAGCGCGTCGGCGACCGCACGCGCGATCGGCGCATTCGCGAGCATGCCGATCTTCACCGCGTCGATGCGGATGTCGTCGAACACCGCGTCGAGCTGCGCGGTGACGAAGCCCGGGTCAGGCGCGTGAATCGCGCTCACGCCGCGCGTGTTCTGCGCGGTCAGCGCGGTGATCACGCTCGCGCCATAGGCGCCGAGCGCGGAGAATGTCTTCAGATCGGCCTGGATGCCGGCGCCGCCGCCGGAGTCGGAACCGGCGATCGTCAGCACATTGGGAATCGATTGAGTCATGGTCGAGCGAGGAAGAAGGGGGGCGCGCTCGTGTGTGCCGCGGCCGGCCCGGCGCAGCCGATCAGTGCTTGGCTTCGCCGATCAGCGCGACCGAATCGAAGGCGCGCTGGTTCGCCTGATGGCGTCGCATCACGAGCCACATCATCAGGCAGACGAAGGTGCCGAACAGCACGATCACGATGGTGACCGGCACGTCGAGCCACACGAGCACCGCGTACAGGCACAGCATCACGAGCACGGACAGATTCTCGTTGAAGTTCTGCACGGCGATCGAATGGCCCGCCGACAGCAGCACGTGCCCGCGATGCTGCAGCAGCGCATTCATCGGCACGACGAAAAAGCCCGACAGGCCGCCCACGAACATCAGGAAGATATACGCGAAAATCAGATAGCCCGACACGTGCATGCGGCCAAAATATACGCCCCAATGCGGGGGAAACAGATCGCGCGTGTAGAACGCCATCAGCATCACGGAGATACCCATCATGATGCCGACCGGCAAGACCGACAGCGACTTCTTCAACGGCACACGCGAAGCCGCGAAAATCGCGCCGAACGCGACGCCGACCGCGACCACCGCCTGCAGGATCGCCGCCTCGGACAGCGACATGCCCAGCGACACTTCGGCCCACTTCAGCACGATGAATTGCAGCGTCGCGCCCGCACCCCAGAACAGCGTCGTCACGGCGAGCGAAATCTGTCCGAGCTTGTCACGCCACAGCACGAGAAAGCAGTCGGCGAAATCGGTGATCAGGCGGATCGGCCCGTGCTCCTGTCGCGGATAGCGCGCGCCGGTGTCGGGAATGCGCAGATTGAACAGCGCGGCGATCACGTAAATGGCCATGATCACGACCATCGCGGCTTCCGCGGGCGTGTTCACGGTGGGGACGTGCCATTTGAGAATCGGCGCGGCGATATGCGGGCTGATCAGCGCGCCGCCGAGCACCGTGCCGAGAATGATCGAGCCGACCGTGGTGCCTTCGATCCAGCCGTTCGCGGCAACGAGCCGGTCAGGCGGCAACAGTTCGGTGAGAATGCCGTATTTGGCGGGCGAGTAGGCCGCCGCGCCGAAGCCGACGATGCCGTACGCAATCAGCGGATGTGCGCCGACCAGCATCGTTATGCAGCCAACCACCTTGATCGTATTGGTGATGAACATCACGCGTCCTTTCGGACGGGAGTCGGCGAATGCGCCCACGAAGGCGGCAAGAACGACGTACGACAGCACAAAAAACAGCTTGAGCAGCGGCGTCATCCAGTTCGGAGCGTGAAGATCTTTCAGCAGTGCGATAGCAGCGATCAGAAGCGCATTGTCGGCCAGCGACGAAAAAAACTGCGCGGCCATGATGGTGTAAAAACCTTTTTTCATCTGATGCGATGCTGTCCTCGCTGCGGTCTGTCCGCCCCGGCCGTTTGTCATGTGTCCGGGCTTATGCCGATCGAAATGGGTTGTGCGCACGGCTTTATATCATGAAAATAGCTGAATTCGGACTAGCAGAATCCTTGATCGCACCGCCCAGCGGGCCGCCGAGCGCTGAAAACGCCCTGTAAGCCGCTGATTCGCAAGTGTCTTTACGAAAAAATCCCATGCCGCGCCCCCTTTCCGCCACGATTCATACCGCTGCTCTCGCCAATAACCTCGCTGTCGCGCGGCGCTATGCGCCGAAATCGAAAATCTGGGCCGTCGTCAAGGCTAATGCCTACGGGCATGGCCTCGCGCGCGCGTTTCCCGGTTTGCGCGCTACGGACGGCTTTGGGTTGCTGGACCTCGAAGAAGCGGTGAAGTTGCGTGAATTGGGCTGGGCGGGCCCAATTCTTCTGCTGGAAGGCTTTTTTCGGCCGACCGATATCGACGTAATCGACCGCTACAGTTTGACCACGGCGCTGCATTCGGACGAGCAGTTGCGCATGCTCGAAATGGCGCGTCTATCGAAACCGGTCAATATTCAGTTGAAAATGAACACCGGCATGAACCGGCTCGGCTACACGGTCGAAAAATTCCGTGCCGCGTGGGAACGTGCGCGCGCCTGTCAGGGCGTCGGCCAGATCACGTTGATGACGCATTTTTCCGATGCCGATGCCGAGCGCGGCATCGCGCATCAGATGGAGGCGTTCGAGCGCGGCGCGCAGGGCATCGCCGGTGCGCGCAGTCTGTCGAATTCGGCCGCGACGCTGTGGCATCCGGAAGCGCATTTCGACTGGGTGCGTCCGGGCATCATCCTGTACGGCGCGTCGCCGTCCGGCGTGACGGCCGCGATCGACGGCACGGGCCTGCAGCCCGCGATGACGCTCGCGTCGGAACTCATCGCCGTGCAGACGCTCGGCGAAGGCAGCTCGGTCGGCTATGGGTCGAGGTTCACTGCGCGCAGTCCGATGCGCATCGGCGTGGTCGCGTGCGGTTACGCGGACGGCTATCCGCGCGTCGCGCCGGAAGGCACGCCGGTGATCGTCGATGGCGTGCGCACACGGATCGTTGGACGTGTGTCGATGGACATGCTGACCGTCGACCTGACCCCGGTGCCGACCGCCAACGTCGGCTCGCGCGTGGAATTGTGGAGCACCGCGCTGCCCATCGACGACGTCGCGCAGGCCTGCGGCACGATCGGCTACGAGCTGATGTGCGCGGTCGCGCCGCGTGTGCCGGTTCGGGCGGAGTAACGCGTGGCGAAAGCGAAGACGTTGTACATCTGCGGGGAATGCGGCGGACAGTCGCCGAAGTGGTCCGGTCAATGCCCGTCCTGCCAGACGTGGAACACGCTCGTCGAATCGGTCGCGGAGGCGCCGTCCGGTCACCGTTTCCAGTCGCTCGCGAAGAGCACGCCGGTACGGCGCCTCGCCGACATCGACGCGTCGGACGTGCCGCGCTTTTCCACCGGCGTCAGCGAATTCGACCGCGTGCTCGGCGGCGGCCTCGTGCCGGGCGGCGTGGTGTTGATCGGCGGCGATCCGGGCATCGGTAAATCGACGCTGTTGTTGCAATCGCTCGCGGAAATCGCGGCGGACAAACGCGCGCTCTATATCAGCGGCGAAGAATCTGGCGCGCAGATCGCGTTGCGCGCGCAACGGCTGGCGTTGCTCGAACCCGGCTCGAAGGCAAGCGAGCTGCAATTGCTCGCGGAAATCCAGCTCGAAAAAATTCAGGCGACGATCACGGAGCAACGGCCTGAAGTCGCCGTGATCGATTCGATCCAGACCGTCTATTCGGATGCTTTGACATCGGCGCCGGGCTCGGTCGCGCAGGTGCGCGAGTGCGCGGCGCAACTCACGCGCATCGCCAAGCAGTCGGGCACGACGATCATCATGGTCGGGCACGTGACGAAAGAGGGCGCGCTCGCAGGTCCGCGCGTGCTCGAACATATCGTCGATACGGTGCTGTATTTCGAGGGGGATACGCACTCGTCGTACCGTCTCGTGCGCGCGATCAAGAACCGTTTCGGCGCGGTCAACGAACTCGGCGTGTTCGCGATGACCGAGCGTGGTTTGCGCGGCGTCGCGAATCCGTCGGCATTGTTTTTATCGCAGCACGAGCAGTCGGTGCCGGGCTCATGTGTGCTCGTCACGCAGGAAGGCACGCGGCCGTTGCTCGTCGAAGTGCAGGCGCTCGTCGATGCGGCCAACGCGCCAAATCCGCGACGCCTTGCGGTCGGCCTCGAACAGAACCGGCTCGCGATGCTGCTCGCGGTGCTGCATCGGCACGCGGGCATCGCCTGTTTCGATCAGGACGTGTTCCTGAACGCGGTGGGCGGGGTGAAGATCTCCGAGCCCGCCGCCGACCTCGCGGTATTGCTCGCGATCCATTCGTCGATGCGCAACAAGCCGCTGCCGAAGGGGCTCGTCGTATTCGGCGAAGTGGGCCTCGCCGGCGAAATCCGGCCGTCGCCGCGCGGTCAGGAGCGCCTGAAGGAAGCAGCCAAGCTCGGCTTCTCGGTGGCGGTGATTCCGAAGGCCAATGCACCGAAACAGCCAATCGAAGGCTTACAGGTCGTTGCGGTCGAACGGATCGAACAGGCCATCGACCGCGTCCGCACGCTCGAATAGACGGGGGCCGGGACGGCTCGCCAGTACTTTGTACGCTTGCGGCACCGTAATGCCCGGTAAATATCTTCATATTGGCTGTAACCTGGTCGCCATCCCTTTTTTCTAAGCTGTAAGGATATGCATCCCGTCTGATGCTCGAAAAAGGATCGCGCCTTGAAACAGTCTCGTGAAACCGCTGCCCACCATAACATCCAGGTGCGCGGCTGCCGGGTCTCCGCACCGATTCATCAGCCGTGGGGCGGCGCTTGCCGGATCGTCGAGTGGATCGACACCGCGGGCCAGATCTCGCGGCGGGTAGTGGCCGAAGACGTAACGGCCGCCGAAGTGCGTGCCACGATCAGCCGCCATGTGGAAGGCCGCAAGCACCTGCTGTACGACGACGAAAAATCGCCGCGGCAAACGCTGCCGAGGCAGACGCCGACGCGGCGTTGACGGCGGCGGGTTTTTCGATTGCCCGGGCCTTGATCTTCATTGCGCCCGCGTCGCGGCTGCGCCACGCGCTTTAGGCCCCGTCGTCGTGTGAGTCGGCGGCGCTCGCGGCCACCGCCGCATGCGCGTGCGGATTGAACAGCGGATGCTGCGCCGCTTCAGCGGGCGTCAGCACCGGCGACACGCAGCAATCGAGCGATTCCAGCGATTCCACCCATTCGCCGAGCGTGCGCGTCGCAATCAGATTGGCGACTTCCTGAATGAGTGCCACGGCATCGGGACCGCCGATCGCCTGACCCAGGCTCCAGTGACGCGTCGCCCATTCCGGCCGATCGAGCGCCATGCACAGCGTTTCCCAGAACTTCAATTCGAGCGCGCCGACCGCGAGCCAGCGTTCATCGCTGGTGCGGTAGAGGTTGTAGCAGGGCACGCCGCCGTTCAACAGACCACTGCCCGCGGCGGGCGCCGCACCTTCGTTGACGAGCGACACCTGCGCGACGAAGTTGTGCGCATAGCTCGTGTGCGTCATCGATACATCGACGAAGCGGCCCGCGCCGCCTCGCGCGACATGCCAGAGCGCCGCGAGAATCTGCGTGACCGCGCTCAATGCGCCGCCGAGCAGATCGGCGATCTGGAAGTTCGGCAGGATCGGCGCACCGTCGCGGTTCGCCAGTTGATCGAGCACGCCTGCATAGCCGATGTAATTCAGATCGTGGCCGGCATGGTCCGCGAACGGACCGCTCGCGCCATATCCGCTGATCGCGCAATAGACGAGCCGCGGATTGGCTGCGCTGAGCGTCGCGTAGCCGAGGCCGAGCCGCTGCATCACGCCGGGCCGGAAGCTCTCGATCAGCACGTCGGCTTCAGCCGCGAGTGCGCGCAGCACCTGGCGTCCTGCTTCGGACTTGAGGTCGAGGCGCGTCTCGCGCTTGCCGCGATTGACCATCCGGTAAAACGCGCCGGGTCGGCCCGCGACACGATCGCTCGACGACTGCATCATCGTGCGAGTCGGGTCGCCCGCGCCGGGCGCCTCGATCTTCAGCACATCGGCGCCGAGCTCGGCGAGGCGCAGCGCGGCCACCGGACCCGGCAACAGACGCGTGAGGTCGAGCACGCGCAGTCCTTGCAACGGCGGCGCATCGGCTGCCGATGCAGCTACGGATTCTGGGGCCGATAACCCGGACGATGAATTCGCAAATGACAAAGCCAAGCTCCCGTGGATGCCGGCGCGGTGCCGCTAGCCGATCTGTTCGAGTTCCTCGTGCGTCTCGAGCCATTCGGCTTCGAGCGTGTCGAGGCGCGCGTTCACGTCTGCCTGACGGCGGATCGCCTCCGTCAGCTTGCTCTTCTGCTCCGGTTCGTAACTCGCGGGATCGGCGACGAATGTATCGAGCGTCGCTTTCTCCGCGTTGAGTGCGTCCATTTCCTTTTCGATTTTCGCGATGCGGCTTTGCAGCGGCTTCTTCAGATGCGCGAGCTTCTGCCGCGTTTCCGCTTCGAGGCGGCGCTGTTCCTTGCGATTGACGTTGCTGTCGCCACTTGCCGCGCCGTTGGACGCTGCGTCCGACGCACCGGAAGCATTGGCCTTCAGCGCGGCGCGCTGCTCGGCTGCATGCTGCAGCAGCCAGTCGCGGTAGTCGTCGAGATCGCCGTCGAATTCCTGCAGACGATGCTTCGCGACCAGCATGAACTGATCGGTCGTCGCGCGCAGCAGATGCCGGTCGTGCGAGACCAGGATCAGCGTGCCTTCGAATTGCGCGAGCGCCATCGTCAGCGCGTGGCGCGTTTCGAGGTCGAGGTGGTTGGTCGGCTCGTCGAGCAGCAGCAGGTTCGGCTTTTGCCAGATGATCAGCGCGAGCGCGAGGCGTGCCTTCTCGCCGCCCGAGAACGGCGCGATCTTCGCGGTCGCCATGTCGCCGGAAAAGTTGAAGCTGCCGAGGAAGTCGCGCAGCTCCTGCTCGCGCGTATCGGGCGCGAGACGCGCGAGGTGCTGCAACGGGGTGTCGTCCGGACGCAGCGTTTCGAGCTGATGCTGCGCGAAGTAGCCGATGCGCAGACCCTTGCCTTCGCGTACGTGGCCGCTCAACGGTTCGAGCGTGCCCGCGAGCGTCTTGATCAGCGTCGACTTGCCCTGGCCGTTCGCGCCGAGCAGGCCGATGCGCTGACCATTCTGGATCGACAGCATCACGCGCTCGACGATCGGAATCTCGCTGCCGTCTTCGGCATGGTAGCCGCAGCGCACGTCTTCCATCACCATCATCGGATTCGGCGCGGAGTCGGGAGTGCGGAACTCGAACGTGAACGGCGACCCGACGTGCGCGGGCGCGATCAGCTCCATCTTCTCGAGCGCCTTCACCCGGCTTTGCGCCTGACGCGCCTTGGTGGCCTGCGCCTTGAACCGGTTGATGTAGCTCTGCAGATGCGCGACCGTGCGCTGCTGCTTTTCGTACGCGCTCTGTTGCAGCGCGATCTGCTGCGCGCGCAGCACTTCGAATTGCGAGTAGTTGCCGCCGTAGCGTTTGATCTGCTGGTTCTCGAGATGCAGCGTGACGTTGCAGGCGGAATCGAGAAACTCGCGGTCGTGCGAGATCACGATCAGCGTGCCCGCATAGCGATTCAGCCAATCTTCCAACCAGACGATCGCGTCCAGGTCGAGGTGGTTGGTCGGTTCGTCGAGCAGCAGCAGATCGGAGCGGCACATCAGCGCCTGCGCCAGATTCAGGCGCATGCGCCAGCCGCCCGAGAAGCTGCTGACCGGCTCGCGGGTCTGCTCGAGCGTGAAGCCGAGGCCGAGCAGCAACGCTTCGGCGCGAGCCGGCGCGGTGTAGCCGTCGGCGTCGGCGAACGCGGCGTGCGCTTCGGCTTCTGCCGCGCCGTCGTGCGCCGCGGAGGCCGAAGCGATGCGCGCTTCGATGTCGCGCAGCGCGGCGTCGCCGTCTAGCGTGTAGGCGAGGGCGGTTTTGTCGACGGCGGGCGTTTCCTGCGCGACGTGCGCGATGCGCCAGGTCGGCGGGATCGAGAAATCGCCGCCGTCCGCATGCAGCTCGCCGAGCAGCACGGCGAACAGCGTCGACTTGCCCGCGCCGTTCGCTCCGACGAGGCCGGCTTTTTCACCGGGGTTCAAGGTGAACGTGGTGTTGTCGAAAAGCGGCTTGGTGCCGCGCGCGAGGCTGAACTGATTGAAGCGGATCACGACGTGGCCGGCTGAAGAAAACCGCTATTTTAGACTGCCCGGCGCGTTGCCGGGCGCGCGGCGCCGATTGCCCGTCTGTCACTTCGCGCGCAGCGCTCATCGGCCATCCGGCCGACTGTATCGGCAGCGCTTTTGGCATAGACTGACGGCTTTCACGGGAGGGCACATGACATCGATCTTTTCGTTTTCGGCACGCACGCTCGGCGGCGAGGAAGCGAGTCTCGCGCAGTACGAAGGCAAAGTTATGCTGATCGTCAATACCGCGAGCGAATGCGGGTTCACGCCGCAATACGCGGGCTTGCAGAAACTGTATGACGCGTACGCGGCGCGCGGGCTCGCGGTGCTCGGTTTTCCGTGCAACCAGTTCGGCAAGCAGGAGCCGGGCGACGCCGCGCAGATCGGCAGCTTCTGCGAGAAGAACTACGGCGTGACGTTTCCGATGTTCGACAAGATCGACGTGAACGGTCCGAACGCGCACCCGCTGTTCCGCTATCTGACGATCGAGGCGCCGGGACTGCTCGGTCTCGAGGCGATCAAGTGGAATTTCACGAAGTTTCTGATCGGCCGCGACGGCAACGTCGTCAAGCGCTATGCGCCGCTGACCAAGCCCGAGGCGATCACCGGGGATATCGAAGCGCTGCTGTAAGCGGGCACGCCTACAGGATCGGCGAAAAGAGCCGCGCGACGTGCATCAGCATGCGTCGCAGCGCGCTCGACTTGTGGTACTCGTCGCGGTCGATTTCGCGCGACTCGGCAAAGTCGTCGAGCAGCATCGTCTCGACTTCGAGCGCGAAGCCGCGGTCGACGGTCAGCACCATGATCTCGAAGTTCAGGCGAAACGAGCGGTTGTCGAGATTGGCGCTGCCGATCGCGGCCGCGCTGCTGTCGATCAGCACGACCTTCTGATGCAGGAAGCCCGGCTGATAGCGGAAGATGCGAATGCCCGCGCGCAGCGAGTCGTACGCATAGAGCTTCGACGCCGCGAACACCACGAGGTGATCGCGCCGGCTCGGAATCAGGATGCGCACGTCGACGCCGCGCAGCGCAGCGAGGCGCAACGCAGCGAATACGGCTTCGTCGGGGACGAGGTAGGGCGTCGTGATCCAGATGCGTTCACGTGCCGCGTTGATTGCTTCGACGAAAAACAGCGAGCAGGTCTCCTGCTTGTCGGCCGGGCCGCTCGGCAGCACAAGGCAGTGCATGTTGTTCGCGGCGCGCTCGTTGGCGCCGTGGTCGCCGGGCTGGTCGAAGGATGGGGTCACGGAATCCGCGGCCGGCGCGTCGAACTTGGGCAACTGCTGGGTGGCCCAGTACCAGTCCTCGATGAAGACGAACTGGATGCTTGCGACCGCCGGACCACGCACTTCGATGTGCGTATCGCGCCACGGCGACAGCGGCGGCTTCGCGCCCAGATATTCGACCCCGACGTTATGACCGCCGACAAACGCGCGCTCGCCGTCGACCGCCACGATCTTGCGGTGATTGCGGAAATTCAGTTGCAGACGGTTGACGAATAGGCGGTTCGTGGCGAACGGCTGCATCTCGATGCCGGCGGCGCGCAGCGCCGCGACGTAGCGGTGGGGCAGATCGAAGCTGCCGATACTGTCATACAGGAAGTACACCCGCACGCCCTGTTTGGCTTTGGCGATCAGCGCGTCCTTCAGCATGTCGCCGAGCGCGTCGTCGCGCACGATGAAGAATTGCACGATCACATAGCGGCGCGCGTTCTCGATCGCCTCGAAGATCGCCTCGAAAGTCGCCGTGCCGTTGACCAGCGTGCGCACGCTATTGCCGGGCAGGAACGGCATGCCGCCGAGGCGCGTCAGCGACTGCACGAGCCGCGAGCCGAGCTGCTGCGTCGGCACCCCGGCCGACGACGCCTGCGTGTCCCACACCAGCGGATGCGCGCGCGTGCGCAGCAGCTCGTTCTCGACGCGGCGCGCGTCCGCGTAGCCGGCGAACTTGCTGCGGCCAAGGAACAGGTAGGGTACGAGCGTCAGATAAGGCATCGCGACCAGCGACACGGCCCACGCGATCGCCCCTTGCGAGGTGCGGGTATGGAGAATCGCGTGAGCGGCCGCGATGATGCCGAGAATGTGGGCAACAGCAACCAGCGTGCCGACGTGAAGCAGGTCGAATGACATAAGCTCGCGAACAGTTGGCGAAGCGCCGTGGTTCAGGAAACGGAGGCGGGCACGGGCTCGCTCCGTGGTCTGCGGCGAACGCGTCGGGCAACGGGCTCAGGCTGCGGTTGCGGGCAAGGCCACGCGCTGTCGCGGCGATTGCTCGTGACCCTGCCTGAGAAACGCGCTTGAAACGACGCTCAAACGGTCAGCATGCCGGACTCAGACCGGCAAGTCGCTGGCCTGGATCAGAAACACGTTGTCGTCGCCGGCGCTGGTCGACAGCCACACGAGGTCGAGACCGCCGAACGCGGCCTCGACGTGCTCGCGTTCGTTGCCGATCTCGATGACGAGCACGCCGTCTTCGGTCAGCCAGTTGCGCGCGTCGGCAATGATCCGTCGCACGATGTCCATGCCGTCCGCGCCACCGGCGAGCGCCATCGCCGGCTCGTGCCTGTATTCGGCCGGCAGCTCCTGCATCGAGGTGGCGTTCACGTACGGCGGATTGCTGATGATCACATCGTAGCGGCGCTCGGCGAGCGGCGCATACAGATCGCCTTCGAACAGCGCGATGCGCTCGTCGAGGTGGTAGTCCAGCACATTGCGCGTCGCGACTTCGAGCGCGGGCGCGGACAGATCGACCGCGTCGACGTCGGCGTTCGGGAACGCGTGCGCGGCGAGGACCGCGAGGCACCCGGAGCCGGTGCACAGTTCGAGCACCGCGCCGACCTGCTCGGGGTCCTCGACGTACGGCTGCAGGCCGTCCTGCAGCAGCTCGCCGATGAACGAGCGCGGCACGATCACGCGCTCGTCGACGTAAAAGCGATAGCCGTGCATCCACGCTTCCCGCGTGATGTACGCGGCCGGCACGCGTTCGGCGGCGCGTCGCTCGATCACTTTCAGCACCGCCTCGATTTCGGCCGTGGTCAGGCGCGCGTCGAGAAACGGTTCGAGCAGGTCGAGCGGCAAATGCAGCGTGTGCAGGATCAGATAGGCGGCTTCGTCGTAGGCATTGGCCGAGCCGTGGCCGAACGACAGTTTGGCCTCGCTAAAGCGCGACACTGCATAACGCAGCAGGTCGCGGACGGTGCAAAAAGGAAGCGTCATCGCAAAGTTCCAGGTTACGCGATCAGTTGTTCGAGCACGCGGCGATACACGTTCTTCAGCGGCTCGATATGGGCGACTTCGATATGTTCGTCGATCTTGTGGATGCTCGCGTTCAGCGGGCCGAACTCGATCACCTGCTTGCAGATGCGCGCGATGAAGCGGCCGTCCGACGTGCCGCCGGTGGTCGACAGTTCGGTGTCCACGCCGGTTTCGTCCTTGATCGCCTGCGCGAGCGCGCTCGACAGCTCGCCGCTCGGGGTGAGAAATGGCAGGCCGCTCACCGTCCATTGCAGTTCGTATTCGAGGCCGTGTTTGTCGAGAATCGCATGCACGCGCTTTTGCAGTCCTTCGACGGTGCTCGCGGTCGAGAAGCGGAAGTTGAACATCACGTCCGCGTGGCCGGGGATCACGTTGGTCGCGCCGGCGCCGCTGTGGAGGTTCGACACCTGCCAGGTGGTCGGCGGGAAATATTCGTTGCCTTCGTCCCAGCGCTCGGCGACGAGTTCGGCGAGCGCTGGCGCCAGCAGGTGCACCGGATTCTTCGCCAGATGCGGGTAGGCGATATGGCCCTGCACGCCCTTGACGATCAGCTTGCCCGACATCGAGCCGCGCCGGCCGTTCTTGACCATGTCGCCGAAACGCTCGCTCGAGGTCGGCTCGCCGACGATGCAGTAGTCCAGGCGCTCGCCGCGCTGCTGCAATGCTTCGACGACCTTGACGGTGCCGTCGGTGGCGGGGCCTTCCTCGTCGCTCGTGATCAGGAACGCGATCGAGCCGCGGTGCTCGGGGTGCGCGGCGACGAACTCCTCGCTCGCGACGACGAAGCCGGCGATCGACGCCTTCATGTCCGCCGCGCCGCGGCCGTACAGCTTGCCGTCGCGCTGGGTCGGCTCGAACGGCGCCGAGCGCCACTGTTCGAGCGGGCCGGTCGGTACCACGTCGGTGTGGCCGGCGAACGCGAGCAGCTTGCCTTGCGTGCCGTCGACGCCGCGTTTGACGGCCCACAGGTTGGTCACGCCGTTGGATTCGATCGTCTCGTGCTCGAAGCCGAGCGCGGCGAGGCGCTCGATCAGGAGACGCTGGCAATGCTGATCGTCGGGCGTGACGGACGCGCGCGCGATCAGTTGTTCGGTAAGGGCGAGGGTGCCGGACATGGATTCAGTACAAGCCACTTTGAAATGAAAAAATGCCGGCTCGCGGTGAGGCACCGGAGCCGGCAACAGCCTTTGAACGACGCGGCGCGAGGCCGCGCGTTCGACTACCTCGTGCTGGAGCCTGGCGCTTCAGCGCCGCGCTCAGACAAACAGCGCCGCGTACTCGTCCGCCGAAAAGCCGAGCGACTTCACCCGCCCGTTCACGACCAGCACCGGCCGCTTGATCACCGACGGCTTGTGGATCATCAGCGCGATCGCGCCCGGCTGCGTTTCCGCGGCCGCCTTCATGTCGTCGGACAGAGCGCGCCACGTCGTGCCGCGGCGGTTCAGCAGCGCGTCGAGCTTGACGTCCTTGAGCCAGTCCTGCACGAGCGGCTCGGTCACGCCGGCCTTCTTGAAGTCGTGGAACTCGAACTCGACGCCGTGCTCTTCGAGCCACACACGGGCCTTCTTCACGGTGTCGCAGTTCGGAATGCCGTAGACGACGGTTTTGGTGCCGCGCGCCATCAATCGCCTCGCAGCAACTCGTTCAGGCCGACCTTCGCGCGCGTCTTCGCGTCGACCTTCTTGACGATGACCGCGCAGTACAGGCTGTGCGTGCCGTCCTTCGACGGCAGGTTGCCCGCCACCACGACCGATCCCGCCGGAATGCGGCCGTACGTGACTGCGCCGGTTTCGCGGTCGTAAATCCTGGTGCTCTGGCCGAGGTACACGCCCATCGAGATCACCGAGTTTTCCTCGACGATCACGCCTTCGACGACTTCCGAGCGCGCGCCGATGAAGCAGTTGTCTTCGATGATGACCGGGTTCGCCTGCAGCGGCTCCAGCACGCCGCCGATGCCGACGCCGCCCGACAGGTGCACGTTCTTGCCGATCTGCGCGCACGAGCCGACGGTGGCCCACGTGTCGACCATCGTGCCTTCGTCGACGTACGCGCCGATGTTGGTGTACGACGGCATCAGCACGACGTTCTTCGCGATGAACGAGCCGCGGCGCGCGATCGCGGGCGGCACCACGCGGAAGCCGCCGGCGGCGAAGTCTTCAGCGGTGTAGTTCGCGAACTTCGACGGCACCTTGTCGTAGAACTGGCTGTAGCCGCCGGCCGGCATCGGCGCGTTGTCTTCCAGACGGAACGACAGCAGCACGGCCTTCTTCAGCCACTGGTTGACGACCCAGTCGCCGTCCTTCTTTTCGGCGACGCGCAGCGCGCCCTTATCGAGTTGCTCGATCGCATGGGCGACGGCTTCGCGCACTTCTGCCGGCGCGGCCTTCGGCGACAGTTCGGCGCGGTTGTCCCAGGCGGTATCGATGATGCTCTGAAGTTGTTGCGACATAGGCGTGATTATCTGAAGGGTTGAAGTCTGAAGAAGGGGATGCCGTGTAGCTCAAGCGAGGCTCAGGCTGCACTCAGTTGACACTGGACGAGCGGCAGAATTCGACGATCCGCTGCGCGCCCGCCGTGCATTCGTCGACGTCGGCGACGAGCGCGAGGCGCACGAAATTGCGGCCGGGATTCACGCCGTGCGCGGTGCGCGCGAGGAACGAGCCCGGCAGAACCGTCACATTATAGTCGGCGTAGAGGCGCTGGGCGAACTCGGTGTCCGTGAGGCCGGTGCGCTCGACGTTGGCCCACAGGTAGAACGCGGCGTCGGGCAGCCGCACGTCGAGCACGTCGGCGAGCATCGGCGTGACGGTCGTGAACTTGCGCAGGTACCTGGCGCGGTTCTCGCGCACGTGCGTCTCGTCGCTCCACGCGACCACGCTCGCGCTTTGGAACACGGTCGACAGCGCCGTGCCGTGGTACGTGCGGTACAGCAGGAATGCCTTGAGAATCGCGGCGTCGCCGGCGACGAAGCCCGAGCGCATGCCCGGCACGTTCGAGCGCTTCGACAGACTCGACAGCATCACGAGGCGCTCGAAGCCGCGTCCGAGCTTGTGCGCCGCCTCCAGTCCGCCGAGCGGCGGCGTCGACTCGTCGAAATAGATTTCCGAGTAGCACTCGTCCGAAGCGATCACGAAGCCGTAGCGGTCCGATAGCGCGAACAGCTCGCGCCAGTCGTCGAGCGTGAGCACGGCGCCGGTCGGGTTGCCCGGCGAGCAGACGTACAGCAGTTGCGTGCGCGCCCACACGTCGGCGGGCACTGCCGAGTAGTCGCACGCGAAGTTGCGCGCCGGGTCGCTGTTGACGAAGTACGGCTGCGCGCCGCCGAGCAGCGCCGCGCCTTCGTAGATTTGGTAGAACGGGTTCGGACAGAGTACGATCGCAGGCTCGCCGTCAGCATCGCGGCGCGGATTGAGCACCGTCTGCGCGAGCGCGAACAGCGCCTCGCGCGAGCCCGCCACCGGCAGCACCTCGGTCAGCGGATCGAGCGGCGGCAGGTTGTAGCGTTGCGCGACCCATTTCGCGATCGACTCGCGCAGCGGCGCCGAGCCGAGCGTGGCCGGATACGCGGCGAGGCCGCCGAGCGAATCGATGACGGCGTCGCGGATCAGCGGCGGGGTTGGATGTTTCGGCTCGCCGATGCCGAAGCTGATGTGCGCAAGGCCGGCCGGCGGCGTGACGTCCTTGAAAAGCAGGCGCAGCTTTTCGAACGGATAGGGCTGAAGGGAGTCGAGTAGCGGATTCACGGACGAAATGGCCTGATCGGGATGGACGCGGACGAATGGCGGGACAACCGGGCACGCGCGCCGGCGGGCGGCGGCGAACGGACGATTATAGCGTGGCGCGCCCGCGGACCAGGCGGGAGCCAGGCGCGCGGCGCGGGAGCAATCCGCGAGGCGGCACACCGGGGCGCCGCGGCGGGAACGGCGCGAAATCCGCCACGGTTCGCGTAAAAGAATACGCAGGAGCAGCAATGTACGCAGCAGTTCAGGAGACGGCCGGCTGGACCCTCATACGACCCGCCCACGACGCCCGTCGGAGTCCCGCCCCATGACCAACTGGCTTCGCAACGGCTGGCCGACGCTCGCGATCATGCTGGGCGCGTCGGTCTGGGGGATGGTCTGGTATCCGCTGCGGATGCTGGCCGCGCTCGGGGTGACCGGCACCGCCGCGAGCGCGCTCACGAGCGGCACCGGCTGCCTGTTCGTGCTGCTCGTGCGGAATGGCGCGCTGAAGACCGTGCGGTGGCACTGGCTGCTGCCGGCGCTCGCGCTCGCCGCGGGCGTCACGAATCTCGGCTTCGTGTGGGGCGCTATCCACGGTCAGGTGATGCGCGTGCTGCTGCTGTTCTATCTGACGCCCGCGTGGACCGCGCTGTTCGCGCATTTCATCCTGCACGAGCGGCTCACGTGGTCGGGCGCGGCGCTGGCCGCGCTGTTGCTCGCGGGCGCGATGACGATGCTATGGTCGCCGCGTCTCGGCATTCCGGTACCCGGCAATCCCGCCGAATGGGCCGGGCTCGCCGGCGGCATGGGCTTCGCGATGAGCAACGTGCTGATCCTGAAGACTAGCCGCGTGCTGCCGGACATGAAGCCCGAAATGCGCACCGCGGTGATCTTCGGCGGCGCGGCGCTGTTCGGCGCGCTCGCGTCGCTGTTCGAGCCGATGCCCGCGCCGCCCGTCGGCGCGCATCTGGGCACAGCGGCGCTGCTGGTGCTCGGTCTCGGTCTGCTGCTCGCGTCGAACAACATGCTCGTGCAATACGGGCTCTCGCGCGTGCCGGCCAATCGCGCGTCGATCATCATGCTGTTCGAACTCGTCGTGACGGCGCTGTCGGCGTGGCTGTTCGCCGGCGAAGTACCGGGCCCGCGCGAATGGGCCGGCGGCGCGTGCATCGTGCTCGCGTCGGCCTTGTCGAGCTGGGTGCATCGGACGAAATTGGTGCCGCCCGATCCCGCCATCGGGGACACGGAGGGGCCCGGCGGCGACGATGGACGCGGTGGTCAATGCGGTAGCAAACGCGGCGACCATCGCGGTGACGAACCCGGCCCTGACGGCGACAGTGACGACCGCCGAAAGGGCGGTAAGAATCGTCCACGCGCGATGGTATGATTCCCCCTCATTAGCCGGCGCATGCGTACCTGTGTGTGCCTCAGATATGCATGAGCGCATGCAGCCGGCAACCAAATTGCGAAGGCTCGCGAGGTTGCGCGGGGCCGTCCCGCTGCGGCGGTGAACGACTGGCGCAACCTCGCGAGCCACCTATCACTCTCTCTTTTCAAACAGCGAAATCGCCGTGCGGCTCACCTCGATCAAACTCGCTGGTTTCAAATCCTTCGTCGATCCCACGCATTTCCAGGTCCCAGGCCAGTTGGTTGGCGTGGTCGGTCCGAACGGGTGCGGCAAATCCAACATCATCGACGCCGTGCGCTGGGTGCTCGGCGAATCGCGCGCCTCTGAATTGCGCGGCGAGTCGATGCAGGACGTGATCTTCAACGGCTCGACCGCCCGCAAGCCCGGCAGCCGCGCGAGCGTCGAACTCGTGTTCGACAACGCGGACGGCCGCGCCGCCGGCCAGTGGGGCCAGTATGCGGAGATCGCCGTGAAGCGCGTGCTGACGCGCGACGGCACGTCGAGCTACTACATCAACAATCTGCCGGCGCGGCGCCGCGACATCCAGG
This sequence comes from Paraburkholderia sp. UCT31, assembly GCF_014397655.1. NCBI lineage: Bacteria > Pseudomonadati > Pseudomonadota > Betaproteobacteria > Burkholderiales > Burkholderiaceae > Paraburkholderia > Paraburkholderia sp. UCT31. The sequence goes on from NZ_VZQP01000030.1 coordinate 59,245, forward strand.
ACATCTTCCTCGGCACCGGCCTCGGGCCGCGTGCGTACGCGATCATCGGGCAGGGCATGATCGCGCGGCTGATCGAGGCGAAGCCCGAAGAGCTGCGCGTGTTCCTCGAAGAAGCCGCCGGCGTGTCGAAGTACAAGGAGCGCCGCCGCGAGACCGAGAACCGTCTGCACGATACGCGCGAGAACCTGACGCGCGTCGAGGACATCGTCCGCGAACTCGGCACGAATCTCGAGAAGCTCGAGGGGCAGGCGGTCGTCGCGACCCGTTATCGCGAGCTGCAAAGCGACGGCGAGGAAAAGCAGCGTCTGCTGTGGTTGCTGCGCAAGAACGAGGCGGCCGGCGAACAGCAGCGCCAGCAACGCGCGATCGAGCAGGCGCAGATCGACCTCGAGGCGCAAACCGCGAAGCTGCGCGAAGTCGAGGCGGAACTCGAAACGCTGCGCGTCGCGCACTATTCGGCGAGCGACGCGATGCAGGGCGCGCAGGGCGCGCTGTACGAGGCGAACGCGGAAGTGAGCCGGCTGGAAGCCGAGATCCGCTTCATCGTCGAATCGCGCAACCGCGCGCAGGCGCAGATCGCCGCGCTGACCGCGCAGCGCGAGCAGTGGCAATCGCAGGCCGGCAAGGCGCAGGACGATATTGCCGACGCTGAAGAGCAACTGGCCGTCGCTGAAGAAAAAGCCGTGCTCGCCGAAGAGGACGCCGCCGCGAAGCACGATGCGCTGCCCGCCCTCGAAGCGCGCTGGCGCGACGCTCAGGCGGAGCTGAACACCGAGCGCGGCGGCATCGCGCAGACCGAGCAGGCGCTGAAGCTCGAAGCCGCGCATCAGCGCAATGCCGATCAGCAGTTGCAGCAGCTGCAGCAGCGCCATGAGCGGCTGAAATCGGAAGAGGGTGGCCTCGACGCGCCCGACGAGGCGCAGCTCGAGGCATTGCGCGTGCAGCTCGCCGAGCACGAGGAAATCCTTCACGACGCGCAGGGCCGCCTCGCCGACGCGCAGGAAACACTGCCGCGGCTCGACGGTGAACGCCGCGCCGCGCAGGAGCGCGTGCAGGCCGAAAGCGCGCAGATCCATCAGCTCGACGCGCGCCTCGCCGCGCTCAGGCAGTTGCAGGAAAACGTGCAGACCGAAGGCAAGATCCAGCCGTGGCTCGACAAGCACGAGCTGGGCAGCCTGCCGCGTCTGTGGAAGAAGCTGCATGTCGAGGCCGGTTGGGAAACCGCGCTCGAAGCGGTGCTGCGCGAGCGCCTCGCCGCGCTCGAAGTGTCGAATCTCGACTGGGTCAAGGCGTTCGCAACCGACGCGCCACCGGCCAAGCTGGCGTTCTACGCGCCGCCCGCGGCTGGTCAGCCTGCCCCGGCGGCGGGCGCGCTGCGCTCGCTGCTGTCGCTCGTGCGCATCGAGGACGCGGGTATTCGCGCGGTGCTGACCGACTGGCTGGGCCTCGCGTTCGTCGCCGACGATCTGCAGCAGGCGCTTTCGATGCGCGCGCAGCTGCCCGAGGGCGGCGCGTTCGTCGTCAAGGCGGGGCACGTGGTCACGCGCGTCGGCGTACAGCTGTATGCGGCCGATTCCGAACAGGCCGGCATGCTCGCGCGTCAGCAGGAAATCGAAAACCTCGGCCGCCAGGTGCGCGCACAGGCATTGCTCGCCGACGAGGCGAAGGCCGCCGCGATCCGCGCCGAAGCCGCGCACACGCAAGCCGCGCAGGCGCTCGCCGAGCTGCGCCAGCAGGCCGAACGCGCGACGCAGCGGGTGCACGCGTTGCAGATGGACGTGCTGAGGCTCACCCAGGCACACGAACGCTACACGCAGCGCAGCACGCAGATTCGCGAGGAACTCGAAGAGATCGCCGCGCAGATCGACGAGCAGCGGGCGCTGCGCGCCGAGTCGGAAGCGAACTTCGAGCGTCACGACGGCGAGCTCGCCGAACTGCAGGCGCGCTTCGAAGACCACCAGCTCGCGTTCGAAGCACTCGACGAAGAACTGACGACCGCCCGCGGCGAAGCACGCGAGCTCGACCGCGCCGCTACCGACGCGCGCTTCGCCGCGCGCAACATGGCGAACCGCATCGACGAATTGAAGCGCAGCATCCAGGTCGCGCACGAGCAGAGCGAGCGCGTCGCGGGCGCGCTCGAAGACGCGCGCGCCGAACTGGAAACGATCAACGAGCAGACCGCGCACACCGGGCTGCAGGACGCGCTCGACATCCGCGCCGTGAAAGAAGAGGCGCTGCGCGCCGCGCGCGTCGAGCTCGACGACCTGACCGCGAAGCTGCGCTCGGCCGACGAAACGCGCCTCACCGCCGAGCGCGCCCTGCAGCCGCTGCGCGACCGCATCAATGAATTGCAGTTGAAGGAGCAGGCCGCGCGCATCAGCGGCGAGCAGTTCGTCGAGCAGCTGGCCGCGGCCGGTGTCGATGAAGCCGAACTGCAAGCCAAGCTGACGGCGGACATGAAGCCGTCGTACCTGCAGGGCGAAGTCACGCGCATCAACAACGCGATCACCGCGCTCGGGCCGGTCAACATGGCCGCGCTCGACGAGCTGAAGGCCGCGACCGAGCGCAAGAGCTTCCTCGATTCGCAGTCGGCCGACCTGACGAGCGCGATCGAAACGCTCGAAGATGCGATCCGCAAGATCGACGCCGAAACGCGCACGCTGCTGCAAAGCACGTTCGACGAAGTGAACCGCCATTTCGGCGAGCTGTTCCCGCGTCTCTTTGGCGGCGGCCAGGCGAAGCTGATCATGACCGGCGACGAAATCCTCGACGCCGGCGTGCAGGTGATGGCGCAACCGCCGGGCAAGAAGAATTCGACGATTCACCTGCTGTCGGGCGGCGAGAAAGCGCTGACCGCGACCGCGCTCGTGTTCGCGATGTTCCAGCTGAATCCCGCGCCGTTCTGTCTGCTCGACGAAGTGGACGCACCGCTCGACGACGCCAACACCGAGCGTTTCGCGAATCTGGTACGGGCGATGTCCGACAAAACCCAGTTCCTGTTCATTTCGCACAACAAGATCGCGATGGAGATGGCGCAGCAGCTGATCGGCGTGACGATGCAGGAGCAGGGCGTCTCGCGGATCGTCGCGGTCGACATGGAAACGGCGGCGGGTTTCGCCCAGAATATCGTTTGAGTTAACGCCTTCGCGGGCATCCGCATCCAGCGCAGCGGCCTCGATGAGCGCCGCGCGGTACGTGGAGCGGACGACAGGCCCGCGCGGATAGAAGAATTGCTGATGGAGCATGCATGGACGAGTTGACACTCGGTTTGATCGGCGCGGGTGCCGTGGTGGTGGGGGGCGTGGTCGTGTACAACGCGTGGCAGGGCGCGAAGGTGCGCCGCAAAATGCCGCGGCCGATGCCGGCCGACACCGCCGAGAGCTTTGCGCGGGACGAGCATGAGGAGCAGAGCCCGTTCATCGAGCCGGCCCGGCCGACCACGCGGCGCCAGCCGAGCGTGAGCGCCGAGGCGGCCGCGGACCCGAGCGCGGCGCGCGTCGAGCCGACGTTCGGCGCGGGCGCCGCACCGCTCGATACACCGGCCGATATCCAGGCCGAGATGACGTCGCCGAACGGTTATCCATCGGCGGACGCCGATACCGTGGGCGAAGGCGAACATGCGGCGGCGCCGGGCGCGCACGCGAAGCGGCCCACGGCCGAAGCGCCCGCGGCCCAGCCCGCGTCCGCCGGGCACGAGCGGGTCGAACCGATCCTGCCGGCCGCCACGACGATTTCGTCGGCGCCGCCCGCGATCGTCGATCGACGCATCGACTGTATCGTGCCGATCCGGCTGAACGGCCCCGTGGCCGGCGACAAGGTGCTTCCGCTCGCGCAGCGCTTGCGTCGCGCGGGCAGCAAGCCCGTGCACATCGAAGGCAAACCCGAAGGCGGCGGCGCGTGGGAGCTGCTGCAGAACGGCACGCGCTATGAAGAGCTGCGCGCGGCCGCGCAGCTCGCGAACCGTAGCGGCGCGCTGAACGAGCTCGAATTTTCCGAGTTCGTGACCGGCGTACAGCAGTTCGCCGATGCGCTCGACGCTGCGCCGGAATTCCCCGACATGCTCGAAACCGTCGCGATGGCGCGCGAGCTCGACGGCTTTGCCGCCCAGTGCGACGCGCAGTTGTCGATCAACGTGCTGTCGGACGGCGCGCCGTGGTCGGCCAACTACGTGCAGGCGGTCGCCTCGCAGGACGGTCTGCTGCTGTCGCGCGACGGCACGCGCTTCGTCAAGCTCGACTCGCGGCAAAGCCCGGTGTTCATGCTGCAGTTCGGCGACACCAACTTCCTGCGCGACGACCTCACGTACAAAGGCGGTGAGATGATCACGCTGGTGCTCGACGTGCCGGTCGCCGACGAAGACATCCTGCCGTTCCGGCTGATGTGCGATTACGCGAAGTCGCTGGCCGAGCGGATCGGCGGACGCGTGGTCGACGACGGTCGCCGGCCGCTGCCGGAAAGCGCGCTGCTCGCGATCGAAAAACAGTTGATGACGCTGTACGCGAAGCTCGAACAGGCGGGTATTCCGGCGGGTTCGCCGGCCACGCGGCGCCTGTTCAGCCAGTAAGCCTTTTGCAGCGTACCACGCGTTTTGACGACGGCCGCACGATGTGCGGCCGTCGTCGTTTCCGGCTTGAGTCGCAGCGCGGCCCGCCCCGATTCAGCGATGTAAAGGGGCACGCTTCCTGCGATAATCCGATGTCCGACTTTCTTCTCGAGAAGCTTCCGACAGCATGGCCCGATCCTCCGTCCCTCCTTCCGCAACCAGCGCTCCGGCCGAGCGGGCCGTGTGGTTGCGCGCGGAACTCGAACGCGCGAACTACGCGTATTACGTGCTCGATCAACCGGACCTGCCGGACGCCGAGTACGACAAGCTGTTCAAGGAGCTGGAGCGCATCGAGGCCGAGCATCCCGATCTGATCGTGCCGGATTCGCCAACGCAGCGCGTCGGCGGCGAGGCCGCGAGCGGTTTCGAGCCGGTCGTGCACGATCTGCCGATGCTGTCGTTGAACAACGGTTTCGCCGACGAAGACATCGTCGCGTTCGACAAGCGCATCGGCGACGCGCTCGGCAACAACGCGAGCGAGCCGCCGGTTCCCGTCGACTACGCGGCCGAGCTGAAATTCGACGGCCTCGCGATCTCGCTGCGCTACGCCGACGGCGTGTTCGTGCAGGCCTCCACGCGCGGTGACGGCACAACCGGCGAGAACGTCACCGAAAACGTCCGCACGATCCGCTCGATTCCGCTGAAGCTGAAGGGTAAGCGCGTGCCCCACGTGCTCGACGTGCGCGGCGAAGTGCTGATGTTCAAGCGCGATTTCGAGCGCCTGAACGAACGCCAGCGCACCGCCGAACAACGCGAATTCGCGAACCCGCGCAACGCGGCGGCGGGCAGCTTGCGGCAGCTCGATTCGAAGATCACCGCGCAGCGGCCGCTGTCGTTTTTCGCGTATGGCATCGGCGTGCTCGAAGGCATCGAGATGCCGGCCACCCATAGCGAACTGCTCGACTGGTACAAGGAGATGGGCTTGCCGGTCAATGGCGAGCGTGCGGTCGTGCAGGGCGCCGAAGGCCTGCTCGGCTTCTTCCACGCGGTCGGCGAGAAGCGCGACAGGCTCCCCTACGACATCGACGGCGTGGTCTATAAGGTCAACCGGCGCGACGAGCAGGATGCGCTCGGTTTCGTGTCGCGCGCGCCGCGCTTCGCGCTCGCGCACAAATTCCCCGCGCAGGAAGCGCTGACGAAGCTGGTCGCGATCGACGTGCAGGTCGGCCGCACCGGCGCGATCACGCCGGTCGCGCGGCTGGAACCGGTGTTCGTCGGCGGCGCGACGGTTACGAACGCGACCTTGCACAACGAGGATGAAGTGCGCCGCAAGGACATCCGCATCGGCGACACGGTGATCGTGCGGCGCGCCGGCGACGTGATTCCGGAGGTGGTCAGCGCGCTGCTCGAGCGTCGTCCGGCCGACGCGCGCGAGTTCGTGATGCCGACGCAGTGCCCGGTGTGCGGTTCGGCGATCGAGCGGCTGCCCGACGAGGCGATCGCGCGCTGCACGGGCGGGCTCTTCTGTCCGGCGCAGCGCAAGCAGGCGTTGTGGCACTTCGCGCAGCGGCGCGCGCTCGATATCGACGGCCTCGGCGAGAAGATCATCGATCAACTGGTCGAACAGAACCTGGTGCGCACGCCGGCCGATCTGTTCAATCTCGGCTTCACGACGCTCGCGGAACTCGACCGCTTCGCCGAAAAGTCCGCGCAGAACCTGCTCGACTCGCTCGACAAGGCCAGGCACACGTCGCTCGCGCGCTTTATCTACGCATTGGGGATTCGCCATGTCGGCGAATCGACCGCGAAGGATCTCGCGAAGCACTTCGGCTCGCTCGATCCGATCATGGATGCGTCGCTGGAGGAACTGCTCGAAGTCAACGACGTGGGGCCGGTCGTCGCCGAATCGATCCACCAGTTCTTCGCCGAGGACCACAACCGCACGGTGATCGAACAGCTGCGCGCGCCGGGCAAGGTCACGTGGCCCGAGGCGCCGCCAGCGCCGAAGGCGCCGCAGGGCGTGCTGGCCGGGCAGACGGTCGTGCTGACCGGTACGCTGCCAAACCTGTCGCGCGAGGACGCGAAGGAAATGCTCGAGGCGGCCGGCGCGAAGGTGGCGGGGTCGGTATCGAAGAAAACCAGTTACGTGGTGGCGGGGGCCGACGCGGGCAGCAAACTTTCGAAGGCGGAGGAACTCGGCATCCCCGTACTCGACGAAGATGGTATGCGCAAGCTCCTGGAGGGGCACCGATGATTCACGACATTCTGAAGATGGGCGATCCGCGCCTGCTGCGAATCGCCGAGCCGGTCGATCACTTCGACACGCCCGAGCTGCACCGGCTCGTGGAAGACATGTTCGAGACCATGCACGCGGCGAACGGCGCGGGTCTCGCCGCGCCGCAGATCGGCGTCGATCTGCAGGTGGTGATCTTCGGCTTCGGTTCGAACGAGCGCTATCCGGACGCGCCGCCGGTGCCCGAAACGGTGCTGATCAACCCGACCGTCACGCCGGTCTCGCAGGACATGGAAGAAAGCTGGGAAGGTTGCCTGTCGGTGCCGGGGCTGCGCGGCGTGGTGAGCCGGTTTTCGATGATCCGTTATCACGGCTTCGACCAGTTCGGCAATCCGATCGACCGGGTCGCCGAGGGTTTTCACGCACGGGTTGTGCAGCACGAATGCGATCATCTGATCGGCAAGCTGTATCCGATGCGGATTACCGATTTCTCGAAGTTCGGCTTTACGGAGGTCCTGTTCCCGGATCTCGATACGAATAGCGACGACTGACACAGCTGCCGCCAACAAAAAACCCACGCCAAAGTGCGTGGGTTTTTTGTTGTGCCGATGCGCCCGCTCTCAGCAAGGAGGCGCATTGGACGGACCTCAGAACGACTCGTCTTCCGACAGATAGCGCCACTGTCCCGGCGGCAGCGCGCCGAGCATCACCTGGCCCATGCGCACGCGCTTCAGGCCCACCACCTCGAGACCGACCAGTTCGCACATGCGGCGAATCTGACGCTTCTTGCCTTCGCGCAGCACGAAACGCAGCTGCTCGCCGTTCTGCCAGCTGACCTGGGCGGGCTTCAGCGCGACGTCGTCGAGCGACAGGCCGTGGCGCAGCAGCGCGAGTTTTTCGGCCGGGAAATGGCTTTCGACGTCGACCGTGTGATCGCCGTAGGCGACGCGCACCAGATACTCCTTGTCCACGTCCGAGTGACCGCCGATCAGTTGCTTCGCGATGCGGCCGTCCTGCGTCAGCACGAGCAGGCCCGTCGAATCGATGTCGAGACGCCCGGCCGGCGCGAGCTGGCGCAGATGCGACGCCGAGAAGGGGATCCCCGAACGGTCGCCTTCCCAGCGATTCTCCGGCGTGACGAGCGTGATGGCCGGCTGATAGCCGTCCTCCGCCTGGCCCGACACGAGCCCGACCGGCTTGTGAACGATCACGGTCACCTGGCTCGACTGAAAGGCTTCGGCGGCCGGGTCGATGTCGATGCGCTGATCCGGGAACACCTTCGTGCCGAGCGTATCGACGCGCTCGCCGTCGACCATGACCCAGCCTTTCTCGATCCATTCGTCGGCCTCGCGACGCGAGCACAGACCGAGCTTGGACATCAGCTTCGACAGACGCAGCATGCCCGGTGCGTCTTCGCGATCGCGGCGGGGCGGGTGCGGGGTGTCGATGGTGGTGTCGACGGGGCGGGCGGTTGCTGATGCCGAGGCTCGCGGCTTGGCGGCGCGGGCCGGTCGGTCGTCGCCGAAGCGGCGGTTCGCGGCCGGCAACGTGTCGTCGAAGCTGCGCGCAGGGCGCTCGCGACGCTCGGTGCGTTCGCCGTAGCCGCCTTTTGCCGGCTTCGCGAAGCTGCGCTCGCCACGCTCGCTTTCGAAGCTGCGCGAGGTGCTGTCGCTGCGCGCGCCTCGATCGCCACCGCGACGCTCCTGCGGCTCACCGCGATCGCTACCGAAGCGCGGACGGTCGGCGGCCTCGCGCTCCCGGCGCACCGGACGATCGCCACGCGCGCCGCCTTCCGACGGCCTGCCTGTGCCTGGACGCGGACCGCTGAACGGACGGCGTTCGCCGGCGTCGCGGCCCGGTGCGCGCTCACCGCGCTCCGCATTGCCCTCGAAACGACGGGGTGCGCGTTCTGCACGCTCGCCGAATTCGCGCCGAGGAGCGCGTTCGCCACGCTCAGCGCTGCCTTCAAAACGACGCGGCGCGCGTTCAGTCCGTTCGCCGAAATCGCGTCGAGGCGCGCGTTCACCACGCTCAGCGCTGCCTTCGAAACGACGCGGCGCGCGTTCAGTCCGTTCGCCGAAATCGCGCCGAGGCGCCCGTTCGCCACCTTCAGCGTTGCCTTCGAAACGACGCGGCGCGCGTTCAGTCCGTTCGCCGAAATCGCGTCGAGGCGACCGTTCGCCACGTTCAGCGTTGCCTTCGAAACGACGCGGCGCGCGTTCAGTCCGTTCGCCGAAATCGCGCCGAGGCGCCCGTTCGCCACGCTCGGCGTTGCCTTCGAAACGACGCGGCGTGCGTTCAGTCCGTTCGCCGAAATCGCGCCGAGGCCCGCGTTCACCACGCTCAGCGCTGCCTTCGAGACGACGCGGCGCGCGTTCTCCGCGCTCGCCTCGCTCAGCCGCACCTTCGAAGCGGCGCGGTGCGCCCGCGGCAGCCGCGCCCCGTTCGCGCACGCCCGACCCTTCGGCACGCGGCGCGCGTGCACCGGCGCCCGCCGGCTTCGCACCGACCGGCCGCTTCGCGCCACCACCCGTCGACGCCGCGCCTTCGCGCTTCGCGCCGGCCTCGGCCTCGAATGGCTTCGGCCGCGCTGGACGGGTCGGCTTACGCGCCGACGCGCTGCCGGGGCGGACAGGGGCGCGTTCGGACGACGCCGGCCGCGGATGCTTCGCTGTTAATTTGATTCGCATGAAATCTCACACTGCGATCGCGCGCAGTAGTTCGGTCTCGACCTGAATTTGCAGGCGGTTGTCCGACAGGCTGTGTCCTTCGAGCAGAAACACGTCCTCGACGCGTTCGCCGAGCGTATTGATCCGCGCCGAGGCGACGCCGACCCGGTGCTCAGCCAGCACGCGCGCGATCGAATAAAGAAGGCCCGGCCGGTCGTTCGCCGACACGGACAGGATGTAGTATTGGCCGCGCTCATCGGCCCGCAGGTCGACGCGCGGCGTAATGGGGAAGGTGCGCGACAGCCGTGACAGCCGGCCCTTCGACGGTCCCGGCAGCAAGGTGCCGTGGCCCGCGAGGCGCGCGGTCAGCTCCTGCTCGACCAGATTGGCGATGTCGCGATAGTGCACGTCCTCTTCGGTGTGCGCGACGAGGAAGTTGTCGAGCGCGTAGCCGTGGCGCGTCGTGCTGACACGCGCATCGAGCACCGACAGGCCGTTGCGGTCGAAATACGCGCAGATGCCCGCGAACAGATCGGGCTGGTCCTTCACGTAGACGAGCACCTGCAGCGCCTCGCCGATCGGCGACGGCCGCGCGCGTACGAGCGGCGTCGGCGTTTCGACGTGGCGGTACAGCACGCGCGTCTGCCACGCGATGTCCGCCGCGTCGTGGCGCAGGAAATAGCCGACGTCCAGCTTGTCCCACAGCGCCCGTTGCGCGCCTTCCGGCACGGTTTCGAGACGCAGCAGCGCGAGCGCCTCTTCCTGGCGCGACTTCAGCTCGGAATGCTCGTCCGGCTGGGCACCGCCAAGCACGGCGAGCGTGGTGCGGTAGAGGTCTTCGAGCAGCTTGCCTTTCCACGTGTTCCAGACCTTCGGGCTGGTGCCGCGGATGTCGGCGACGGTCAGCAGATAGAGCGCGGTCAGGCGGCGCTCGGTGCCGACCAGCTCGGCGAAGCGTTTGATCACTTCAGGGTCGCTCGTGTCCTGCTTCTGCGCGACCTGGCTCATCGTCAGATGCTGCTGCACGAGCCACACGACCAGCTCGCCATCCTCGCCTTCGATGCCGTGCTGGCGGCAGAAGCGCCGTGCGTCGGCCATGCCCAGCGTGGAATGATCGCCGCCGCGGCCCTTCGCGATGTCATGAAACAGTGCGGCCACGTACAGCACCCACGGCCGGTCGAAGTTGACGATCAACTGGCTGCAGAACGGGTATTCGTGCGCATGCTCGGCGACCGCGAAGCGGCGCAGATTGCGCAGCACCATCAGGATGTGCTGATCGACCGTGAACACGTGGTACAGGTCGTGCTGCATCTGCCCGACGATGCGCCGGAAATTCAGCAGATAACGCCCGAGCACGCTCGTCTGGTTCATCAACCGGAACGCATGCGTGATACCGGCCGGCTGCTTCAGGATTTCCATGAAGAGTCGGCGATTTTCCGGATCGCGCCGCCAGTGCTGGTCCATCACGTCGCGGGCGTTGTAGATCGCGCGCAGCGTGCGCGCCGACAGTCCCTTCACGCCCGGGGTGCGCTCGTATAGCAGGAACGCCTCGAGGATCGCATTCGGCTCGCGCTGGAACACGTCGTCGGAGGCGATTTCGAGCATGCCCTGCTTTTCGACGAAGCGATCCGACAGCACGCGCGTGATGCCGCTCGTGCTCGGAAACAGCTGCGCCTCGATGTTCTGGATCAGGATCGTCGCGAGTTGCGTGACCGCTTTCGCGGCCCAGTAGTAGCGGCGCATCAGCTGCTCGCTCGCGCGCTTGGTCGCGGTCGGCTTGAGGCCGAAGCTTTCCGCGACCGGCGTCTGCAGGTCGAACACCAGGATGTCCTGGCGGCGCCCGGCGATCACGTGCAGCCGCGCACGCAGCGACTTCAGAAAGCCTTCGTTGTGGCGCAGCTCGCGCGCCTCGCGCTCGGTGATCAGTCCGCGTGCTTCGAGTTCGCGCCAGCTGCTGCCGAAGCCGGCCGCCTGTGTGATCCACAGGATCAGCTGCAGGTCGCGCAGCCCGCCCGGGCTTTCCTTGACGTTCGGCTCGAGCGCGTAGGGCGTGTCCTGAAACTTCGCGTGACGCTGGCGCATTTCGAGCACCTTCGCCTGGAAGAACGCCTTCGGGTCGAGCGCCGCACGGTAGCGCCGAGCGAAATCGTCGAACAGTGCGGTGCTGCCGGTGATGCGGCGCGCTTCCAGCAGCGAGGTACGCACCGTGACGTCGTTGGCCGCTTCCTCGATGCATTGCGACACGCTGCGCACGCTGCTGCCGAGTTCCAGCCCGAGATCCCACGCGAGGCTGATGAAGCGCTCGATGCGCGCGTCCAGATGCTCGAGCCGCGCGTCGGGCAACAGCACCAGGATGTCGATGTCGGAGTGCGGCGCGAGTTCGCCGCGCCCATAGCCGCCAACCGCGACCAGCGCGAGGTCGTCGGGCAGCTCGCAGGTGTCCCAGGCGGCGCGCAGCGAATGGTCCGTGGCGCGCGCGAGGGCGGCCATCAACGCGTCGACGTTGGTGGCCGTTCGGAAGCGTTCCAGCAACTGGGCTTTGGCCACTTTGTAGTCCGCCTTGAGCGACGAGGCATGGGAGGGGGCGACGGCTGGAACGCTACTCATTGGCAGGAAGGCGGTGTGGTCGGAATCGGTCAGGCCGTGGCCGCGACCACGGGCGGACGCGCGGGCGTGCCGGCCGACACGGTCAGCACGTCGTAGCCTGTCTCGGTGACGAGCACCGTGTGCTCCCACTGCGCGGACAGGCTGCGGTCCTTGGTCTTGACGGTCCACTGGTCGGGCATCGTGCGGATGTCACGGCGGCCGGCGTTGATCATCGGCTCGATCGTGAAGATCATACCGGCCTGCAGTTCGAACCCGGTGCCGGGGCGACCGTAGTGCAGGATCTGCGGATCTTCGTGGAATACGGTGCCGATGCCGTGTCCGCAATATTCGCGCACCACGCTGTAGCCGAGGCCTTCGGCGTGCTTCTGGATCGCATAGCCGATGTCGCCGAGATGCGCGCCGGGTCGCACCTGGTCGATGCCGAGCCACATGCATTCGAAAGTGGCTTGCACGAGGCGCTTTGCCATGATCGACCCTTCGCCGACGATGAACATGCGGCTCGTGTCGCCGAAATAGCCGTCCTTGATCACGGTGATGTCGATGTTCAGCGCGTCGCCGGTTTTGAGCGCCTTGTCGCCCGGAATGCCGTGGCAGATCACGTCGTTGACGGAAATGCAGGTGGCTTTCGGGTAGGGCGGGTAGCCGGGCGGCTGGTAATTCAGCGGCGCGGGGACCGTGCCCTGGTCCTTCAGCATGTATTCGTGACACAGACGGTCGAGCTCGCCAGTGGTGACGCCGGCCTTGACGAACGGCGTGATGTAGTCGAGCACTTCGCTCGCGAGCCGGCAGGCGACGCGCATCTTCGCGATATCGTCTTCGTTTTTGATGGTGATAGCCATGGTTTCCTCGGAAGCCTTGCTGGATAAGGCTTGCTGGGTGTTGCGGTGGCCGGGCGGAGGGGCGTCTGCCGGGCACGGAATGCCGGTCGATCCTTAACACCCCCGCGCGTGGCGGAATCGAGCCATTTTACAGCAGTGGGGGCCGGGTCGTTGCGCAGGATCGGGCGGCAATGGGCGAAAAGCGCCAGAATCGGCAAATTGGCGGCCCAAAGGACGCCAGGCCGGGCTTCGGGCCCGGCGGCGCGGTCCCGTGCGTAGGACCATCGGCCGGTGGTCGGGCCGGTTGAGTCAGTCGGTCGTCGCGTGCTATACTCTCGGGCTAAGTCGGTCCTAGTCCGCTTTTATTCGCGAGTCCGCAAATTCGCGCATGGCAGCTGGGCGGAGCGGCTTCTCGCGGCACTCCGGTTGTTGGGTGTCGTGAGTGAGAGAAAGTCGTGTCAGGCAACCAATTCGCAAGCCGGCGCACCCAGGGTGTCGTCGCGTTCCAGCCAAGGTAGAGGCGAGCGCGGCCGATACGGCAGCCGGTTTAAGACCCAACCCTCGTGGAGAATTTCATGGCAGTTACGATGCGTCAAATGCTGGAAGCAGGTGCCCACTTCGGTCACCAGACCCGTTTCTGGAACCCGAAGATGGCCCCCTTCATTTTCGGTCATCGCAACAAGATTCACATCATCAACCTCGAAAAGACGCTGCCGATGTACAACGACGCGCTGAAGTACGCGCGTCAGCTGGCATCGAACCGCGGCACGATCCTGTTCGTCGGTACGAAGCGTCAATCGCGTGACACGATCGCCCAGGAAGCGCAGCGCGCTGGTATGCCGTTCGTGAACGCGCGCTGGCTCGGCGGCATGCTGACCAACTTCAAGACGCTGAAGGTTTCGATCAAGCGCCTGAAGGACATGGAAGCGGCGCTGGAAGCCGGTGAAACCGAGCGCATGAGCAAGAAGGAAGCGCTTCTGTTCGAACGTGAAATGGCCAAGCTGCAGAAGTCGATCGGCGGCGTGAAGGACATGGGCGGCATTCCGGACGCGATCTTCGTGGTTGACGTCGGCTACCACAAGATTGCCGTGACCGAAGCAAACAAGCTCGGCATTCCGGTCATCGCCGTGGTCGATACGAACCACTCGCCGGAAGGTGTGGACTACGTGATCCCGGGTAACGACGACGCCAGCAAGGCCGTCGCCCTGTACACGGCTGGCGTGGCCGATGCGATCCTCGAAGGCCGTGCCAACGCGGTCAACGAAGTGGTCCAGGCTGCGCGTGGCGGCGACGGCGACGAGTTCGTCGAGGTCAACCCGGAAGCGTAAGGCTGCCCAGTGTCCGGCATAAAAGGGGGCTTTCTACAGGCCCCCTTTTTTTAAGTCGCGACGTCTATGACAGTTGTTGTAACGGGCATCTGGCAGAGTGCTCGGGGCGACGCGAGGCGCGTCGCTCGCAAAAAATGCGCGAAAACGCTGAAACGAATTCCTGCCGCCGGCATCGAAATGCGGGCGGCGTGTGACAGACAGAACTCAAGGAGCAAATGATGGCGGCAATTACCGCAAGCATGGTTGCAGAACTGCGCGCGAAGACCGACGCGCCGATGATGGAATGCAAGAAGGCGCTGACGGAAGCCGACGGCGATCTGGCGCGCGCTGAAGAACTGCTGCGCGTGAAGCTCGGCAACAAGGCGAGCAAGGCGGCATCGCGCGTGACGGCCGAAGGCGTCGTCGCATCGTTCATCAACGGCAACGCTGGTTCGCTCGTCGAGCTGAACTGCGAAACCGACTTCGTCTCGAAGAACGACGACTTCCTCGCGTTCTCGAAGAAGATCGCCGAACTCGTCGCGACGCAAAACCCGGCTGACGTCGCGGCGCTGTCAGCCCTGCCGCTCGACGGCCAAACCGTCGACGCAGTGCGCCTCGCGCTGGTCGGCAAGATCGGCGAAAACCTGTCGATCCGCCGTTTCGTGCGCTTCGACACCGCGAACAAGCTGGCGGCGTACCTGCACGGCACGCGCATCGGCGTGCTGGTCGAGTACACCGGCGCGGACGAACAGGTCGGCAAGGACGTGGCGATGCACATCGCTGCGATGAAGCCGGTCTCGCTGTCGTCGGACGACGTGCCGGCGGACCTGATCGCCAAGGAACGCAGCATCGCTGAACAGAAGGCGGCCGAATCGGGCAAGCCGGCTGAAATCGTTGCGAAGATGGTCGACGGCAGCGTGCAGAAGTACCTGAAGGAAGTGTCGCTGCTGAACCAGACGTTCGTGAAGAATGACAAGCAGACGATCGAGCAGATGCTGAAGGCGGGCAACTCGAGCGTACAGAAGTTCGCGCTGTTCGTGGTCGGCGAAGGCATCGAGAAGAAGCAGGACGACTTCGCAGCGGAAGTGGCCGCCCAGGTCGCTGCTGCAAAGCAACAATAAGCGTTACCTAAGCTTCACCGCCGTACCGTTTGGACCCGCGGCGAGGCAAGACCTCGCCGCGGTCGGCAGCGCCGCAAGGCCGCGCACGAGTTGACCCTCGCCGCGCGGCCGCCGCTGGCGAACCTCAGGGTTCGCCAATTTGGCGGTGCTTGCCCGAATCAGCATTTCACCCCTACATTAGTCCCTTGTTGTTGCCCTGTTCTGCGCGATCTGGATACCCCTATGCCCACTGCCTATAAACGCGTCCTGCTCAAACTCTCCGGTGAAGCTCTGATGGGCGACGATGCCTTCGGCATCAATCGCGGAACCATCGAACGAATGGTGGCGGACGTGGCCGAAGTGGTCCGTCTCGGAACACAACTGGCCGTGGTGATCGGCGGCGGCAATATTTTTCGCGGCGTCGCGGGCGGTGCGGCGGGTATGGACCGCGCAACGGCCGACTACATGGGTATGCTCGCCACGATGATGAACGCGCTGGCGCTGCAGGACGCGATGCGTCACGCCGGCATCGAGGCGCGCGTGCAATCGGCGCTGCGCATGGACCAGGTCGTCGAGCCGTACATCCGGCCCCGCGCGATCCGCCAGCTCGAGGAAGGCAAGGTCGTGATCTTCGCGGCCGGCACCGGCAACCCGTTCTTCACGACCGACACGGCCGCTGCATTGCGCGGCGCGGAAATCGGCGCGGAAGTGGTGCTGAAGGCGACCAAGGTGGACGGCGTCTATTCGGCCGATCCGAAGAAGGATTCGAGCGCGACCCGCTACAGCACGATCAGCTTCGATGAGGCAATCGGCCGCAATCTGCAGGTGATGGACGCGACGGCTTTCGCTCTGTGCCGCGACCAGAAGCTGCCGATCCGCGTGTTTTCGATCGTCAAACCCGGTGCGCTCAAGCGCATCGTGCTAGGTGAGGACGAGGGCACCCTCGTCCACGTGTAAACTTCGTTTACATTACGTGGGCTTTGACGCGAGCCCGGGCCGCCGCATCGCGCGTGCCGGGCGGCTCGCACCGTTTTGAAGGTTCGGAGGTTTAAAAATGTCTGTGGCTGATATCAGGAAGGGCGCTGAACAGAAGATGCAGCGCTCCATCGACGCGTTCAGGAACGACCTGTCGAAGATCCGCACGGGCCGTGCGCACACGGGCCTGCTCGATCATATCCAGTGCGACTACTATGGCTCGCCGGTGCCGATTTCGCAGGTCGCGAACCTGACGCTGATCGACGCGCGCACGATCGGCGTGCAGCCGTGGGAAAAGAAGATGGTCCAGGTCGTCGAAAAGGCGATCCGCGAGTCGGATCTCGGTCTGAACCCAGCTACCCATGGCGATGTGATCCGCGTACCGATGCCAGCATTGACCGAAGAGCGTCGCCGCGAGCTGACCAAGGTCGTTCGCAGCGAAGCCGAAACGGCCAAGGTGGCCGTGCGCAACCTGCGCCGCGACGCCAACGAGCAACTGAAGAAGCTCGTCAAGGACAAGGAAATCTCGGAAGACGACGAGCGTCGTGCCGGTGACGACGTCCAGAAGCTGACGGACAAGTTCGTCGCCGAAATCGACAAGCTCGTCACAACGAAAGAAGCCGAGATCATGACGGTCTGACGCCGTTCGGCTCAGCACCTTCTGATTTCCACTTCTTTACTGGCATTACTGTCCCGACGGCCATGACCTATACCAGCTCAACCGTGCGCGTGCCTGAAGTCGCCGCGGTGCCGCGACATATCGCGATCATCATGGATGGCAACGGCCGTTGGGCCACGCAGCGGCGTCTGCCCCGCGTGGCGGGCCATACGCGCGGCGTCGACGCGGTGCGGGCGGCCGTCGAGGCGTGCGCGCGGCGGGGCGTCGAATATCTGACGCTGTTCGCGTTCAGCTCGGAGAACTGGCGCCGTCCGAACGAGGAGGTATCGTTCCTGATGCGCCTGTTCGTCACCGCGCTCGAGCGCGAGATCGGCAAGCTGCACGCGAACGGGATCCGTTTGCGCGTGGTCGGCGATCTCGAGCGTTTCGACGACAAGATCCGCGATCTGATCAAGCGCGCGGAAACCAAGACCGCGCGCAATACCCGTCTCACGCTGACCATCGCCGCGAACTACGGCGGGCGCTGGGACATCATGCAGGCCACCCGCAAGCTCGTCGAGCAAGCGGCGGCGGGCAAGCCGGTCGAGGTCAACGAGGACGCGTTCGCCGAGCACCTGTCGATGGCCTACGCACCCGAGCCGGACCTGTTCATCCGCACCGGCGGCGAGCGCCGCGTCAGCAACTTCCTGCTGTGGCAGCTTGCCTACACCGAGTTCTATTTCACCGACACGTTCTGGCCGGATTTCGACGCCGACGCGCTCGGTCACGCCATCGCTTCGTACACGGAGCGGGAACGCCGCTTCGGCCGCACCAGTGCTCAGCTCGAGCCGCAATCGCAGAACGTCGATTCGCTTCCATGCTAAAGACCCGTGTCATCACGGCGATCGTGTTGCTGGCAGTGTTCCTGCCTGTCACGCTGTTCGCGCCTGTCGGCGCATTCGGCGCACTGATCGCTTTCGTCGTCGTGTTCGCCGCGTGGGAGTGGGCGCGCCTGCTGAAGCTCGGTGGCGCGGGTCCGGTGCTGTACGCGCTCGTCGCGGCACTCGGACTCGTCACCAGTACGCGGGTGGGCATCGGCACCGAACCTGCGCGGCCGTTCTTCCAGGCGGCGGCGATTTTCTGGGTGATCGCCGGTCCATTCGTGCTGCTGCGCAAGCCCGTGCTCGCGCAGGGCGCGTGGCGCGCGTTTCTGTTTCTTGCCGGAATCGTCGGTTTCATCGCGTGCTGGCATGCTCTCGTCGCCGCGCGCATGCAGGGTGTGCCGTTCGTGCTGTCGCTGCTGCTATTGGTATGGCTCGCCGATATCGGCGCATACTTCTCCGGGAAGGCATTTGGCAAGCACAAGCTGGCGCCAGCGATCAGTCCGGGTAAAACCTGGGAGGGGGCGATCGGCGGCTGGCTGCTGGTCATGATCGTCGCGGCCGCGGCGATCTTTTTGCACGCGTTCGAGCCGACCCTGTATTCTGCGCTGCTGGCGCAACTGGGTGCGCTGCGCACGGTGCTCGCGCTGACCCTGCTGGTGGTTTTCAGCGTGGTCGGTGACCTGTTCGAATCGATGATGAAACGTCAGGCCGGCGTCAAAGACTCGAGCGGCCTGTTGCCGGGGCACGGCGGCGTGCTCGATCGCATCGACGCGTTGTTGCCGGTGCTGCCGCTCGCCATGCTGCTGCTCGGCTAGAGAAAGAGATATGCAAAAACGTCTGACATTGCTCGGTTCCACGGGCTCGATTGGAGACAGTACGCTCGACGTGGTCGCGCGTCATCCCGAGCGTTTTTCGATTTACGCGCTGAGCGCGCATCGCAACGGCGACAAGCTCGTCGGGCAATGCCTGCGCTTCGCGCCCGAAGTGGCGGTGGTCGGCGACGCCGACACGGCCGCGAAGGTCGCCGCGAAGCTGCGCGAAGCGGGCAGCAAGACCGAGGTCACGTACGGGCCGCAGGCGCTCGTCGACGTCGCGAAGAGCGAGGGCTGCGACACGGTGGTCGCGGCGATCGTCGGCGCGGCCGGTCTCGCGCCGGGCCTTGCCGCGGCGCGCGCCGGCAAGCGAATCCTGCTCGCGAACAAGGAAGCGCTGGTGATGTCCGGCGCGATCTTCATGGACGCGGTGCGCGACCACGGCGCGGTGCTGCTGCCGGTCGACAGCGAACACAACGCGATTTTCCAATGCCTGCCGCGTGAAGCGTCGCTGCATGGCGGCGTTTCAAAGATCATCCTGACCGCATCGGGCGGCCCGTTCCGCACGCGCGAACCGGCCACGCTCGTCGACGTGACGCCTGACGAAGCCTGCAAGCATCCGAACTGGGTGATGGGCCGCAAGATCTCGGTCGACTCGGCCACGATGATGAACAAGGGCCTCGAAGTGATCGAGGCGCACTGGCTGTTCAACCTGCCCGGCGAGCGCATCGACGTGCTGATCCATCCGCAGAGCGTGATTCATTCGCTGGTGTCGTACGCGGACGGTTCGGTGCTCGCGCAGCTCGGCAACCCCGACATGCGCACGCCGATCGCGCACGCGCTCGCGTTTCCGGATCGCGTCGATTCCGGGGTCGCGCAGCTCGATCTCGCGGAGATCGCGTCGCTGTCGTTCGAAAAACCCGACTACGCGCGCTTCCCGTGCCTCGCGCTCGCCATGAAGGCGCTTGCGGAAGGCGGCGTCGCGAGCGCGGCGTTGAACGCCGCGAACGAGATCGCGGTGGAGGCATTTCTCGCGCGCCGCATCGGCTTCATGGCGATTGCCGAGGCGGTCGACTCGGTGCTGAACGCGTTGCCGAACCGCAGCGCGCACGCGCTCGACGACGTCATCGAAGCGGACGCCGCGGCGCGCCGAGCTGCTACCGAATTCATCGCGCGTCTGCCTGACGGCGCCCGTCGCACGGAACGCGTCGTCCAGTGAGGCGTTTATGAATCTGCTGATCGAACTGCTCGCTTTCGCGGTTGCGATTGGCGTACTCGTGGTAGTCCACGAGTACGGGCACTACAGCGTCGCGCGTCTGTGCGGCGTGAAGGTGCTGCGCTTCTCGATCGGCTTCGGCAAGCCGCTCGTTCAGTGGGTCAGTCCGAAGACGGGCACCGAGTGGACGATTGCCGCGCTGCCGCTCGGCGGCTACGTGAAGATGCTCGACGAGCGCGAGACCGGCCCCGGTTCGATTCCCGAGGCGGATCTGCCGCATGCGTTCAACCGCCAGTCGGTGTGGCGGCGCTTCGCGATCGTCGCGGCCGGTCCGGTCGCGAATTTCCTGCTCGCGATCGTGCTGTTCGCGCTCGTGTTCGCAACTGGCGTGACCGAACCGGCCGCCGTGATCGCGACACCCGCGCCGAACACGCCGGCCGCGCTGGCGGGCTTCGAGGGCGGCGAGACCATCGTCGGTGTGCGCACCGGCCATAGCGATGAGACCGAGCCGGTGCGGTCGTGGTCGGATCTGCGCTGGAAGCTGCTCGGCGCCGCGTTCGATCAGCAGCGCATCGTGCTCAGTGCAAAAGACGCGCACGGCACGTCCGATTTTCCGATGGACCTGCGCGGCCTCGGCGAGAAAGACGTCGACGACGATCTGATGTCGCGCCTCGGCTTCGAGCCCGGCGGCGGCAAGCTGACGGTGGCGGGCGTGCAGGCGGGCAGCGCCGCGCAAAAGGCCGGGCTCGTCGCCGGCGACCGGCTGCGCGCGATCAACGGCACGCCGACCGATAATGCCTCGGCCTTCATCGCTTTTGTAAAATCGCACGCCGGCGTGCCGGTCACGCTGCGGGTGGAGCGCGGGGGCCGTGGCGGTCATGCGGCGGGCGCGCTCGAAGAAATCACCATCGTGCCGCAGTTGCAGCGCGATGCAGCGAGCGGGCAGCAGATCGGCCGCATCGGCGCGGAGCTGGCGACCCAGGTGCCGTCGATCGACGTGCGCTACGGGCCGCTCGAGAGCCTCCACCTCGGCGCGCGCCGTACCTGGGATCTCGCGGTGTACTCGGTCAGGATGTTCGGCCGGATGATCGTCGGCGAGGCGTCGCTGAAGAATCTGTCCGGTCCGGTGACGATCGCCGACTACGCGGGAAAGAGCGCACGTCTGGGTCCTGCCGCGTTTCTGTCGTTCCTGGCCCTTGTCAGCATTAGCCTCGGCGTGCTGAACCTGCTACCAATTCCGGTATTGGATGGGGGTCATCTGTTATATTATTTGGTTGAAGCTGTGACCGGTAAAGTTGTCTCCGATCGCTGGCAACTCGTTTTTCAGAGGGCGGGGCTTGCCTGCATCGTCGCGTTGTCGGCGATTGCGCTGTTCAACGATCTGGCTCGTTTAATCCATTTTTAAAGTGTCCGGCGGCGTTCACGAGGGCGGCCGCCAGGCCTGATGCAGCTATACATACTGGGGAAGCACGTTGTTCAAACCTCATCGCTTTGGTCCAAAGACGGTTGTAGCCGCGGCGTTCGCCGCGCATGGGCTGGTTGCTCACGCAACGACGCCCTTCGTGGTGCAAGACATTCGCATTGAGGGATTGCAACGCGTCGAACCGGGCACGGTGTTCGCGTACCTGCCCATCAAGCAAGGCGATACCTTTACCGACGACAAGGCGTCCGAAGCGATTCGCGCGCTGTACGCGACGGGCTTCTTCAACGACGTCAAGATCGCGACCGAAGGCAACGTGGTGATCGTGCAGGTGCAAGAGCGCCCGGCCATCGGCACGATCGACTTCGCCGGTATCCACGAGTTCGACAAGGACAACCTGATCAAGGCGCTGCGCGCGGTCGGGCTGTCGCAAGGCCGCTACTACGACAAGGCCCTCGTCGACAAGGCCGAGCAGGAACTGAAGCGCCAGTATCTGACGCGCGGTTTTTACGCGGCTGAAGTCACCACGACGATCACGCCGATCGACCGCAACCGCGTCGGCATCCTGTTCTCGGTGGCCGAAGGTCCGAGCGCGAAGATCCGTCAGATCAACTTCATCGGCAACAAGACATTCAGCACCGGCACGCTGCGCGACGAAATGCAGCTGTCCACGCCGAACTGGTTCTCGTGGTACACGAAGAACGACCTGTACGCGAAAGACAAGCTCACCGGCGACCTCGAGAACGTCCGCTCGTACTACCTGAACCGCGGCTATCTCGAGTTCAGCATCGAATCGACCCAGGTGTCGATTTCGCCGGACAAGAAGGACATGTACCTGACGGTCACGCTGCATGAAGGTCAGCCGTACACGATTTCGAACATCCGCCTCGCCGGCAATCTGCTCGACCGCGAAGCGGAACTGAAGAAGCTGATCAAGATCAAGCCGGGCGACCGCTTCTCGGCCGAAAAGCTGCAGGCCACCACGAAGGCGATCGTCGACAAGCTCGGCGAGTACGGCTACGCGTTCGCGACCGTCAATGCACAGCCGCAGATCGACCAGAACAACCACACCGTCGACCTGACGCTTCAGGTCGACCCGAGCCGTCGCGTGTACGTGCGCCGCATCAACGTGGTCGGCAACACGCGCACGCGCGACGAAGTGGTGCGCCGCGAAATGCGCCAGCTCGAAAGCTCGTGGTTCGATTCGAACCGCCTCGCGCTGTCGAAGGACCGTATCAACCGTCTCGGCTACTTCACCGACGTCGACGTGACCACGGTGCCGGTCGAAGGCACGCCCGACCAGGTCGACATCGACGTGAAGGTCGCCGAAAAGCCGACCGGCGCGATCACGCTTGGCGCGGGCTTCTCGTCGACGGACAAGGTGGTGCTGTCGGCGGGTATCTCGCAGGACAACGTGTTCGGCTCCGGCACGAGCCTCTCGGTGAACATCAATACCGCGAAGACGTACCGTACGCTGACGGTCACGCAGGTCGACCCGTACTTCACGGTGGACGGTATCAAGCGGATCACCGACGTCTACTACCGCACGTACCAGCCGCTGTACTATTCGACCGATTCGAGCTTCAAGATCGTCACGATTGGCGGTGACCTGAAGTTCGGCATTCCGTTCTCCGAAGTCGACACGGTGTTTTTCGGCGTCGGCTTCGAGCAGAACCAGCTCGACATCGACTCGAATACGCCGCAAAGCTATATCGACTACGTGAACCAGTTCGGCCGCGTGTCGAACAACGTACCGCTGACGGTCGGTTGGTCGCGCGACGCGCGTGACAGCGCGCTGGTGCCGAGCCGCGGCTACTTCACGCAGGCGAACGCCGAGTACGGCACGCCGATCGGGGGCACGCAGTACTACAAGGCCGACATCAACGCGCAGTACTATTACTCGTTCGCGCGTGGCTTCGTGCTGGGCTTCAACTTCCAGGGCGGCTACGGTAACGGCCTCGGCGGCAAGCCTTATCCGATCTTCAAGAACTACTTCGCCGGCGGTATCGGTTCGGTGCGCGGCTACGAGCCGAGCTCGCTCGGTCCGCGAGACGCGAAGACCAACGACCCGATCGGCGGCTCGAAGCTGCTCGTCGGCAATATCGAGCTCACGTTCCCGCTGCCGGGCACGGGCTACGATCGCACGCTGCGTGTGTTCACGTTCCTCGACGCCGGTAACGTGTGGGGAACGGAAGGTAACAGCATCGGCGCAAATGGCCTGCGTTACGGCTACGGTGTGGGTCTCGCGTGGATCTCGCCGATCGGCCCGCTCAAGTTGAGCCTTGGCTTCCCGCTCACGAAGCACACTGGCGACCAGTACCAGAAGTTCCAGTTCCAGATCGGGACGGCGTTCTGATCGGGCGGCGGGTGTTCCCGGCGGCCGGCGTTGCCGGCGGCCGGCTGCGGCGGCGGACCCGGTCAAACTACAGTATCGAGAGGATGACTTTGCTAACCGGTATGTTTTCGAAACGTGTAGCGTGCGCATTGGCGCTGGCAATGACCCTCGGGGTTGGCATGGCGCACGCGCAGGAGGCGAGGATCGCCGCGGTGAATTCCGACCGCATCCTGCGCGAATCGGCGGCGGCGAAAGCCGCGCAGCTGAAGCTCGAGGCCGAATTCGCGAAGCGGGACAAGGATCTCGCCGACATGGCGCAAAAGCTCAAGTCGATGTCCGATGCACTCGACAAGAATGGCGCGACAATGTCGGCGACCGATCGCGCGCAAAAGCAGCGCGACCTGTCGCAGCTCGACTCGGACTTCCAACGCAAGCAGCGTGAGTTCCGCGAAGACCTGAACCAGCGCCGCAACGAGGAACTCGCGGCGGTGCTCGATCGCGCGAACAAGGTCATCAAGCAGATCGCCGAAACGCAGCACTACGATCTGATCGTCCAGGAAGCGGTGTACGTGAGCCCGCGCATCGATATCACCGACCAGGTGCTGAAGGCACTTGCGGCATCGGGCAACTAAGGACAATGAGGGCGACTGAGGGCGGCGCACGGTCGCCCCGCACGCCTCGGCGCGCGCCCTCGCAATGATTGAACAGGTTGGAGACAGGATAGGCATGGCATTTACGCTCGAGGACATCGTCCAGCGGTTCGGCGGTGAAGTAGTCGGTAACGGGGCGCAGCGCGTGAGCAGTCTTGCGCCGCTCGACCAGGCAGGCCCGGACCAGTTGGCGTTCCTCGCCAATCCGAAGTATCTGTCGCAGGTCGAAACGACCCGCGCCGGCGCAGTGCTGATCAATGCCGGCGACCTTGCGAAGCTCGCCTCGCGCGAAGCTCGAAACTTCATCGTCACGCCGAATCCCTACGCTTACTTTGCGCGCATCGCGCAAACCTTCATCGACCTGGCCGCGCCGAGGGCGGTCCCCGGCGTGCATCCGAGCGCAACCGTCGATCCTTCCGCCCAGGTCGCCGCGAGCGCGGTGATCGGTCCGCGTGTCACCGTGGAAGCGGGCGCCGTGATCGGCGAGCACGCGCGGCTCGACGCCAACGTCGTAATCGGCCGCGGCACCCGCGTCGGGGCGAACTCGCATCTGTATCCGAACGTGACCGTGTACCACGGCTGCAAGCTCGGCGAGCGCGTGATCGTCCACGCGGGCGCGGTGATCGGCTCGGACGGCTTCGGCTTCGCGCCCGACTTCGTCGGCGAGGGCGACGCACGCACCGGCAGTTGGGTCAAGATTCCGCAGGTCGGCGGCGTGTCGATCGCGAACGACGTCGAAATCGGCGCGAACACCACGATCGACCGCGGCGCGATGGCCGACACGATCATCGAGGAGTGCGTGAAGATCGACAACCTCGTGCAGATCGGCCACAACTGCAAGGTCGGCGCCTACACGGTGATCGCGGGCTGCGCGGGCATCGCGGGCAGCACGACCATCGGCCGTCATTGCATGATCGGCGGCGCGGTCGGCATTGCCGGACACGTGACGCTCGCCGATTACGTGATCGTCACCGCAAAGTCGGGCGTGTCGAAGTCGCTGCTGAAGCCCGGCATGTACACGAGCGCGTTCCCGGCCGTGAACCACGCGGACTGGAACAAAAGCGCCGCGCTGCTGCGCAATATCGACAAGCTTCGCGATCGCATCAAAGCGCTGGAGAACGCCACCGTCGACAAAGCCGGCAATGCCACTGACGGCGCCGCAGGTCAACCCGCAGGCAACAAGATCTGACAGTTATCCCGGCGACCCATCCGCACCGCGTAAAATAGTGGTCGAGCATCATGAAGCAAAGCCGGTGGCCGTGACCGGGTGGCACGACCACCGGTCATCAGAGGCGCCGGTCGTGCGCGTTTTCAACCCACCTGCACCCAGCATCCGCAGTCATCATCGCGCAGTCAATGCGTGAGCAGAAACACCATGAGCACCGAAAAAATCAATCTCGACATTCATAAGATTCTCACGCTGCTGCCGCATCGTTATCCGATCCTGCTGGTCGACCGGGTGCTCGAACTCGAACCGCACAAGAGCATCAAAGCGTTGAAGAACGTGTCGATCAATGAGCCGTATTTTCAGGGACATTTCCCGACGCGGCCGGTGATGCCAGGCGTGCTGATCCTCGAAGCCCTCGCGCAGACCGCGGCGCTGCTGACGTTCTCGGAAGAGCCGAGCGATCCGTCGAACACGCTGTACCTGTTCGTCGGCATCGACAACGCGCGCTTCAAGCGCGTGGTGGAACCGGGCGATCAGCTGATCCTGAACTGCACGTTCGAGCGTCACATGCGCGGCATCTGGAAGTTCAAGGCGCGCGCCGAAGTGGATGGCGTCGTCGCGGCGGAAGCCGATCTGATGTGCGCGGTGCGCCACACGGACAAAGACGCGTAAAGCCCGCGTCGGGGCAGGTCGCGGCGCGGCAAGGCGCGCGCGCGGCGGCCCTGGCGGCAAGGCCATCCACACAACGCAACAGAATCAGAAGCGAGGACGCATGAGCAGGATCCATCCCACCGCGATCATCGAAGCGGGCGCGCAGCTGGACGAATCCGTCGAAGTCGGGCCCTATGCGGTGATCGGCGCACACGTGACGATCGGTGCGCGCAGCACGGTCGGCTCGCACAGCGTGATCGAAGGCTATACCACGCTCGGCGAAGACAACCGCATCGGCCATTACGCATCGGTCGGCGGGCGTCCGCAGGACATGAAGTACCAGGACGAGCCGACCAGGCTCGTGATCGGCAACCGCAACATGATCCGCGAGTTCACGACGATCCACACCGGCACGGTGCAGGACGCGGGCGTCACCACGCTCGGCGACGACAACTGGATCATGGCCTACGTGCACATCGGTCACGACTGCCACGTCGGCAACAACGTGATCCTGTCGAGCAACGCGCAGATGGCCGGTCACGTGACGATCGGCGACTACGCGATCATCGGCGGCATGTCGGGCGTGCATCAGTTCGTGCGCATCGGTGCGCATTCGATGCTCGGCGGCGCGTCGGCGCTCGTGCAGGACGTGCCGCCGTACGTGATCGCCGCGGGCAACAAGGCCGAGCCGCACGGCATCAACGTCGAAGGGCTGCGTCGCCGCGGCTTCTCTGCCGACGCGATCTCGGTGCTGCGCACCGCGTATCGCGTGCTGTACAAGAACGGCCTGTCGCTCGAAGAAGCGAAGGTGCAACTGAAGGAACTCGGTTCGGCCGGCGGTGACGGCGACGCCCCGGTGCAGACGCTGCTCGCGTTCGTCGAAGCGTCGCAGCGCGGCATCATCCGCTAACCGATGACGTTGCAACCCAGTCCGCTGCGCGTCGCGATGGTGGCCGGCGAGCCGTCCGGCGACCTGCTCGCCGCGTCGCTGCTCGACGGCCTCGCCAGCCGGTTGCCGGCCGCCACGCAGTACTACGGCATCGGCGGTCCGCGCATGATCGCTGCGGGTTTCGGCGCCCACTGGCCGATGGAAAAGCTGACGGTGCGCGGCTATGTTGAAGCACTGCGGCACATTCCTGAAATCCTCGGTATCCGCAACGAGCTCAAGCGTCAGCTGCTCGCCGAGCCGCCGTCCGTGTTCGTCGGCGTCGACGCGCCCGACTTCAATTTCCGGCTCGAGCACGCACTGCGCGACGCCGGCATTCCGACCGTGCACTTCGTCTGCCCGTCCATCTGGGCGTGGCGTGGCGGGCGCATCAAGAAGATCGCCAAGGCCGTCGACCACATGCTGTGCGTGTTCCCGTTCGAAACCGCGCTGCTCGAAAAGGCGGGTGTCGCGGCGTCGTACGTCGGGCATCCGCTGGCCGATCAGATCCCGCTCGAACCCGACACCCTCGGTGCGCGCCGCGCACTCGGTCTCGCGGAAAGCGGGCCGGTGATCGCGGTGCTGCCGGGCAGCCGGCGCTCCGAGATCGATCTGATCGGCCCGACGTTCTTCGCGGCGATGGAGATGATGCAGCACCAGGAGCCCAGCGTGCGCTTCGTGATGCCGGCGGCGACGCCCGCGTTGCGCGCGTTGCTGCAGCCGCTCGTCGATGCACATCCGGGCCTCGTGCTGACCATCACCGAAGGCCAGTCGCAACTCGCGATGACCGCCGCCGACGCGATTCTCGTGAAGAGCGGCACCGTCACGCTCGAAGCCGCGCTGCTGAAAAAGCCGATGGTGATTTCGTACAAGGTGCCCTGGCTGACCGGCCAGATCATGCGCCGCCAGGGCTATCTGCCGTACGTCGGCCTGCCGAACATCCTGGCCGGGCGTTTCGTGGTGCCGGAGATCCTGCAGCACTTCGCGACGCCGCAGGCGCTCGCCGAGGCGACGCTGAAACAGTTGCGCGACGAGGCGAACCGGCGCACGCTGAAGGAAATCTTCACGGAGATGCATCACGTGCTGAAGCAGAACACCGCGCAGCGCGCGGCCGAAGTCGTGGCGAGCGTCGTCGAGCAGCGGGCAGGGCGGCCATGACCGCCGCGCGCGCGCCTCGCCGGAAGATCGCGGCCACCGTTCGGGTAGTGGCGCAAGCCGGCCTGAACTTCGAGAGCGCCGACGACATCGTCTGCGGCGTCGACGAGGCAGGGCGCGGACCGCTGGCCGGTCCGGTCGTCGCGGCGGCGGTGATTTTCGATCCCGCCAAACCGATGATCCGTGGCCTCGACGATTCGAAGGCACTGAGCGCACTCAAGCGCGAAGCGCTGTACGACAAGATCGTCGAGCGTGCGCTCGCGTACTGCGTCGCGTCGGCGACAGTCGAGGAAATCGATTCGCTGAACATCCTGCACGCCACCATGCTCGCGATGAAGCGCGCGGTCGAGGGCCTGTCGGTCGTGCCGACGCTCGTGAAGATCGACGGCAACCGTTGCCCGACGCTCAGCATCCGTAGCGAGGCGGTGATTGGCGGCGACGCGCTCGTGAAGAGCATCTCGGCGGCGTCGATTCTCGCGAAGGTCACGCGCGACCGCATGCTGGTCGAACTGCACCAGGCGTATCCGATGTACGGCTTCGACGCGCATGCCGGTTATGGCACGCCGCAGCATCTCGCGGCGCTGCGCGAGCATGGGCCGTGCGAGCATCATCGGCGATCGTTCGCGCCGGTGCGCGAAGCGCATTTGAGGTTCGGCACTGGCGTGCCGTTGCCAGCGGCGGACGCCGTCGTCGTGGCCGACGCGCTGCTGCTCGACGGCGATGCGTTCGGCGAAGCCGGCTTCGCGTGACCCCATCAGCGCGGCTCGAGCGCGCTGCGCGCTTGCGTGCCGTTGATTGCCGCTGATTCCTTTTCCCTTCTCACCGCCTTCGCTGCCTGTGAAAGCCATCACCTCGCGGGACAATCCGCTCTACAAGCGCCTGAAGGCACTGGCCGGCTCGACGCATCAACAGCGCCGCAGCGGCCACGCGCTGCTCGAGGGCTTCCATCTCGCGAGCACGTATCTGGACGTCGCAGGTCAGCCGGAGCTATGCGTCGTCACCGACGGCGCGTTGCGTCACGACGAAGCGCAGGCGATCGTGTCACGGATCGACGAGCATCGGCTCGTGACGCTGCCGGATGCATTGTTCGGGCAGTTGTCGAATGTCGTGCATGGGGTCGGGATTCTGCTGCTCGTCGAGAAGCTCGACGCACCGCTGCCCGAGCGCGTCGAGCAAAACTGTCTCGTGCTCGACGGCGTGCAGGACGCGGGCAACGTCGGCTCGATTCTGCGCAGCGCAGCGGCTGCGGGTATCGAGCACGTGTTCTGCGCGCCGGGCACCGCATACGCGTGGTCGTCGAAGGTGCTGCGTTCCGGGATGGGCGCGCACTTCCTGTTGCAGATGCATGAGGATGTCGAAGCGCGTGCGCTGATCGAACGGCTCGCGGTACCGATCGTCATCACCGATTCGCACGGTGCCGAAGCGATCTATGACAGCGACCTGAGCAGGCCGCTCGCGTGGGTGTTCGGCAACGAAGGGGCGGGCGTGTCGCAGGCGTGGCGCGATGCCGTGTCGTTGCGGGTGACGATTCCGCAGCCCGGCGGTATGGAGTCGCTGAACGTGGCGGCCGCGGCGGCGGTCTGCGTGTTCGAGCAGTGCCGGCAGCAGCGCGGGCGCAAAAAGTAGACTTAAGTGGCGTTGCGAGGGCTCTGGCCCAGCAACGCAACGCCTGCTCGGCCATCCCTCAATACGACGGCCGATCCAGCTTGATCTCCTGCAGGATCGTCGTCGCGATCTCCTCGATCGACTTGTGCGTCGACGACAGCCACTTGATCCCCTCGCGCCGCATCATCGTTTCGGCTTCGTTGATCTCATAGCGGCAGTTTTCCGGCGCCGCATACTTGCTGCCCGGCCGCCGCTCGTTACGGATCTCCGACAGCCGCTGCGGATCGATCGACAAGCCGAACATCTTCTGTCGATGCTCGCGTAGCGGCGTCGGCAGCTTGCCGCGTTCGAAATCTTCGGGAATCAGCGGATAGTTCGCCGCTTTCACGCCGTACTGCATCGCCAGGTAAAGGCTCGTCGGCGTCTTGCCGCTGCGCGACACGCCGACGAGGATCACGTCGGCGTCTGCGAGATTGCGATTCGATTGACCGTCGTCGTGCGCGAGCGAGAAATTGATCGCCTCGATCCGGTTCTTGTACTCCTCGGTGTCCGCGTTCTGATGGCCGCGCCCCATCGCGTGGCTCGACTTCAGTTCCAGTTCCTGCTCGAGCGGCTCGACGAAGGTCTGGAACATGTCGAGCACGAGCGCGTTCGAACCCTTCACGATCTGATTCGACGAGCTATCGACCAGCGTGGTGAACACGATCGGTCGACGGCCGTCCTGCGCGACCGCTTCGTTGATCTTTTCGAGCGTTGCGTAGGCCTTCTCGGTCGAGTCGACGAATGGCACGCGGACCAGGCGGAATTTCTGGTCGAACTGGGAGAGGATCGAATGCGCGAAGGTTTCGGCAGTAATCCCGGTACCGTCTGAGACGATGAATACGGTGGGCGGCATCAGAGGAGCTGTGAACGTGAAAGGCAAATGAGCCGGAAAGCGCGAGCGCGACAACGCGCTCGAATCAAACCGCGCGGCGGCGGGCGCGCCGCGCTCGTGCCCCGCGCGGGCGGTCTCGCAAAAGCCGGCTGGCTCGGTCGGCGCGCGATTCGAGGCGCAATTCTCGACCGACTGCCACATTTCAGGAGTCGGCACGGTAGAATAGCGGCAACCTGTTGGATAAGCAATTGCAGGCGATTGGCCGCTAACTTGCCGCGAACGGTCGTTCAACGTCACGTTATCTAATGTCAATATGCGTTGAACGCAACAGATCGAGCGGTAAGTCCGCTCAACCGCGTTCTTCGGTGCGTCCGCCTCGTGCTCCATGGCCGGCGCGCCATGCAACGCATCTCTGCCGTCCAGGCGATTGCTTATCTAACAGGTTGTGCAAGACACGGGGTCGAGGCTTCCAATGGGCTGCCCGTGTTCAAGCCCACTTGCACAGCCGTGAATTTCTTTCACACTTAGGGGCTTGTATGACTAACGCAGTTACCGTCGCAAAGGACAAGGCGTATGTAGTTCCGTTCGAGCAGTTGCGGATGACCGACGTGGAAATCGTCGGCGGCAAGAACGCGTCGCTGGGCGAGATGATCAGCCAGCTCGCCGAAGCCGGCGTGCGCGTGCCGACCGGCTTCGCGACCACCGCGCTCGCATTTCGTGACTTCCTGCAGCACAACAATCTGACCGAACGCATCGCCAAACGTCTCGAGACGCTCGACGTCGACGACGTGAAGGCGCTCGCCGAAGCGGGCAAGGAGATCCGTCAATGGATCGTCGACGCGCCGCTGCAGCCGCAGCTCGAGGCTGACATTCGCGCGGGGTTCGACACGCTGCAACAGAGCTCGCCCGAGGAACTGTCGTTTGCCGTGCGTTCATCCGCGACCGCGGAAGACCTGCCGGACGCATCGTTCGCCGGTCAGCAGGAAAGCTACCTGAACGTGGTCGGCATCGACGACGTGCTCGATCGCATGAAGCACGTGTTCGCGTCGCTGTATAACGACCGCGCCATCTCCTATCGCGTCCACAAGGGCTTCACGCATGCTGAAGTCGCGTTGTCGGCTGGCGTGCAGCGCATGGTGCGTTCGGACGTCGGTGCCGCGGGCGTGATGTTCACGCTGGACACCGAATCGGGCTTCAGGGACGCCGTCTTCATCACGTCGAGCTATGGCCTCGGCGAAACCGTCGTGCAGGGCGCGGTGAATCCGGACGAGTTCTACGTGTTCAAGACCACGCTGGCGCAGGGCAAGTACCCGGTCATTCGCCGCTCGATCGGCTCGAAGCTGATCAAGATGGAGTTCACGAAGCCGGGCGAGCCGGGCCGCGTGAAGACCGTCGACGTCGCGCACGAACAGCGCAACCGCTTCTCGATCACCGACGAAGACGTGATCGAGCTCGCGAAGTACGCGGTGATCATCGAGAAGCACTACCAGCGTCCGATGGACATCGAGTGGGGCAAGGACGGCCGCGACGGCAAGATTTTCATCCTGCAGGCGCGTCCGGAAACGGTGAAGAGCCAGGGCGGCGGCAAGGCCGAGCAGCGCTTCAAGCTGAAGGGCCAGTCGAACGTGCTGGCAACGGGCCGCGCGATCGGTCAGAAGATCGGCGCGGGTCCGGTGCGCGTGATCCACGACCCGTCGGAGATGGACCGCGTGCAGCCGGGCGACGTGCTCGTCGCCGACATGACCGACCCGAACTGGGAGCCGGTCATGAAGCGTGCGTCGGCGATCGTCACGAACCGTGGCGGCCGCACCTGCCATGCGGCGATCATCGCGCGTGAGCTGGGCGTGCCGGCCGTGGTCGGCTGCGGCGACGCGACCGACGTGCTGAAGGACGGCGCACTCGTCACCGTGTCATGTGCGGAAGGCGACGAAGGCAAGATCTACGACGGCCTGCTCGAAACCGAAATCACCGAAGTGCAGCGCGGCGAACTGCCGCCGATTCCGGTGAAGATCATGATGAACGTCGGCAATCCGCAGCTCGCATTCGACTTCTCGCAACTGCCGAACGCAGGTGTGGGTCTCGCGCGGCTCGAGTTCATCATCAACAACAACATCGGCGTGCACCCGAAGGCGATCCTCGAGTACCCGAACGTCGATCAGGACCTGAAGAAGGCGGTCGAAAGCGTCGCGCGCGGTCACGCGTCGCCGCGCGCGTTCTACGTCGACAAGCTGACCGAAGGTATCGCAACGATCGCGGCGGCGTTCTATCCGAAGCCCGTCATCGTGCGTATGTCGGACTTCAAGTCGAACGAGTACAAGAAACTGATCGGTGGTTCGCGCTACGAGCCGGACGAGGAAAACCCGATGCTGGGTTTCCGCGGCGCGTCGCGCTATATCGCGGAAGACTTCGCCGAGGCGTTCCAGATGGAATGCGTCGCGCTAAAGAAGGTGCGTGAAGAGATGGGCCTCGACAACGTCGAGATCATGGTGCCGTTCGTGCGTACGCTGAAGCAGGCGGAGCGCGTGGTCGGGCTGCTCGCGAAGTTCGGCCTGAAGCGCGGCGAGAAGGGCCTGCGTCTGATCATGATGTGCGAAGTGCCGACGAACGCGATCCTCGCGGAAGAGTTCCTGCAGTACTTCGACGGATTCTCGATCGGCTCGAACGATCTCACGCAGCTCACGCTCGGCCTCGACCGCGACTCGGGCATGGAGCTGCTCGCGGTCGATTTCGACGAGCGTGATCCAGCGGTCAAGTTCCTGCTCAAGCGCGCGATCGAAACCTGTCTGCGTCTCGACAAGTACGTCGGTATCTGCGGCCAGGGGCCGTCGGATCATCCGGACTTCGCGCAATGGCTGACTGACGAAGGCATCGAGTCGATCTCGCTCAACCCCGACACGATCATCGATACGTGGCAGCAGCTCGCAAAGGCGAAGCAGTAACTCGCGAGGTATCGAATGCCGCTTTCGCAGGCGGCATTCGGCACGCGTTAAAGGCACGTGCGCTTCGTGCTATAAACACCCCGGTAGAACCGGGGTGTTTTGCATTGTGGAGGTCGACGTGGCGCCTGGTGGACTGTTCTGGTGGATCGGGGCGGGTGTGCTTGTCGTGCTGGAGCTGATGAGCGGCACCTTCTATCTGTTGATGATCGCGTTCGGCTTCGTCGCGGCCGCGCTTGCGCGCATTGCCGGCGCCGGGACCGATCTGCAATTCGTAGTGGCGGCGCTGGTTGCGCTCGCGGCGGTCGTGGTGCTCAGACGCTCGCGCTTCGGCCGTCGTAGGCGCGAGCAGGCGTCGCGCAATCCGGATGTCAATCTGGATATCGGGCAGACGCTGAACGTGCCGGCCTGGCAGGGGCGCAAAGCACGCGCGACCTATCGTGGCGCGGCATGGGACATCGAGCTGGCCGCGGGCGAACCCGAAGACGCGCAGGTCTACGAGATCAAGGAGTTGCGGGGCAGTTGCCTCGTCGTCGTCGCGAGCCGGCAGCCGAAGGCGCGCGCGAGCGCGACCTGACGATCTGAGCGCCGGCCGCCCAAGCTGAAAACGCAGGCCCGACCAACCTGCGCACAACTATTCGAAGCAGAATCGGAGGGTAGCGATATGGATTCAACCATCGTCGGGGCAGTGCTGCTGATCGTCGTGATCGTGCTCGCGTCGCAGACCATCAAGATCGTGCCGCAGCAGCATGCGTGGGTGCTCGAGCGCCTCGGCCGTTATCAGGCGACGCTGACGCCGGGTCTGAGCTTCGCGTTCCCGTTCGTCGACCGGGTCGCGTACAAGCACGTGCTGAAGGAAATTCCTCTCGAAGTGCCGAGCCAGGTCTGTATTACGCGCGACAACACGCAACTGCAGGTCGACGGTGTGCTGTATTTCCAGGTCACCGATCCGATGAAGGCATCGTACGGATCGAGCAACTTCGTGTTCGCGATCACGCAGTTGTCGCAGACCACGCTGCGCTCGGTCATCGGCAAGCTGGAGCTGGACCGGACCTTCGAGGAGCGCGATTTCATCAATCACAGCATCGTGTCCGCGCTGGACGAGGCGGCCGCGAACTGGGGCGTAAAAGTGCTGCGCTACGAGATCAAGGACCTGACGCCGCCAAAGGAAATCCTTCACGCGATGCAGGCGCAGATCACCGCCGAGCGCGAGAAACGCGCGCTGATCGCGGCATCGGAAGGGCGCAAGCAGGAGCAGATCAATATCGCGTCGGGCGGCCGCGAGGCGGCGATCCAGAAGTCCGAAGGCGAGCGTCAGGCAGCGATCAATCAGGCGCAGGGGCAGGCCGCGGCGATTCTGGCGGTGGCCGAGGCGAACGCGCAGGCGATCCAGAAGATCGCGGCGGCGATCCAGCTGAACGGCGGCATGGACGCGGTGAATCTGAAGGTGGCCGAACAGTACGTAAACGCGTTCTCGAACCTCGCCAGGCAGGGCACGACACTGATCGTGCCGGGCGACATGTCGAACATGAGTTCGATGATCGCGTCGGCGCTGACCATCGTGAACAGGAGCAAGGCGGCAGCGGAGCCGCCGCGCGGCGACTTGCGCTGACGAACGGGCAATGCATGCGCAATGAGTGCGTGACGTAAAAGCAAATGGCCCGCACATCGATGCGCGGGCCATTTTTGCATGAGCCGGAAACGAATCGCGTTCAGGTCGGCGAGCGCATCAAGCGCGCCTTCTCGCGCTCCCAGTCGCGCTTCTTCTCGGTCTCGCGCTTGTCGTGCATCTTCTTGCCCTTCGCGAGACCGATCTCGCATTTGACGCGACCGTTCTTGTAGTGAAAATTCAGCGGCACGAGCGTGTAGCCGCGCTGCTCGACCTTGCCGATCAGCTTGCTGATCTCCTCGCTATGCAGCAGCAGCTTGCGCGTGCGCACCGGGTCGGGATGGATGTGCGTCGACGCTTCGGGCAGCGGGCTGATGTGCGTGCCGATCAGGAACAGCTCGCCGTTGCGGATCACCACGTAGCCTTCCTTGATCTGGCCGCGCCCGGCGCGCAACGCCTTGACCTCCCATCCTTCGAGCACGAGGCCTGCCTCATAGCGTTCCTCGACCGAGTAGTCGTAGAAGGCTTTTCTGTTGTCTATGATGCTCATGAATGGAAAGTGCCCAACTCGTTTAAAATCACGATTTTAGCAAAGCGGGGCAAGGAAAGCCCGCGGCGCTCGTCCACCGTTGCCACGCGCTGTTCAATTTATGGCAGATGTCCAGAAAACCGTTTTGATTCGCCACTCGGCGGAGCAGATGTTCGACCTCGTCACCGACGTCGACGATTACCCCAAGTTCCTGCCATGGTGCGGGGGCATCGAAATCCGTCACCGGGACGACACCAGCATGGAGGCGAGGATCGATATCAACTTCAAGGGCATCAAGCAGCATTTCGCCACGCGCAACTCGATGGAGCGCCCCACGCGCATCGACATGGAATTCGCCGACGGTCCGTTTCGCAAGTTCACCGGTTTCTGGCGCTTCACGCCGCTGCGCGCCGATGCGTGCAAGATCGAATTCGCGCTGCACTACGAGTTCACCAGCATCCTGCTCGAGAAGATCATCGGGCCGGTGTTCAATCACATCGCCAATACCTTCGTCGAATCTTTTGTGAAGCGCGCCAACCAGCGCTATGGTCAGTCATGAGCGCGCGGCTAACGGTCGAGGTCTGCTATGCGCTCGCTGCCGAGCAGGCGCTGATTGCGGTCGAGTTGCCCGCGGGCGCGACGCTGCAACAGGCGATCGGCGCAAGCGGGATTCTGCAGCGCTTTCCGTCGATCGATCTGAACACGCAGAAGGTGGGCGTGTTCGGCAA
Source organism: Paraburkholderia sp. UCT31 (assembly GCF_014397655.1). NCBI lineage: Bacteria > Pseudomonadati > Pseudomonadota > Betaproteobacteria > Burkholderiales > Burkholderiaceae > Paraburkholderia > Paraburkholderia sp. UCT31. The sequence goes on from NZ_VZQP01000030.1 coordinate 95,592, forward strand.
GCTCAAACCGCTCGATACAGTGCTGGCGGACCATGATCGCGTCGAGATTTACCGGCCGTTGCTGGTGGATCCGAAGGTGTCGCGCCAACGCCGCGTCGAAAAGACACGCAAGGCGGGGTCGATCGAGGGGAGGCGTTGGTTGAACAAGGATTCGCGCTAGGCGGCGCTAGTTGGGGGGGGCGGCGGACTTTTTCGCGCGCCGCCCGTCTTGCATCATCGCGTCACATCACCTCAAGGCGCCGCCGTCTGCGCCTTATCGTTCATGCCCTCGATGCGCGCCGCACCCGACGAATCGTCGTCCGAATGCCGGCGCACCGACCACCAGACCCCCGCCACCAGCAGCAGGATCGCCGCGAGTTCGAGCGGGCGCGGCAGGCGCTCGTCGTAAATGAACGCGTAAAGCAGCGCGAACAGCGTCTCGAACACGATCATCTGGCCGGACAGCGTTAGCGGCAGCCGTTTTGCCGCGGCATTCCACAGGCCGTTGCCGAGCCACGACGCGCCGATCGCGAGTGCGAGGTTGAGCAGCCAGAACGTGTGCCAGCGCGGGTCGGCCAACTCACCCTGCGGGCCGCCCGACGGCAGCACCGCGACCACGAGCCACAACGCGCCGCCGAGCGCGCCAGTCACGACGCCCCACAGCACCGACCACTCATTGCCGCTGAAATGCGTCTGACGCTGCAGGTAACGGGCGTTCTCGACCGCGAACCAGGTCCAGCAGATGAGCGCGCCCACCGCGCAGGCCACGCCGAGCAGGCGCGTCGCGATGCTCACCGGCGCCGCGCCGGCCACCGTAAAGACGTCGATATTGATGCAGACGATGCCCGCCATCACGGTCGCGAGCGGCCATGCGAGGCGCGCGAGCGGCACCGCACCGTGATCGCGCCGGCCGACCAGCGTGACCGTGACCGGCAGCACGCCGACGATCAGCGAGGCCGGCGCGATTCCGATCAGGTGCACGGCGGCCGTCAGCAGCAGGTAATAGACGATATTGCCGGCCAGCGCGAGCTTGACGAGCGCGATCAGATCCTCGCGGCTCAGCCGTTTGGCGAGCGAACGCGCGATCGGCAGCGCCGCGGCGAGCGACACGACGCCGTACATCGAGTAGCGGCCGGCGACGAGCAGGAGCGGGGAGAAGTCGGGCAGCACCCGCGGCACCAGAAACACCATGCCCCACAAGGCTCCGGCCATGACGCCATAGACGACACCGCGCTGCATCGACTGCCTCTGCTGGATAAACGAATGGCCGGCAGAATAGCGGTTTTGCGAGCAGGGCGTCTTGTTCGATCCTGCATTCGGACCGCTCGACCGCCGCTCGACAGGGTACGTGCCGCGAAAATGCCGCCGGCTCTGCCCCGATTTCGCCTGCGAACGCGCAATCGAAACCCGTTCGAACCCGACGCGAACAGGCAAGCGAAATCGACGCATGCCGGAGCGGCAAAAAATCGTCTGAAATTCGCTAAGCTGCTGTTCGCGCAGTGAAAACCGGGGTGGTATCGCGTATAATTCGCTTTTGCGCCTATAGGATTTGCCATGCGTCTGATCCAAACAGCACTCACGTTCGATGACGTGCTCCTCGTCCCGGCCTTCTCCGATGTTCTGCCGCGCGACACCAGCCTCAAGACCCGGCTGACCCGCAACATCTCCCTCAATATGCCGCTCGTGTCCGCCGCGATGGACACGGTCACCGAAGCACGTCTGGCAATCGCCATGGCGCAAATGGGCGGCGTCGGCATCATCCACAAGAACCTCACGCCGGCCGAGCAGGCGCGTGAAGTCGCGAAGGTCAAGCGTTTCGAGTCGGGCGTCGTGCGCGATCCGATCACCGTGCCGCCGCATATGAAAGTGCGCGACGTGATCGCACTGTCGCGCCAGCATGGCATTTCGGGCTTCCCGGTCGTCGAGGGCTCGCAGCTCGTCGGCATCGTGACGAATCGCGACCTGCGCTTCGAAGAGCGTCTGGACGAGCCGGTGCGCAACATCATGACGCCGCGCGAGCGCCTCGTCACCGTCAAGGAAGGCACGCCGCTCGCCGAAGCGAAGGCGCTGATGCACAGCCACCGCCTCGAGCGCGTGCTGGTCATCAACGACGCATTCGAACTGCGCGGCCTGATGACCGTCAAGGACATCACCAAGCAGACCGAGCACCCGGATGCATGCAAGGACGAGCACGGCAAGCTGCGCGCGGGCGCGGCGGTCGGCGTCGGCGCGGACAACGAAGAGCGCGTCGAGCTGCTTGTGCAGGCCGGCGTCGACGTGATCGTCGTCGATACCGCGCATGGCCACAGCAAGGGCGTGCTCGAGCGCGTCAAGTGGGTCAAGCAGAACTTCCCGCACGTCGAGGTGATCGGCGGCAACATCGCAACCGCCGCGGCCGCCAGGGCGCTCGTCGAATACGGCGCGGACGGCGTCAAGGTCGGTATCGGCCCGGGCTCCATCTGCACGACGCGAATCGTCGCAGGCGTCGGCGTGCCGCAGGTCACCGCTATCTCCAACGTGTCCGAAGCGCTGAACGGCACCGGCGTGCCGGTCATCGCCGACGGCGGCGTGCGCTTCTCGGGCGACGTCAGCAAGGCGCTCGCGGCGGGCGCCAGCGCGGTCATGATGGGCAGCATGTTCGCCGGTACCGAGGAGTCGCCGGGCGAGGTATTCCTGTACCAGGGCCGCCAGTACAAGTCGTACCGTGGCATGGGCTCGGTCGGCGCCATGAAGGACGGCGCGGCGGACCGCTACTTCCAGGACAACTCGGCCAACATCGACAAGCTGGTGCCGGAAGGCATCGAAGGTCGCGTCGCGTACAAGGGTTCGGTCAACGCGATCCTGTTCCAGCTGATCGGCGGCGTGCGCGCGAGCATGGGCTACTGCGGCTGCCGCACCATCGCCGAAATGAACGAGAAGGCCGAGTTCGTGCAGATCACCGGTGCGGGCCTGCGCGAGTCGCATGTGCACGATGTGCAAATCACCAAGGAAGCGCCCAACTACCACGTGGACTGAACGCCCATGAAGCCACTGCTGCGCGTTGTACTGATCCTCGATGCGTTGTTGCTGCTGGCGTTCGGCCTGCTGTTCGTGCTGACGCCGTGGACCTCGCTGTACGACGCGTTGCAACTGCTGCCGACGGAGCCGATGCTGGTCGGCCAGGCGTTCGGCGTCGCGCTGATCGGGCTCGCGTGGCTCGCGGTGCATGCGTCGTTCGACGGGGCGCTGACCTCGACGGTCGCGAAGGTCGTCGGTCATGTGCACTGGCTGATCGGCGTGCTGATGCTGGTCTGGCTGCTCGGGCTGCATACGCCGTCGCTGACCGGTTTCGGCCAGATGGTGGCGGTGCTGGCCGGTGTCGTGCTGGTGGTGATCGGGCTCGGCGGCGTGCGACTGTCGGGTGCGGTGCGGCGGCGCGAGAAGGGGATCGTGGTCAAGCCCTCGTCGAGCAAGGCCGACAGTCGTGCCGATAAGCGTGCCGCGAAAGTGGCCGAAAAGGATGCCGCACGGCAGCGTGAACCCGAACGCGACAACGCGCGCGAGCCACGTGCCTCAGCGGGCTTTCCGGTCTATCACGCCGAGCCGGTGCCAGAGCCCGTCGTGCCGGTCACGCGGCCGGCCAATCCGGCTGCCGCGGCTTCCGTTGCCACTACCGCGCCGCTTCATCCGGCCGCAAGCGAGCCCGGCCTGAGCGAGTCCGGACGCGCTGCGCGCGACACCAGCAACGACGTGCCCGGCGCACCCCGCCCGCTGTTTCATGATTGAAGCGCCGCGCGCGAGGCCGTTTGCCGAAGCTACCGGATTTCGTTCGCGCGCATCGCAGGCGGCGAGTTCCGTGGTTGGCCGCGCCCTTGTGCTTCATCGTAATGTTGGCGGTCCGCGCCGCGCCAAGACCATCGCCGCGCGGACCGCTTTGAATTCGACGCCGCGCCTCGCGCGCGGCATTCCGTATCCGCTCACTTCTGATTCCGTCCGCTGCCATGCATGACAAGATCCTGATTCTCGACTTCGGTTCGCAAGTCACCCAACTGATTGCACGTCGCGTTCGCGAAGCCAACGTGTATTCGGAAATCCATCCGTACGACGTCGACGCGTCGTTCATCCGCGACTTCGCGCCGAAGGGCGTGATTCTGTCGGGCGGCCCGAGCTCGGTCACCGAGGAAGACACGCCGCGCGTGCCGCAAGCCGTGTTCGAACTCGGCGTGCCGGTGCTCGGCATCTGCTACGGCATGCAGGCGATGGCGCAGCAGCTCGGCGGCAAGGTCGACATCGGTCATCTGCGCGAATTCGGCTACGCCGAAGTGCGCGCGCGCAACCATACGAGCCTGCTCGAAGGCATCAGCGACTTCACCACGTCCGAAGGCCACGGCATGCTGAAGGTATGGATGAGCCACGGCGACAAGGTGCTGGAGATGCCGCCGGGTTTCGCACTGATGGCATCGACGGAATCGTGCCCGATCGCCGCGATGGCCGACGAGCAGCGCCGCTTCTATGGCCTGCAATGGCATCCGGAAGTCACGCACACGGTGCAGGGCCGCGCGATGCTCGAGCGCTTCGTGCTGCAGATCTGCGGCGCGAAGGCCGATTGGGAAATGGGCCACTACATCGACGAAGCCGTCGCGAAGATTCGCGAGCAGGTCGGTAACGAGCACGTCATTCTGGGCTTGTCGGGCGGCGTGGATTCGTCGGTGGCGGCGGCGCTGCTGCACCGCGCGATCGGCGATCAACTGACCTGCGTGTTCGTCGACCATGGCCTGCTGCGCCTGAACGAAGCCGAGCAGGTGATGGCGCTGTTCGCCGATCACCTTGGCGTGAAGGTGATTCACGTCGACGCGAGCGAAGCATTCCTCGGCAAGCTCGCCGGCGTGACCGATCCTGAAGCGAAGCGCAAGATCATCGGCGCGGAGTTCGTCGAAGTGTTCCAGGCCGAAGCCGGCAAGCTGACCGACGCGAAGTGGCTGGCACAAGGCACGATCTATCCGGACGTGATCGAATCGGCGGGCAAGGGCAAGAAGGCCGCGCAAACCATCAAGAGCCACCACAACGTCGGTGGTCTGCCGGAGACGCTGAACCTGAAGCTGCTCGAACCGCTGCGCGAGCTGTTCAAGGACGAAGTGCGCGAGCTTGGCGTGAAGCTCGGTCTGCCGCACTCGATGGTGTATCGCCATCCGTTCCCGGGTCCGGGTCTGGGCGTGCGGATCCTCGGCGAAGTGAAGCGCGATTTCGCGGACCTGCTGCGCCGCGCGGACGCGATTTTCATCGAGACGCTGCGCAACACGATCGACAAGGAAACCGGCAAGTCGTGGTACGACCTGACGAGCCAGGCATTCGCGGTGTTCCTGCCGGTCAAGAGCGTCGGCGTGATGGGCGACGGGCGCACCTACGAGTACGTCGTCGCGTTGCGCGCGGTGCAGACGCTCGACTTCATGACCGCGCATTGGGCGCATCTGCCGCATGAACTGCTTGGGCATGTGTCGAACCGGATCATCAACGAAGTGCGCGGGATCAACCGGGTCGTCTACGACATCTCGGGGAAGCCGCCTGCGACGATCGAGTGGGAATGAGGGGCTCTTGAAATTCCCTTTTGAATCAAAGGCTTGTGATGATCGATAAATCACGCGTGCCAGATTCTAAATTGCCGAGCGCAGGTCCGTAAGTCCTTGATCGCTAGGGGAATTGTCAACCTGCGCCTGCGCCTGCGTGGAGGCCGAGCAACTGTCATTTGACGGTATTTCTGACGGTATGTATGGGCAACATGTGGATGGGCTTGCTTGATACCGTCAGCGGTGCCGACGGTATCCTTGACCGGTTAAAGCCATGCGCTTTGGCGCTCAGCCGTCCAAGCCGCCGGTGGGTTCAGCCATTGATGCCAATGGCACCAGAATGGAGTTGTTCAGTGCCCAGCGCCTCCTGAGGCAGCCACATGCCTGCAGACCAAACTGTTTCTAGTTTTGCGGCGAGTTCTGCGCCGAGCCAGGCAGCCGCCAGTCCTGCTACATAGGTTGCACACTCGGGTTTTTCACGCCGCACTCCGTTCGCAAGCAACCAGCGGTACAACGGGAGCGCCGCAGAAACGGTCGGATAGCCTGGCTCGACGGAACGGTTGAAATCCACGGGAATTGACAAGCCCTTCGGGTCCAGGTCGCCGAAGTACTCCGCTGAAGAAGCTCCTGTTTCTTGCATCGCTTGGCGCAACGCTCGCCCAGTAAGCCTGAAGTTTTCACCTCCGCCATAGATGACCGCCGTGTATCGCCGCGTGGCCTCGTTCCATCCGGCGAAGCTCCAGTACGTGTTGTGGTTTTCGACAACGAGTACGGACTTGCCAAGCGCATCAACTTTGCGATACGGCAGCGGCTGGGGGCACTCGGAAGCAACCAATGACGGATATTGGAAGTCGCCCACCAAAGAGGGAGTCTCCGACACACATGTTGTCGAGCCGCTTCTCGTCGCCGAAGATTTCCAAGGAACGCTCCTTGATGGGAACCGAGGAGAAAGCCCCTCGGCGTCGGAGTAGGAAGTCATTGATGGGCCGTAGCGCTGACAACTGCGATGGCCTCAACTCCGGCCAGAACCCCAGCTCCGGCGCCCAGGTCACGTCGGCATGGTTGACAGAAACCTTGGAGCGAGGTGAGTTCTTCAACGTGACCCAAAGTGGAAGAGCGGGCGAGCCGGCCTGTTCCCAACTTCCGGTAGCCGGCAGCGAGATGGCGCCGTCAGCTTCCAGCTCCTTCAGCGCCCTCAGCAGCAGCACACCACGGTCCGGGCTGTTCTGGACATCTGGGTACAGCGAGAAGTAGTGCCGGCGCAGCTCGTCGAGCGGCACACGCTTGCGCGGCGACGACAGTAGCGCTTCAAGGAACGCACTCAAGCCGTCAACTCCTCGGGCACGTCGTTGAGCTTCAGGTTCGCGAACTCGAGGTGCCAGCGTCTCGTCTTGCTGTTCTGTCCGGCGCGGCGCAGGCGGATGAATCGCTGGAACTCGCCGAGAGCGTTGAAGTCCTGAAGTGCCGTGGCGAATATCAACTGGACGTTCATGGCCTCGGCCAGCAGCCGTTGGGCACGCCACATGGCGGGGCTGGTGGCTTTCGCGAACGGGTTGTCGAGGATGAGCGGCCCACCGGCGATGCGATGTACCTGCGCGTGGTTCTCAGCCCGCAACTGGTTGATGACCAGGTACAGGAACATCGCCATGACGACGCCTTCGCCACCGGAGTTCGAAACCCGCTCAACCGGTACGTACTGCTCTGTCTCCTCGATGGACATCTTCAGGACTTGCAGTCCCAGCGGACGCCCATAAACGCGCGCCACAGCGTCGGCGATGAGGTCCGTACCGCGCGGAGGGAACACGTTCGTATCAACCAACGTGTCGAGGTAGGCGCTGAGGGTCTGGCGTCGCGTCTCGACTGGGACCGTGCCGAAGTTTGCCCGCATCTTCAGGACTTGCTTGCCGCCAACGTATGGGGCGCCCATTGGCACTGACTTGTCCTTGCTCGTCACGCGATTGAGCGTCGTGATGGCCGAGCGGACGACGGCGAGCACCTCCTCGACGCAGGCGTCGAAGTCGGCTTGCATCGACCTCAGCGTTGCTTCCGTCGTCGCGATGCGGTCGTCCAGGTGCTCCAGTAGGCGTTTGGCATCCGTGCACGCGGCACCGAACTCGTTGGCAATCATCTGCTGCGCAACATCGGGGTCAACCTCGCGGAGCGCTTGCTCCGACGCAGCCACCTTGACGAGGTCGAAGGCGGCACGGGCCTTCGTCTGCAGTTTGCTGACGCCTTGATTCTTCCCTGTGTAGTCCTTCAGCAGCGCGTTGACTTGGTTGCTGGCGTCGGCCTCGAGAACAAGGCTGTCGGGGTCCGGCACCTCCAAGGTCATTCCCACTTGGGCGCCGATTTCCGCTGCGATGAGCATAGGGTCGGGCTTGTCTTCAAATCCCATGCTGCTGCGCAGCAGCGCCTCAACCGTCCCGTCGGCCTCCGCTGCTGCGCGCTTCCGATTGGCTCGGTCCGCAGCCTGGTTCGCAACTTCGTTGGCTGTACGCATCCGCTCCAGCGCCTCGTTCACGCGGGCCTCGGCCTCGGCCATGAGCGCGGCCAGGGCATCCAGGTCCAAAGCCTCGTGAGCAGGTACCACAGGCCCGACGTTCGTCTTGTTTGAGTAGAACCACTTTTTTGACTCGCCGTTCACGACCTGCAGATTCGAGGCGGCGTTTACCTGCTCTGGCTTGGCTGCCTCCAGTGCGGTCGCGACGTTGGCCAACGCTTCTTCATGGTTCGCATCCATGAAGGGCTGAGGTTGACCCGGTTCGACGGATAGATTTGCAGTTGAGTTGGATAGATTTGCAGTTGAGTTTAGTGCGGTGTGGCACCTCCCGATAAGATCAAATCGCGGGTTGTCCACGGCCGGGCGGCGGGTCG
>NZ_VZQP01000031.1:0-100920 GCF_014397655.1 Paraburkholderia sp. UCT31
CCCCCACCCCGGTTTCGGGCATGCTTGCCCTCAACCCAAAACGGCTCGGCTCCCTGCGGTCGCCTTCGAAACCTTGAAATACAATGCATGTAAACCCTACCTGGACACGAAACGCTACTGGTAGGTTTGCGACATATGTGTTCGACTGGGCCTGGGCCGACGCGTACAAGCGCAACGGCCTGCCCTATTACCCGAAGCTGCTGTGCGCGGTGCCCTTCACGCCGGTACAGGGCAACCGGCTGCTGTCGGCGAACGAGCATGCGTTGCGCCATCTCGCGGCCACGTTGATGGCGTTCGCCGAGCAGGCCGAGGTGTCGTCGCTGCATGTGCTGTTTCCGACGCAGAGCGAAGCGGACGCGCTCACCGATATCGGCATGATGCAGCGCGAAGGCGTGCAGTTTCACTGGCTCAACGACGGCTATCGCGACTTCGAAGACTTTCTGTCGACGCTCGAACAGAAGAAGCGCAAGAACATCCGCGCCGAACGGCGCAAGGTGCACGAGGCCGGCATCACGATGCGAAGGATCCGCGGCGCAGACATCGAGGATGCCGACTGGCGCTTCTTCAGCAAGTGCTATCGGCAAACCTATCGCGAGCATTTTTCGAGTCCGTATCTGAACCTCGATTTCTTCCGGATGATCGGCGCGTCGATGCCGGAGAATCTGCTGCTCGTGATCGCCGAATATGAAGGCAAGCCGATCGCGAGCTCGCTCGTCGTCTATCAGCGCGACGAGAAAACCGGCGGCACCTTGTATGGCCGCTACTGGGGCGCGCTCGAACACGTGCCGTGCCTGCACTTCGAAACCGCGTACTATCAGCCGCTCGAATTCTGCATCGAAGAAAAGCTCGGCGCATTCGAAGGCGGCGCGCAGGGCGAGCACAAGATGGCGCGCGGCTTTCTGCCCACGGTCACGCGCTCGACGCATTGGCTCGCGCATCCGGCGTTCGCCGATGCGGTCGGCCATTTCCTCGATAACGAAAAAAACAGCATCCACGCGTACGTGGACGAGCTGCGCGAACACAATCCGTTCAAAGGCTAGAAGCGCGGTTATGGCGTGGTTTCTCTATCTGCTCGAATGCTCGGACGGCAGCGTCTATACCGGCATCGCGACCGATGTCGCTGCTCGCTTCGACAAACATCTGAGCGGCACGGGCGCGCGTTATACGCGCTCGCGCAAGCCGGTGCGGGTGCTGGCGTCGTTCGAGCTGGCGGACCGGTCGAGCGCGTCGAGCGCCGAGTATTGGGTCAAGCGGCTCACGGCGGCCGATAAACGGGCGCTGGCGGCCGGGGTGTTCACGCTGCAGTCGGTGTTGCCGGTGGCAGCGGTGAATGACGTCGCGGAAGACGGCGAGCGTTCCGACGGCTGAGTCGAGCTACCCCCTCGCCTCCCGCATCCTCTCCGTCAGCAGCCGATGCACCCGCGCCAGCTCGCCCACCACATCTGCTTCCAGCGACGTCAATTGCTCGCGAGCGGGTAACTCGAGCCGCACCGGCCGCAACGTGCGATTCAGCGCGGCCTCGATCGCCGCGCTGATCGCCTCGACCCATTCGTCGAGTTCGCTATGCATGTCGCGACGGTTCGCGGTGAGGCGCAACTGCGTCGCGGTGCCGGCCATCCGTCGCAGCAGGCTCAGCACCGTCTGCGTGACCGTATCGGCCATCGAGTCCTCGAGCTTTTCGAGCCGCACGCGGCCAATCGCTTCTTCCGCGTTGTTGCTGGTGAGGCCCGCGGCGCGGCGCAATTGCTCGATCTCCTTGCCGCCATGCCGAGGCGCGTCGAGCGACGCGCGCAGATACGCGAGATTCGCGCGCACCGCGTCGCCGAGATAGACGCGCACATCGAGCTTCTCGCGCGTCGGCCATAGAAGGAACGTCGCGAGCAGCGCGAGCACGCAGCCGAGCACGTTGTTGCCGAGCCGCGTCAGCGCGAACGCCAACTCGTTGGCGCCCGGCGTCGCGAAGTCGGCGACCAGCACGAAGGTCGGCGTCAGGAACAGCACGAACAGGCTGTAACTGACGGGGCGCAGCGCCATCGTCGCCATCACCAGCGGGAACACCGCGAGCGAGATGCCGAGCGGCGAATGAATCGCATAGCCGATCGCCGCCGCGAGCACGCCGCCGACGATACTGCCCGTCGCGCGTTCGATGCTGCGCGGCCAGGTCGCGGCGATCGACGGCTGCAGGATCAGCAGCGTGGCCATCGTGGCCCAATAGCCGAACGGCAGACCGAGCGCGCGAATCACGACGAAGCCCGCCGTCGTCGTCACGCCGACACGCGCCGCATGGCGCAAGCCGACCGACTGCCACGACAGATTGGCCTTCAGCGTCGACCACGCGCGCGCCGTATAACGCGCAACGCACGCGCTCCACGGCTCGACGTGCACCTCACGCGGCGCGAAATCGACGAGCTCGAAACCGGATTGCAGCTTCACCGGTTCGAGCAACGCGCTTTCGAGCCGATGCGCGAGACGCCGCAGACGCGCCTGCGGGTCCGCGAGACGTTCCCAGCGCGCGTCGCCGGTCGCGCTGCCGATGTCGCTGAGCACTTCGCCGATCGCATTGAGCGAGCGCACCGCGCGTCGCGTGCGGCGCGGATCGTCGGGCACTTTCGCGCCCGCGCCCGACACCGCGATCAGATACGCGAACAACGCTTCGCCGTCGGTCAACAAGCCGAGCAGCGTGTCGTAGACGGCCGCGCCGCCCGCTTTCGATGCGGGCACGTTCGCGAGCGCATCGCGCGAACGTTCGAGCGACGCGCGCGCATCGGCGCGAAAGCGCGCGGCATGCGTGGCCCATTCGCGCGGCGCGGCACGTCCGCCGACAAGCCGCGCGCTATCGAACGCGACATCGGCGAGGCGCAGATACACCGCGCGCAACGACGCGCGGCTCGCGCCGAATGGATGAATGCGCCACACCGTCAAGCTCAGCACGATCGCGAACAGGCAGCCGACCAGATAGACGCCGAGAAACGCGACACCCGCGCGCGCGTCGTGCATCGGCCGATCGACCATCACGACGCAGGCGGTCGCCGCGAGGATCGTCACCTGCGACGTGGCCGCGCCCCAGATGCGGCCGAACGCGCCGAGCGTCGTGAACGCGAGCACCGCGAGCGCTGCCCACGCGGCACCCGAGGCGGACGCGAACGCGGTCATGCCGCCGCACAGCGTCGACAGCAGCGCGAAGCTCATCATCGACATGAAGCGCGCGCGGTTCGAGCCGGCGGCATCGGCGAGGCAGGTCCAGAACGCGCCGATCGCCGCCCACGCAAACACCGGATCGTGCAGCACGTTGCCGAGCGCGAGCATCGCCGTCGACGCGCACGCCGCCCTCAAGCCCTCCGACAGATTCGCCTCGCTCGCCGCGAACGACACCATCCAGACCGGCCGCTTGCGATAGATCGCGGTGACGACCGAATGCAGCCGGGTCGACCAGCGCGGCGATGTCGAGTGGGACTTGCTGCGGTTCATCATCCGGACCGTGGTTCTTGAAGTGATGGAAACGCGCGTAGATGCCTGGAGTTCGCGCGCGAGGTCGTGCGGCGAATGATAAGGGTTTACACCTAAATATAAAAATGCGTTCCGTTCATCGGAGCGATGCGTTCAGGTTATGCGCGCGAGACGAAGCGTGCGAGACGAAGATCGCGGCGTTTTTGCACGGTAGTCGAATGCGGCGCAAATCAGATGAAAAAACCGCGCGGTCCTTGCGGACTCGCGCGGTTTTCGTACTGCATGCAGCAAGCGGATGAACGGCGGCGCGCTTAGTAGCGCTCCGCGGCTAGAAAATCGCGAAAGATTCTCACAAGATATTGATTTCATTGTCATTCCGCGCTCATTATAGGTCTTCGCCCCCGTCGCCAATCTTACGTTTTTCACTGCGACGCGCTTTTGACGGTCGACTGTATTCAGTCTGGCGTTGCCCGCGAAGCGCTGCCAAGGTCTCGCCTGTGTGCCTCCGGCCTGCCGAGAGACTGCAATCCAAAAGAGAAAAGGGAACCTGTATGCGCATCCCAATCCGTCCGTCTGGACCACTGGTACTGTCGGTAGCCGTCGCGCTTTCCATATCGGGACTTGGCGCACCGCCTGCATCCGCTGCTGGTGCACAGGGCACAAACTCAACCGAAGCGCCCTTCCTGCATGAAAACGATGCGGCAATGACGAAGATGATGACAGACATGTCCATCAAGCCGACTGGCGATGTCGACCGGGACTTCGTCGCCATGATGGTGCCTCATCATCAGGGAGCCATCGACATGGCGCAGGCCGAATTACGCTATGGAGATAACGAGCAATTGCGTCGTCTCGCCCAGGAAATCGTCGTCGAGCAACAGCAGGAAATCGTTGCCATGCGCCTCGCCCTCGGGCAGCCCCTGCCCCCTTCGGCACCCGCTCCAGACCAGCAGCAGCGCGTCCCGTCATCCGCAGACCACACACATTCGATGTCCAACCCTGGCAGGCAGATGAACATGCCGAATCACGCGCAACAGGAGCCCAAATGAAACGCACGCCGCTTCTCACCACCGCCCTGACCACAGCGGCACTGACTGCAGCGCAGTTCGCGTGGGCCGGACAGGTACCCGGTTCGTCGTCCGACCCAGACATTGCCGTGAGTCACCGCGACCGGGTCTATGCGGCCGAGCAATTCTCGAATACCGTCTCCGTCGTTGACCCGGCGGACAACAAGATGGTCGGGCTGATTCGTCTGGGCGACCCATCGCCGGGCAACTTCAGCCCATTGTACAAAGGCCAGTTGCTGGTGCACGGCATGGGTTTTTCGCCCGACCACCGGACAATTGCAGTCGTATCCATCGGCTCGAACTCGGTCTCGTTCATCGATACTCAGACGAATGCGGTCAAGCATGTTACGTACGTGGGCCGGTCGCCTCACGAGGCCTTCTTTACACCCGACGGGAAGGAGGTCTGGGTGACCGTGCGCGGTGAAAACTATGTTTCCGTGCTGGACGGTACAACCTTTGAAGAAAAGACCCGGATTACTGTGCCGGCCGGCCCGGGCATGCAAATCTTCTCGCCGGATGGAAAGTATGGCTACGTGTGCTCTTCGTTCAATCCCGAGACGAAGGTCATTTCGGTCGCCGACCACAAGATTGTCGGCACGGTGAAGCAGGCGAGCCCGTTCTGCCCGAACATCGCTGCGACCCCGGACGGCAAGCAGGTGTGGTTCACGCTCAAGGATGTGGGCAAGACTCAGGTCTTCGACGCGCGGCCGCCATTCGAACTTATCAAAACGCTCGACACGGGCCCGATTACAAATCACGTGAACATCGTGCATAACACCAACGGTACGTTCGCCTATGTGACCGTTGGAGGCCTGAATCAGCTCAAGGTGTTCCGGACCAACGACTTCTCGCAGATCGCGACAATTCCTGTCGGCAGTCTGCCGCATGGTCTATGGCCGTCCGGTGACGGCAGCCGCATCTACGTCGGCCTTGAAAACGCAGACGCGATGACCGCCATCGACACGCTGACAAACAAGGTCATTGCGACCGTACCCATTGGACAGGCGCCGCAGGCCGTAGCCTACGTACCGAATGCGGTCCCGGAAGGAGACGGCACGCAAAACACGCAGCCGCTCGGACTCGCCGGGCAGAGCATTCACCTGGTGCTGGTCCCCGTGGGGTCGGGCAAGCCGGCCGATGCCAGTAGTGCCCCCACGACTGTGGCGTTGTTTGACCAGGGTCTCCTGCAGGTCCTTCAGGCGGCCGTCACCGGTCTGCAACCGAAGCAGCCGTATGTACTGTGCCTTGCAGACAATCCTGACGGCAGCGGCAAGGTAGAGGCGCTAGCGAACTTCATGACCAATCCGGCCGGCTCGGCGATTGTGAATGCGCTTGGTCAGATTCGCCAGTTGGTCACGCCAGGTATGGAGCCTGCTGGCGACAGGCACCGCTACCTTATGATTGCGCCGCAAGTTTCGGGCAAGCCCGGCGCCCCCGTACAGGTGCAGGCAGCACTGAACGCGTCGTAGGCAAGTCTCGATGTCGACGTCACCAGCTCCGACGGAGACCGGACCAGGCAATCAAATGAGTGAGCCAACGAGCAAAATTAGACCGCCCACGGCGCGCGTGAGGTGTGGAATGCACGTCACGTCACGGGGTAGTACGATATTCGTTCTTCCTTTTCCCCTCCCGCCAGGCGTGAAGCGTCACGCCGCGCTGGCGTGACCCTTCCGGACGCAGGAGGCCCGCATGCGCGTACTGATAGTCAGCGCAACCGGAGCGCTCGGCAACGCGAACGCGCGCCTGCTCTCGTCCGAACTCCAGGTCATTGGCGCAAGCCGCAATGGCTCGGACCTGTCCGTGGGCCTCGCTGACAAAGCGTCCATCGTGTCCATGTACCAGAAACCTGGAACCGTGGACGCCGTGATTTGCGCCGCAGGTACGGCAAAGTTCGCGCCGCTCGAATCTCTCTCGGATGAAGACTTGGCGTTGAGTCTGGGCAACAAGCACGAGAAGAGGCGCAAAATCGCGCGGGATTTAACGCACTCGAGTTCGCCATGGAATCATTGCGGCAGGTTCTGAACAGCATGCGCTCTCTCGCCAGAAGGCGATATCTGTGGTCTCGTGTGAGAGCCGCCTATCTGATAGTCGCTGTTGCACTCGCCGCCTCGAGCCTCTCACAACCCTCTACAGCACAACTTCCTCCGAAGCCGACATCGACTGCATCAGCAAAGCAGCGCTCCTCACAGCCTCCGGCAGCGCAAGCCGGGTCAAGTCTCGCTGCTAGTTCAGCAAGCTCTGCCCCGCCTCAGGTCGGAACATCGGCAGCCCCCACAACCAGTGGCTCGGCTGCAAGCACACCAAGCCCCCATAGTAATCCTGCTGCCAGCGGTTCGTCCCCAGCCAGTACCCCTCCGGTGGTGGAAGAGGAACAGTTGGGGAAAAGATATGGGTGGATGGTCGCCAGTGCGCTCGCGCTCCTGTCACTCCTGGTATCAGTGTTCGCGGTCTTGCTCTCCATTCTGACCGTTTGGCGCAACTGGAGCATTGCACGCGTGAATATCGTCGCGAACTGCCACAAGACTTATGGAGACATTTTCAGCGAACTGTTCGAGCTTCGCGAAGCGTACGGACTTCAAGGCCCTGCCCAAGCCGCCCAAGCCGCAAACCAACCTCCTCTGATGCCCTTGCCTGTCATCAAAAGTCGGGCGCACAGCCTGTTCATAAAGCTGTGGAATCTTCAGCACGAGCAGTATCTGTACTTTCGCGAGGGACTTATTCCTCAAGCAATATTCGAGAGCTGGGTGACGTATCGCTACGCCGATTACCATGGCAACGACTACGACTTCGATGGAGTCACCTACAAATGGACATGGGACACGCGAAAGAACGAGTTTGGCAACCAGAGCGACTTCGTGCGATTCATGGACCTTGCGATGGATACCGCAGGGGTTCACGCCAACGCCCCGGATGCACCGGCACAGGCGCGGACCCAAGCAATGCAGTTATACATTCAATCAACCGAGAGGAGCAACCTGAAGCGGCATTGGGAGCGCATCGTCGACCTCTATAATCACTAAGCCGCCAGTCCTGCCGTCAAATCAAGCGTCTTCCCTATGCAGCCAGCCGGTGCTCGTAGTACGGCCGGTCCCTGTCACCAAGTATCGCGTACAGTGCCGCCAGGTCTGACGCATCCGGGTTCAACCACGCATCGACGTTTTCAGGCTTGATAGGTACGATGCATCGGTCGTTTCCTGCCGCCGCGACCTCTGGCGGCGGCTCATCCGTAATTGCCGCAAACGACAGCAAGTCCGGCTCACCCGGGGCGCTCCATCGAGACCAGAGGCAGGCGACCAGCATCAGTTGGCCATTGCTCGGACGAAATTCCAGAACAACATTCTCATCTCGCTCATGAGTCTCCAGTAACGTTCCCTCGAACTTCGCCTTGCTCACATTCTCGTAGAACACTTCGACAAGCAAGACGCCATGCGTGCGTCCAAAGCATGGTGCCCAGAAACCTTCGAGACTATCCCGGCGCGCATTGTAAGTTCCAGGGTATTTGACATCGTAGAAGGCGGGTTTTCCGGCAATGCGACATTGATAACGCATTGGCTTCACGATGCGTTGCCCGTCTTCGATGACTAGCACGGGCGCCTGGTGTCCCGGAAAAATCCGGGAGTTCCGCGGCTTCGGCTCGGTTCGCTGCAAGTCGTCAAGCTTCCCTCGTATCGAGGCAATCGTATCGGTAGAGATGCGCTAACTTTCGGTTGCTGCTTTAGTTATCTTTGTCTGCAGTGACCGTTCCGCATCCGCTAGGCGCTTGCGCTGTTTAAACAGGTCCTGTTCGAGCTTCGTTGCCTGTCCGGCATTGAACTGGCTGATGAGAGCGTTGATTCCGCGCTCCGCTTCATTCTGTGGTTCGGCAAAAGCGTCTTCCATTGCCTTCGGTATTTTCGCCTTGCTGATGCCCTCGGCGCGCTCGAAAAACAGACGCGCGAACTCGTGTATGTCCATCAGTGCGCCAAAGGTGCGCACAAATTTCCGGTAGTCCGCCTGGATTTGAGCCTAGTAGCACATCGATCTCCGTTTCATGCTCCCATGATACGCACTCTCTCGAACGACGCGACCGCGACGAATATGCGGCGTCGATGAATGGCCCCGTGAACTTTGGCCTGCATCAAGCTGCCAAAGAACGTGGGGCCACTCGGACATTTGTGTATGGCAAGCGTACTGCTGGTAGACGATGATGCGGAGGCTTTGGCCGCGTGGGGCGCCTGTTGCGCCGCTGACGGATTTGAAGTAAGAAGCGCGAGCGACGGCCAGGCGGCATTGAAGATGTTCATCGAATGCCCTGTCGACATAGTGGTTGCCGACTGGCGCATGCCGGTGATGTCGGGAAGCGAGCTCTGTCACCGTTTGCGAACACGTCCCGGATTAGCTGACGTCACATTCATTCTGGTTTCGGGGGAGCCCAGCCCACCAGCCTTCGTAAGCTACGACGGCTTTCTCTGCAAGCCTGTAGATGGGCAAATTTTACTGACCACAATGCGTCGCTTGCTGGCGGACCACGTAACCCATCGAGAGCAACAGCGCGGCAAGCCAACCTAGTCGAAAAGCCGCCTCTTGTGCTGACGAGGCCAATCGAAATATGGCTGTTGAAAGGAAATGCCGCTTCCAGGGGCAAATGGCAAGTCAGCAAAAATTTCTGCTCGCAGTAGTCAGGCCACCAAGCAGATGAGACATATCGATAACGCGCTGCGCGACCAGATGTCGAACCTCTCCCTGGCATTGCCATGTTCCGTACACGGCAAGTAGCGATGCGCCGAGCGCTTCCTTTCTCTGCTTTTCGAGCAGGCTCGGCCACACGATTACATTCATGTTGCCGGTCTCGTCTTCAAGCGTCACAAACATGACCCCCTTCGCAGTGCCCGGCCGTTGCCGTACTGTAACAAGTCCGCACCCACGAGCCAGGCGCCCGTCGCGATAGGTGCGCAGCGTCGACGCTGGCATCAGGCGATTTGCGAGCAGTTGCGGCCGCAGCAGCTCGAGCGGATGTCGACCTAGTGTGAGACCGACCGATAGTCCACGACGATGTCGTGCGCCTCCGTCGGCGCGCCCAGTTCAGGAGTCTCGTCCTCGATGGCCGCTATCGCAAGCATGTCTTTGTCCGGCACAGCGGCGACAGATTGCCAAAGCGCTTCGCGACGATTGCCGGCAACGGATGCCAAGGCATTAGCATCGGCAACGACATGCAGGTCTTTGCGGTCAAGCTGCGCTCTGCGGGCAAGGTCAGCGACGGTTTCGAACAGACGCACGGCTCTGGCATTCAATCCGCTCTGCGGCGCCGTCCTTCATGCCGCGCAGGAGCGACATGCCGAGTCGGACAGCCGGGCGGTCGTTGTCTGCCAGCCTCACCAGAGCAGAGTCCCAGCCGCTGACAGCAACGTCAACTGGCAGCACGTTCACGCCATGGCGTTGTGCGTCCTGCACAAGCTGCGACGGCGAATAGAATCCCATCGGCCGGCTGTTGAGCATGGCAGCAAGGAACGCTTCTGGTTCATGGCACTTCAGCCAGCTACTCGCGTATACGAGCAACGCGAAGCTGGCCGCATGACTTTCGGGGAAGCCGTATTCACCAAAGCCTTTGATTTGCTCAAAAATACCATCGGCGAAACCTTGGTCATAGCCCCGCTCCAACATACCATTCACAATGCGGTCGTAGTATTTTTCAAGACCGCCTTTGCGCTTCCATGCGGCCATGGCACGTCGCAATGCATCGGCCTCGCCGGCAGTGAATCCCGCGGCGAGTATGGCAACTTGCATCACCTGTTCCTGAAAAATGGGCACGCCGAGCGTACGACCCAGCGCCGTTTTCAGTGCATCACTCGGGTATGAGACCGGCTCGAATCCCTGTCGACGCTGCAGATATGGATGGACCGCACCACCTTGAATTGGCCCCGGCCGGACAATGGCGACCTCGATAACCAGGTCGTAAAACGTCCGTGGTTGCATGCGCGGCAACATCGACATCTGGGCACGAGATTCAATCTGGAAAATGCCGACTGTGTCCGCAGCGGAAATCATCTCGTACGTTTTCGGGTCCTCTGCGGGGATGTCCTGCATTTCAAAGCGTTCGCCGCGCTGTTCGGAAACGAGGTCGAGCGTGCGGCGAATAGCTGAGAGCATGCCGAGCGCAAGGACATCTATCTTAAGCAGACCCAATGACTCAAGGTCGTCTTTGTCCCACTCAATTACGCTGCGGTCTGCCATCGCCGCGTTTTCAACCGGCACAAGACGCGTAAGCTTTCCGCGGCTAATAACGAAGCCACCGGAGTGCTGTGACAGATGGCGAGGAAAGCCGCCGAATTTTCATTAGTGTGTAAATGTGTTGCGCGAGTTAGCCCGGGCTGGGCACGAGACCCTCGGGTCGTTCCGTACAACTGAACCGCAACAGCCGACCGCAGGGTACTCGCATAGGGAAACGCAAGCGAAGCGCGAAATCCTTGCCAACCTTTCGTCATGGCATGCTCATTGCGCAGAAAGGGAAGCTCCCTCATGGAGAAATTGATAACGGCACCTGGCGCGACTGGGAGCGGCCGTTTGCCGCCAGCCGCACCGCGGCGCATATCAGACGGGGCGCACAGAGGAATCATGCCGCAAGTCATCGTCGAGCTTTTTAACTCGTTTCTCGACGGCGATGAGGCGCTCCGAGCGTTGCAGGCAATGGGTTTATCCCCGACTACGGACACCTGTACCAAACGGAGCGACGAGAACTCGACTCCACTTTTGCCGAGGATGCTTTAGTTGCGGATTTGCGCGCGCAGGAGTACGCGGAGTATGCCGCGCACGGCGAACGGTTGGGCCTCGCCGGTTCGGCAATTCGATACAGCAGCGCAGACGAGCGCAATTCGCTGCCCGATACCGGACCAGGCATCGAGACGCCGACGCGCACGCTTCTGGTGGTCGGAGACATGCGCGGCCTGCGAGCGGCAGCCGTTCGCGAGGTCTTGTACGACTTCGGCGCGGTTGCAGTCAAGGACCCTACCGGTCACTGGCGCTTCTCACCTTATCGCAAGGTCTGCCGCAGCCAGGAGTAGAAGGCGGTAGCGGCGCGAGGGCGAAACTTGCAGTTCCTCGCGCCCGATGCAGCGCCCATAAGTTGGCTCAGCCGCCGCGCTTCGCCGATATAACACTGCGGCCCTGCTTTGTGCGCAGCCCGGCCGGACGAACCGGATTCTGGCGCGCGACCCAAGTGCCTTGGGGCAACTGTACCTCCAGCAGACGTTTCCTTAATCCTGACGCTGCCAGATACGACAAGCGCCGCAAAAATGGGCCTGTCGTGTGCGGACCATCGCTTCTCCCGGCATTTGCGCGTCGCTTGCCCCTCAAGGGCCAGACTGTATCAAGGACGCAATGAATGGAGGTAAGGCAATGGACGACCGATTTGATAGACGGGAACTGCTGCTTCATCTCGGGGACATTCTCGAAGCGTTGAACTGTTTAGCCAGGACAAGTCGGCGCGAACGCGCCGGTGACGCAGCTTGCGCAGGAAGAGGATTCGTTGCAGGACTTCGAGTTCCTCCGGGCGCTTGCGCCCAAGATGAAGGGGGTCGAGTTTAGTGCACGCATCGCCAGCGCGTTCTTCCTGTGGCCAAAGGAGCTGTTTGATACTGAGCCCAACCGCAATGCGCTTGCGTCAACCGTTCAGCAGGACCTTTTTGAGGGCAACCATGACGGTTGGAAGGCGTACGCCGCTCACGTCCAGAAGAAGGAGAAGTGGTTCGTGACTGGGCTTCCCGGGGTGAGGAAGGAGGCGGGGGCCGAATCGTTGCACGATGCAGTGGAGGAAGCGGGTCCGGTCGAGGCATCGGTCACGGCCGCGCCGCCCGTTCAGGGGGATGCGCATAAGAAAAGCGGTTGGCCCTGGGCCGAGTCGAGGTCTACGTCATGACGCATGCAATTCGTGGCGTCTATTCCGAACTCAAGGCGCCCCGGCGCTCAAACTCTCGTAGTGACCTCCATTCCGCTCGCTCTTGAAGCCGGCGCGCGTTTCGCATGTCGAGGCGCCTCCCCTATCAGGACGCGCCCGACCCTTAAAGAGTGAAAGGGAACCCGGTAAGCCCGACCAAGGATGTCGTTCCCCCTCGCGACGCGGCACCCAGCGCTTTCCGTTCCTGGCCCGCCCACCGTCAGTCCGTTGTTTAGCTCCCTCCGAAAAAAACGTTGCATTGTGGGTCTACCCTGCACGGCCTGGCATGTTTTACGCCGCTTTGTACCTTCGTGTCGGGCATACCGCCATATGCCTCCATCCCCGCACTGGGGTCGGTGGCTTGAGTCGCGGCGTTTTCCTGTGGGGCGGGTTGAGGGACTTGGGGCGCGCCTTGCGAATGCGCAAACCCGGCCATGACAAACAACCCGGCAGCAGAAGCGACCATCAGTGATGATTTCACGTTGGCTCCTTTAATCTACGTTGAGTTTTCCACGCATGAGATTCGCTATTCGCGTGCTCCGAACTCGAAATCCACATGGGAATTTCGGAGGTGCGAAGCCCACTTCGGGCATGCGTGGCTAGCTGCCCTGATAGATATCGCAGGACAGGCCCACCGTGCACGCGGCACCGTTTCTAGCTTTGCCGCTGCCGCTGCTTCCGCCGGGCTGCGGTCCGTATCCCAGGTCAGGGGTGCGGTCCATAGTCGTGGCCGGCTGAGCAGTTGTCATGGGCTGCTGGGCAGACGACGGGTCAGTTGTGCCCGACGGTTGCATTTGCTGCGAGTGGGCGGCGCCGGTCGCAGCGAGCAGGGATACTGCACTGAATACAGCTAAAAGTTGCACTTTCATCTCGTCACCTCTTTTTCGTCAACGGGTTGCGAATACCACGACCCCGGAATAACAAGGGGATTGGCATCCCCACGAGCGCGCGATGCTTGCATAAGACCTTTTCTCGCGCCTTGCTGATTCTTGCTTTCGCTCCACCAAATGCCATACAGCGTCGTCTCCGACGCCATTTAGCCGAGCAAATGCGAAGTTGGCTTGTTGCACCGTTTGTGCACAAAGCCGGACTTATCCGATGACTACCTGGGTAATGACGCGAGGCTGGTACCGGGCGGGGCAGAAGTATGCGCAATGAGTGCGCCGGTGACAGGACGTTGTACGCCCATTGACCAATAAGACCGCTGCTGCGTTTATGTTATAGAACGCCAAGGTCGTGATTGACAGCGGAATTGACAATCGGCAAGTCAGGGGCGACAGTCGCGCCTGGTCGCTCGCACTGCCATCGGAAGCAGCGACACACCTGTCCCCCCCCGCATCCAGCTACCCGAGGCCCCCGTATATGCAGTCAACGCAGCGCAATCCGGCGTCCCGTCATGAGGAAACCTCTCATGAAACACACCGCTTTTCTCGTTGCTGCCGCGTTGTCAGCCGCAGGGTCCGGGTTTTCGCGGCTAGCGATACCGTCACGGTGGACGGTCCGGCGACGTATCCCGTCGAAGACATTGTGGACATCGCGATGAATTCGACGGACCACACCACGCCCGTCGTCGCAGTTAAGGCGGTAGGCCTCGTGGGTACGCAGAAGCGTGTTGCGCGCTTTATCGTTTTCGCACCAACCAATGAAGCATTTGCAGCATTGCCGCCGGCCACGGTCGACAGCCTCATCAAACCAGAAAACAAGCCGATGCTGACCTGTATCCTTTCCTGTCACGTTATCCCGGGGCGTTACGATTTTTAGAAGCTCGACCAGCCCATCAGGGAAGGTGACGGGAAGGTGGAACTTAAAACCGTGAACGGCGAGACGCTCACGTCCCCGGACGGACCACACAACATCGTGCTATTGGACGCTGCGGGGGCACACGGCAGACATCTCGGCCTACGACGTCATCCAGAGTACCGGCGTAGTCGTGATGGTCGACAAGATACCGATGCCGAAGTAGCAGGACCGGCGCGCACGGTCAAAATGTTCGAATCCAGCCCGGCTCTGTCATTTTCGGCGCCGAACCACGACTTACCTGCATGCCTGACGTCCGGATAAGGCAAATGTCTGCCCTGTTCTGGCCCGAGCGGCTGCTTGCGCTTCGCCGCTGTGCAATCAGCCATCCAACGGTCAGGCGTTAGCGGTGCATGAAACTTCGACGCTGCTACAGCACGCGCCGAAATCGCAGGAGAAATGTGATGGAAAAGACAACGCGGAAAGTCGTGCTGGCGTGCGTCGCTGTCGTCTCGCTCTACGCCTCGAGCGCGACGTTTGCGCAGGGTGGAGGGAATGGGAACGGTGGAAGTGGGGGCGGTGGTGCTCACGGTGCCGCAACAGCAGGGATGACATACCACAGCGAGCCTGTCTCGAGCCCGTGGAACGCGAGACCGGGCAAAATGACAAAGAACACTGGCTCGACCGATACAGGCATGCACAGTATGTCGCCGGACGACGATGTTATGCCGGCAAAAACAGGGCAGTAGTGCCCACTGCCAGTAAAAGGCTGGCGCGTTTCATACAGTTCTCCTGTCCCGCTTACTGCTGGCGGGTACATGACAAGAGGGAGCGGCTGGGGCTGTACGGGTGGCTCGCCGGACCAGGTAAAGCCGAAACGCGCATTCTGGCCGGCAGCCCCCCGCCGGTCATGTCGGCTTTCACGATGAATACGACGCCGTCAGAAAGTCGTCGGCGACAACGTACGCCATCCCCTTCACGAGTAACGGCTACATCGGCAACGGCGTAATGACGGCAGCAGCGTATGCTACAGGGAGTGTTCAGGAGACAACCATGACCCTTGCCGGCAAGACAATATTCATGTCTGGTGGCAGTCGCGGCATCGGACTCGCCATTGCACTCAGAGCCGCACGTGACGGAGCCAATATCGTGATTGCGGCGAAGACCGGCGACCCGGACCCGCGTCTCGAGGGCACGATTTATACGGCAGCGGCGGCTGTCGAAGCTGCTGGCGGCAGGGCGCTCCCGCTTGTTGTGGATATTCGCGACGAAGAACGCGTGAAAGCCGCGGTTGCCGAGACCGTTGAGATGTTCGGTGGCATCGATATCCTCGTGAACAATGCCAGCGCCATTCGACTGACTGGCACGCTAGACACACCCGTCAAACGGTACGACCTGATGCATGGGGTCAATGGCAGAGGCACGTTCGTGTGCGCGCAAGCGTGCCTGCCGCATCTCCTCAATTCGCCGAACCCGCACATCCTCACGCTGTCACCTCCGTTGGTCCACGACGCAAAATGGTTTAGCGACTTTGCGGCATACACCATTGCAAAATACACGATGAGCCTGTTCACATTAGCGCTTGCCGGGGAGTTCAAAGACCGAGGTGTCGCAGTCAATTCGCTGTGGCCTCGAACAGCTATCGCGACCGCGGCTGTGCGAAATGAGATTGGTGGTAAGGACATGATTGCAGCGTGTCGCAAGCCTGAGATAGTTGCCGACGCGGCCCACTATATCCTGACGCGCCAAGCCAGGGAGTGTTCGGGAAACTTCTTCCTCGACGACGAGGTTCTTCTGGCAGCCGGTGTGCGCGACTTTGCACAGTACGACGTGCAGGCTGGGGCTGCATTGCAAGCAGATTTCTTTGTGGATGCCCTGCCGGGCATGTTGCCGGCGGACAATATGACGAAGCGTCCACCCCGCGATCCACTCCGCTAAAAAGTTAGGGTGTGCGGAAACGGACTGACGGCACGGCATACGTAGCTACTCAAGTCCCTGTTGAAGCAGGAGGAACCATGAGTCGAATTGAGACCGCTTTGATTGTGGGTGCGGGAAAGGGATTGAGTGCCTCCCTCGCGCGACTGTTTGCGGCCGAGGGGATGCAGGTTGCACTCGCTGCCCGCGACACCAGCAAGCTGACACACCTCGTCGACGAGACCGGCGCTCTCGCCTTGAGTTGCGACGCCAGTCGAGCGGACGAGGTCAAGGCACTCTTTGACCACGTAGAAGACGCATTCGGCGCTCCTGACCTCGTTGTTTTCAACGCGAGTGGCCGCTATCGCGCGGCTGTCGAAGATGTCGAGGCGGAGAAACTTGAGGATGCCTTCAAAGTGACCGCCTTCGGTGGCTTTCTCGTTGCCCAAGCAGCGGCTGTTCGAATGCTGGCACGCGGCAACGGCACCATCCTCCTGACCGGCGCTACGGCGAGCGTAAAAGGTCTACCCGGTTCGACGCCATTTGCAATGGGCAAGTTCGCCTTGCGAGGGATGGCCCAATGCATGGCGCGAGAGCTCGCACCGAAAAATATTCATGTGGCGCATTTTGTCATCGACGGCGGCATCGCCAATGGTCGGGCGCAACCGGACGACGGCAGCACTGACGACAAATGGCTGGACCCAGACGCCATAGCCAGCGAATATCTGCACGTTCATCGTCAGCACCGCAGTGCGTGGACATGGGAAGTCGAACTGCGGCCCTGGGTCGAGGAGTTTTAGGGCATACATCCTCGCCGAATGGGGAGTGGACGCAGCCGCGGTGAGATTCGGTATCGGGCGCTTCGTCCGTGGCTGGTCGTGTCATTGAGCGACACTCACTTCACATTAGGGAGCGTAAATTGTTGCCACATCTCATTGTGATAACGTTCGCCGAGAACGCCTTCACCGTCGAATCGACCGACGGTCGGCAGTTGAATGTGCCACTGGATATTTCACCGAAACTGCTGGCAGCCGTGCCAGAACAGCGTCCTGCGATGAGCCTCACGCCGAGCGGACTACACTGGGACGAACTTGACGAGGACCTCGGGGTTGCTGCGCGAATCCGGGCGCATGCTGTCGCTCGAAGATGCAGAAACGAGCCCTCAGTGATGAGCGGGAGGGGGCAAGTTCTATCCCAAAACAGTTCTACGCGAGCGGCTAAAGTCAGTCGGTCGGGTGATTAAGGTCGACCCAGAGGACATTTAGCGGCGGTCCCGCCGTAACCACCCTGCACACAATAGCCACCACGTCGAACCCGGCGCAACCGATTGATTTCACAAAGTCTCCAGTCCTAAACGGAAGATGCGGCAAACATACCGAGAGCGCGTCGTTGGTCACAATGGCGGACAACTCGCATTGAAACATAGGCGTCTGATTTCACATCCCGGGTGGGTTGTCAGTAAGCGTCGCGGCACGGCCGTCTTGATCTGTGCAATCGGAGAGGCCAAAGTGGTTCCCACCATTTCGAGTAGCGGGAACCATTTTGGGATCAGAAGAGAAGCCAGCGTCGGGAACACGTAAAGGCAGCCCGAACCATAGCCCAGAGTTTCGACGTCGCCTGGCCGCGGCTGCATGTGAACCAGGCGTCTCTGTTTCGAAACTCGCCCGGGAACATGGCATCAACGCGAACATGTTGTTCAAGTGGCGGCGGCGTTATCGTGCAGAGCAAGCTGCCGGGACGACCGGGCTTGTTCCGGTGATGGTCGTGAGCGACGCGCCGGTTGCCATCACGCCGACATCTTCGGTCGAACAGGAGATGGTGAAGCCAACCAGGACCATCGGCACGATTGAAGTTCGAATTGGCCGGGCGGTGGTGAAGGTCGATGGTGTAGTTGACGCCGAAACGCTGCGTACGGTGCTCAAGAGTGTGCGATCGTGATCGGCCTGCCTCGTGGCGTGATAACAACTTCATCGGGAATCACGACACCGAGCGCCTTAGCAATATTGGAAACATAGGGACGAGTCCGCCCGGGCAATTCCGTGCACCCGCGCACGACAACTTCGGTACCGCGGACAGTGACCAGAAACTCCAACGCGCGTCGGTCACGTTCGGAGTCTACGATGATGCCAACTGCAGTAAGTGCCGAGAAGTCCACAGGCAATCTCCGGTCGAAAACCAATTACCCCGGAGAACTCTATACGAAAAAACACAAAATTCAACAAATTCAAAGAACTACGCAATCTTGCACGAAGATTTGTGCGGCATGCGTGATTGGCCTCAGCGCCCTGCTGGGCGCCTCGGAAAACCTTTGAGAAATTTTCTCTATCTTTAAAACCAAAGGCGCGCAGGGTCTCACCGCCGAAATTCAGCCGAACAAACGCAAAGAGGCAAACCGTTGTGGCTTGCCCCTTAAAGACCTACTGAGTGTTCGCAAAGCGAGGTCAATCTTTCACTTCGCGATTACCCTGCTCTACTTCTTGTAGTTCGCCACGCCTTCGCTGATTTCCTTGTGGGCAGCATCGACGTCGGCCCAGCCTTCGACCTTGACCCACTTGCCCTTCTCCAGCGCCTTGTATTGCTCGAAGAAGTGCTTGATCTGGTCCTTCAGGTAAGCCGGCACGTCGTCGACCGACTTCAGGTTCGCCGTCATCGGGCAGATCTTGTCGTGCGGCACGGCGATCAGCTTCGCGTCGACACCGGACTCATCAGTCATTTGCAGCATGCCGAGCGCGCGGGCGCGCACGACCGAGCCTGCCAGCAGCGGGAACGGCGTGATCACCAGCACGTCGACCGGATCGCCGTCGCCCGACAGCGTCTGCGGAATGAAGCCGTAGTTGGCCGGATAGCGCATGCCGGTGCCGATGAAACGGTCGACGACGAGCAGGCCCAGGTCCTTGTCGGCTTCGTACTTCACCGGGTCGCTTTGCGCCGGGATTTCGATGATGACGTTGAAATCGTGCGGAAGGTCTTTGCCTGCGGGAACGTGATTGAAGCTCATGAGCGCTCTCTGAAGGGGATGGAAATCGGAAGGCGGCGAACGGCGCGCGAGCTGCCGATGCGGTGCGAACTGTGTGCGAACCGCGAACGTCGGGCACTGAAACCCTCTCGCCCCGAACAACGGGGCCGCGCACCGGACCGTACGGAATGCGCCATTATAGCCAATCGGCAGGTGGCATCCGCGGTCGGATCGGCGCGATAATCGTCTGGCGAGTCTCGCTTCGCGTCTCTACCGTTTTGTGTCTCCCCTTCGAACCCGCGCCGCCGCACGCCGGCCGCACGTCATCAAGGAGCATGCATGGAAGAAGCACGGCATTTCATCGGCGGCGAGTGGTGCGCCGCTTCCGGCGGCGATTCGATCGCCGTACTCGATCCCTCGGACGGCCAGCCGTTCACGCGCATCGCGCGCGGCACCGAGGCCGATATCGACACCGCCGTGCACGCCGCGCGCGCAGCGTTCGACGGCACATGGGGCGCGCTGAGCGCCGCCGAGCGCGGCCGCGTGCTGTACCGGCTGTCGCTGCTGGTGGCAGCGCGCCAGGAAGACCTTGCACGGCTCGAAGCGCGCGACACCGGCAAACCGCTCAAGCAGGCGCGCGCCGACGCCGCCGCCCTGACCCGCTACTTCGAGTTCTACGCCGGCGCGGCCGACAAGCTGCACGGCGAAACCCTGCCCTACCAATCCGGCTACACGGTGCTGACGATCCGCGAGCCGCACGGCGTGACCGGCCACATCGTGCCGTGGAATTACCCGATGCAGATCTTCGGGCGCAGCGTCGGCGCGGCGCTCGCGACCGGCAATGCGTGCGTCGTCAAACCGGCCGAGGACGCGTGCCTTTCCGTGCTGCGGGTCGCAGAGCTCGCCGCCGAGGCCGGCTTGCCGGCCGGTGCGCTGAACATCGTGACCGGCTATGGGCACGAAGCGGGCGCCGCGCTCGCGCGTCATCCGGGCATCGATCACATCTCCTTCACGGGCTCGCCCGAAACCGGCAAGCTCGTCACGCAGATGGCCGCCGAAAACCACGTGCCGGTCACGCTCGAACTCGGCGGCAAGTCGCCGCAAATCGTGTTCGCCGACGCCGATCTCGACGCCGCGCTGCCGGTGCTGATCTCCGCGATCGTGCAGAACGCCGGGCAAACCTGCTCGGCGGGCAGTCGCGTGCTGATCGAGCAGGCGATTTACGAGCCGCTGCTCGACAGACTCAGCAGCGCCTTTCAGGCGTTGCGCGTCGGGCCGTCGAATGCCGACCTCGACTGCGGACCGCTGATCAGCGCGAAACAGCAGCAACGCGTGTGGGACTTTCTGTCGGACGCGCAACACGACGGCATCGCGATGGCCGCGCACGGCGAGGTGATTCCCGAAGCGCCTGAAAGCGGCTTCTATCAGGCCCCGACCTTGCTGCGCGACGTGCCCGCGAGCCACCGCCTCGCGCGCGACGAAGTGTTCGGTCCGGTGCTCGCCGCGATGTCGTTCCGCGACGAAGCCGAAGCGCTCGCGCTCGCGAACGGCACGCAGTTCGGGCTCGTCGCCGGCATCTGGACACGCGATGGCGCGCGCCAGATGCGCCTCGCCCGACGCGTGCGCTCGGGCCAGGTGTTCATCAACAACTATGGCGCGGGCGGCGGCGTCGAATTGCCGTTCGGCGGCGTCAAGCATTCGGGACATGGCCGCGAGAAAGGCTTCGAGGCGCTGTATGGCTTTACGGTGCTGAAGACGATCGCGATCCGGCACGGCTAGCGGGTGCCGTAGGGCTCGCTCGCGATCGGCGCGAGCAGCACGTTACACGCAACAACGCATCGCTCTATCCATCACGAACAACGGAGACATCATGCGGTTGACAGGTAAAACGGCCATCGTCACGGGCGGCGGTTCGGGTTTCGGCGAAGGGATCGCAAAGACCTTTGCGCGCGAAGGCGCGAACGTCGTGGTCAACGACCTCAACGGGCCGGCCGCCGAACGCGTCGCGAGTGAGATCGCGATTGCGGGCGGCAAGGCGATCGCGGTACCCGGCAACGTCGCGCGACGCGACGACTGGCGCACGCTGCGCGAGGCCGCGCTGGAAGACTTCGGCAGCGTGCAGATCGTCGTCAACAACGCGGGCACCACGCATCGCAACAAGCCGGTACTCGAAGTGACCGAGGCCGAGTTCGACCGCGTCTATGCGGTGAACGTGAAGAGCATCTACTGGAGCGTGCAGGAGTTCGTGCCGTATTTTCGCGAGCAAGGCGGCGGCAGCTTCATCAATATCGCGTCGACGGCGGGCGTGCGGCCGCGGCCCGGGCTCGTCTGGTACAACGGCAGCAAGGGCGCGGTGATCGTCGCTAGCAAGTCGCTCGCCGTTGAGCTGGGGCCGGAGCGGATTCGCGTGAACTGCGTGAATCCGGTGATCGGTGAGACCGCGCTGTTGTCCGAGTTCATGGGGGTCGAGGATACGCCGCAGAACCGGCAGAAGTTCCTGGCAGGGATTCCTCTCGGGCGGTTTTCGACGCCGCAGGATATTGCGAATGCGGCGCTGTATCTGGCTTCGGATGAGGCGGAGTTTATTACCGGCGTGTGCCTCGAAGTGGATGGGGGGCGCTGCGTGTAGCGGTAGGTCAAGCGCTGCGCACGCACTGCGTGCGCAGTCAGTGTTTTCCCCCGATATCGATTCGTCCTGCAAAAGACCTGGCGCGGATAGAATCGTTCGGCGGCGGCACTTCAATTCCATAAAAAAGAGGAGACATAGTCATGGCTAGTCCTGCAGATCCGCTCCACCATCCCGGCGCTGGCGCGCCGCCTTCGACGTTCGAAGAGGCGACTTATCGCAAGGTTACCTGGCGGCTCGCGCCGCTATTGATGCTCTGCTACATCGTCGCCTATCTGGACCGCGTGAACGTCGGCTTCGCGAAGCTGGGGATGAGCACCGATCTTGGCTTGAGCGATGCGGTGTATGGCTTCGGCGCGGGGATTTTCTTCATCGGCTATTTCATCTTCGAAGTGCCGAGCAACGTGATCCTGCATAAGGTCGGCGCGCGTGTCTGGATCGCGCGGATCATGATTTCGTGGGGCGTGATATCCATGCTGACGATGTTAGTCACCACGCCGACGATGTTTTATGTGATGCGCTTTTTGCTCGGGCTTGCAGAGGCGGGTTTCTTTCCTGGGATTATTTTGTATCTCACCTACTGGTATCCGGCGCATCGGCGTGGACGGATGACGACCTGGTTTATGACGGCGATTGCGTTGTCGGGGGTGATTGGTGGGCCGGTGTCTGGGTACATCCTGAAGAACTTCAACGGCGTGAACGGTTGGCACGGATGGCAGTGGCTGTTTCTGCTCGAAGGGGTGCCGTCGGTGCTGGTCGGGATCATCGTGTTCGTGATGCTCGATGATCGGATTTCGAAGGCTAAGTGGCTGACCCGGGAAGAGCAGCAGTTGCTTGAGAGTCAGGTGTCGGCTGAGGAAGCGACCAAGCACGATATGCCGATTCGGCAGGTACTCACTAGCGGGCGGGTGTTGATGTTGAGCCTCACCTACTTCTCGTTTGTGATGGGGCTTTATGGGGTGAGCTTCTGGTTGCCGACGATTATCAAATCGACCGGCGTTACCGATGCGTTTTTGATTGGGCTGCTATCGGCCGTGCCGTTTGCGGCGGCTGTTGTGGCGATGGTGTTTGTGGCGCGGAGTGCGGATCGGTCGAGGGAACGGAGATGGCATATTGCGTTGCCGGCGTTTCTTGGTGCTGTGGGGCTCGTGCTTTCCGTCGTTTGGGCGCATAACACCCTGCTTGCCATGACTGGGTTGACGCTGGCTACTATGGGCATCCTCACTACACTGCCGTTGTTTTGGAGTTTGCCGACGGCGATTCTGGCAGGCACCGGCGCCGCTGCCGGGATTGCGATGATTAATTCGATTGGCAACCTTGCCGGTTTCCTTAGTCCTTATGCTGTGGGGTGGTTGAAGGAGGTTACCGCGGCGAACGATTCGGGGATGTATATGTTGGCGGCGTTCATGGTGCTGGGCGGTTTGCTTGCTATTAGTGTGCCGGCGAGGATGGTTAATAAGTGATTGGAGTCGCTGCTGCGAGAGTCTGGCGACACTCGTTACCGCCTCTCTCTTCTTCCAGGCGGGAAGCCCACGGCTTTTGTCTACCTCAACGCCCTCAGGAGGCGTGGTTCGTCACTCCTCAGGAACCGCCTCAGGGCGTGAAGCGGTCGATCAGAGTCCGAAATCAAACGTCCGCTGTCGGTACGATTTCGGCCCGTCAACACAACCTCGTTGAACATTGCCTCCTGGCCGAACCTTGGCCGATGATGAACTGCATAGCGGCCCGGCATGAACAACCCGCCGCGCCTCGAAACCGTCGTGGCACGGTGTTCCTTTTGCGCAAAGGTGATTTCGATGTCCGGCACTTCCGGCGCCAACGCCCCGCGCCTAAAGTCAGGTCAGCCTTCGGATGCGGATCCTCACAAATGGAACCGCGCGAAGCCCCCTCAAAACTCAACAGGAGCAAAACCATGCTGACCAGGACATCCCCCGCGCTTCTCACCAAACCGAATGTCGCCACGGAAGACGCGCAATACTTCGAATACACTTCGTCCGCCAATCCGATTGGTGCGAAGCTCATCTCGCGTGTGCCGTTCTGCAGCTTCTCGCCTTCGCTTTATGCAGACGGCGCAACCCGAGTCGTGCCGCTTGACCTGTCTGCGGAGTTGGGCTGCCCGGGTCCCGCGACCGGTCCCGGCTTGAGCGCCCACTTCCTGCGCATCAATGCGGGCGACGCGTTGACACTCGATCCCAATGCGACCTCGCAGGTCTGCTACGTCATTAGCGGAGCGGGTAGCGTGCAGCAATCCGAAACGAGCTTCCCCTTTTCGATGGGCGATTTCTTCACGCTCCCAGGCGGCCATGCCACGGTGCTGTCCGCTGCTGCGACGGCCACGCTC
Organism: Paraburkholderia sp. UCT31; assembly: GCF_014397655.1. NCBI lineage: Bacteria > Pseudomonadati > Pseudomonadota > Betaproteobacteria > Burkholderiales > Burkholderiaceae > Paraburkholderia > Paraburkholderia sp. UCT31. The sequence goes on from NZ_VZQP01000031.1 coordinate 23,998, forward strand.
TATTACGTCAATGACGCGCCACTGCTCACCTATCTTGGTACCACCGGGGTACATGCGCGCTTTGCGCCGACACGCTATCCGGCCGCCGAGGCGCAGGCAGCACTGCGCGCGGTCGCGGAACAAGCGAACGCGGGTCGTCGCAACCGCATCAGCGTACTAATGGGCAACACCAACTTTCCGCAGACGCGCACGGTCACGCATGTGTTGTGGGCGATGTTCGGCATCGTGCCGCCCAACTCGGTGCAGAAGCCGCACCGGCACCAGTCGATTGCACTCGACTTCATCGCCAGCGGCAAGCTGGGTGTCTATACGCTGGTCGGAACGGAACTGGACAGGGATGGCAATATCGTGAACCCGACCCGCGTCGATTGGAAAACGGGGATGGCATTCGTCACGCCGCCGGGACACTGGCATGCGCATTTCAACGAAACGAACGAAAACGCCTATGTGATTCCGATCCAGGATGCAGGCTTGCAGACTTACCTGCGCACGCTAGACATCCGCTTCGCCCATCAAGGCTGACGCTCCAGTGCGAGTCCGTCGTCCCAGTACGGCGGCTCGCCAAACGCCTCGGCATAGAAATCCACGAAGGCGCGCACCTTCGACGAGACGATCTTCTTCGGTGGGTAGACCGCCCAGACCGCGGGTTCGGCTCGTCCGGTGCGTGCTTCCCATTCCGGTAGCACGTGCTGCAAGCGTCCTCCGCGCAGGGCCGTAGAGGCGAGCCATGTCGGCAGGAGCGCCACGCCACAACCGGCCACGGCGAGCGCGAGCACGGCTTCGGAGTCGTCAGCGCGCAAGCGCCCCTGCAACTCCACCAGCACCTGTTCCTGTTCTTGCGACGCCCGCGCGTCCGCGGTGACCAGCGTGAAATACCATTTGTCGTCCGGGACCAGGGACACGCGAAGCGCATCGCGCGCGGCCAGATCGCCAGGCACACGCGGTGTGCCGCTACGCGCGAAATACGCCGGGCTGCCACAGACGATACGACGATGCGGTGCCAGGCGCCTCGCCATCAATGACGAATCGGGCAGCACGCCGGTACGGATCGCCACATCAATGCCCGCATCGATCATGTTGAGCGTTTCGTCTGTAGAGACGATGTCGAGGTCGATATCAGGATAGCGCGCCATGAAGGCCGGCAGATGCGGCACGATGTGCAGGCGGCCGAATGCCGGTGGCATTGTCACGCGCAGCACGCCTTGTGGCGTGCGATTTAGCGACGACGTCACTTCGCGCGCGTCATCGAGTGCTTGCAACGCTAACAAGGCGTGTTCACGAAACAGCCGGCCGCCTTCTGTCAGGACGAGGCCGCGCGTCGACCGGTTGAATAGGGCGATGCCCAGATCTCTTTCGAGTTCGCTTACGTAGCGGGAGACAGTCGAGGTCTTGACTGACAGTGCATTGGCCGTCTTGCTGAAGCTCTGCAGTTCCGCTGCGCAAACGAAGGCCCGTACTGCGGCGAAGTAGTCCATGGACTGTCTGACGTGGATGGGATTACCTGGCTTTTGCCGAGACCGGTAGTGTACTGCCCCGGCGCGGGCGAGTGTCGCTCGTTCCCCGGCTGCAGCCCGGCAGCGATTGGCGGCACGCGACCCCTTCGAGTGACTCAATCCACGTTGACGAATGTCCCCTTGCTGCCCTACAGGAGGCCATCGTCAATCTGTTCGCCCCGAAGGGCTTTTCAAGTCAAGGCCGAAGGTAGTCCATGGGCAGCACTTATTGGCGGATCAGTCATACCTTTGCTGGGATTCAACGGCATCGGGAGCACCCGTCAAAAAATGTTCATGGTCAAGCGGCCCGGATGGACTATATACAAACGAGGGGCGGCGAATGGCTGTACGTCCAACGAAAACCGCCCTTGACTCAGGTCCGCGAGAGCCGCAGTCAAGCCGAACGGAGATGTACGACGCCGAATAGTCGCGACCCGTCTTTTCCCACATAAACCGGTCAGTGGATTGCAGCGTTAGCATCATTGCCGGGGGCGATGCGCTCCCGGCCAATCCACCGCGGCCCGATGTTCCCTGTTCGACCTCCTTAACCACCGTTAGTAAACGCGACAAGGGGTGAAGTAATGAAACAGCTCGCGAACTGGGTAACGCTCTTGCAGGTCTGCCTGTAGCCCAATTTATCAAGGACGTAACGTGCAGCTACCTGCTCTGCCCACTCGTCCATCCGACGTCACCCGTTCGCTCGTCGCCCACGCAAGGAGTACGCCATGTCATTTATCACGTGCCGTTTAACGTTTCTGTTGCGAACCATCGCGTTCGCTACGGCGTTAGGATTCGCTTCAATCAGCATTGCGCAAGCCGATTCGGAGGTCGATCCGCCAGGAGCGGTTTACGTTCTGTCAAACCAGCCGTCGGGGAACTCGGTTCTTGTCTATTCGCGCGCTGCCAACGGAATACTCACCTATGAAGCCACGTACTCAACCGGCGGCCAAGGAGCAGGCACAGGAACCGATCCGCTAGGCTCGCAGGGTTCGCTGACGTTGCAAGGGGGCTTTCTGTTCGCCGTGAATGCCGGCAGCAATGAGGTTTCGCTGTTCGCGGTCGACGGCAGCAAACTGACGCTGCTCGACAAAAAACCATCGGGCGGTCAAATGCCCGTCAGCGTGACAGTCAAGGGGCCCATCGCGTATGTGCTCAATGCCGGCGGCACACCGAACATCAGTGGCTTTATCGTCGACGCGTTTGGCAAGCGTCTCGTTCCGTTACCGGGTTCACAGCGACCACTTGCCGGCGGAAACCTCGCCCAGCCCGCGCAAGTGAAGTTTGCGCCGGAAGGCAACGAACTGCTCGTGACCGAAAAGGGCACACAATTCATTGACACGTATTATGTCGGCTTCACCGGTTACGCCTCGACTCCAACCCCCCATAGGTCAAACGGCGTCACGCCGTTTGGCTTTTCCATCACGACCCGGGGTTATGCGATCGTCTCCGAGGCCGGGTCTGATTCGGTTTCCTCATATGAGGTCGAGGACAGCAAACATCTGACTTCCATCAGTGCAGCAATTCCCTTGGGCCAGAGCGCCCCTTGCTGGCTTGTCACCACGGGCGATGGACGTTTTGCCTACACGGCCAATGCCGGTAGCGGCTCGATCAGCAGTCTGCGGATCGCGGCGGACGGTACAGTACGCTTGCTCAATCCGACTGCAGGCACACTCAGCGCTCCCCTTGACATGGCGCTCAGTGGTCACAGCAAATTCCTCTACGTTCGTGAAGGTAACGGCGCTGTAAGTGGCTTTCACGTGATGCCAGACGGAACACTCGAGCCACTTGGCTCAGTCACCGGCGTACCGCCGGGGGCACAAGGGATCGCGGCGCGCTAGACACATCTCCCCCCGCGCGGGGAGATGTGCACGCGGGATCATGCTTTCGTATCCCTGTATCGGCAGCCTTTGCGCAAGAAGGTTGCCGGTACCGCTGAGCACCCGCCGTCCATCTTGACCCGATTGAAATCGAGGCTCCCGGTCAAGCAGGTGTTAGGTGAGTCCAAACGGGCGACGGTGAGCGAGTCGAATCCCATCACTTTCTTCTGCCCAACCGACGCTCGAAAGCCATTGACCCGCTTTCGATCACGTTCATACGGGTAGCGACACGCTGCGTCTATCTGGCGGTCATCCTCCAGCCAGATCAGTACCATCCGATTCGGCGAGCGGCGCAACGCATCCTACACTTAAGTTGAACCGCGCAGGCTTGCACGTGGCTGCGCCACAAATTGGGCCGAACGCATATTGCGCTGATGGCCATCGATAGCGAGCATGGCGCGGTCGCGTTCGGCGGCGACCGAGGGATTCGTATCGCCTCCGGATATGTCTCAGAGGCTAACCACCAAGGAGGCGGTTTATGAACAGTAAGTTAGCCAACCCGGCGCCGCTCGGGCTCGCTGGATTCGCATTCACCACATGGATGCTCAGCATGGTGAACGCCGGCTGGTTCGACAAGGATGCCTTGGGGCTCGTGCTGGCGCTAGCGTTCGCTTTCGGCGGCACGGCGCAGATGATCGCGGGCGTGCTCGAATTTCCACGCGGCAATACGCTAGGCACGGTGGCGTTCCTCAGTTACGGCGCCTTCTGGTGGTCCTTTGCGCTGTTCGTCGCGTTCCTGGGCACCAGGGTGCCTGAGGCCTTCATCGGCTGGTATCTGTTTGTGTGGGGGGTCTTCACGTTCTACATGTGGATCGGCTCGCTGCACACGAGTACGTCTGTGCAACTGGTGTTTCTCTCGCTGTGGATCACTTTTCTGCTGTTGGCGATCGGCGCATGGACAGGTATGGGCGTTGCCACGCGGGCCGGCGGCTATGTAGGCTTGATTACCGCTCTACTGGCGTTCTATGCGTCGGCGGCGATGGTGATCAACGAAAGCTTCGGACACACCGTGCTTCCGACACACGACTGGGCACAAGCCCATCCGCGAGCGGCCTAGCCACTCGGCGCGGGTCGGCCGGCGTGCAGCAAGCGCGCCGGCCAGTCAGGCCTGCGGTGCTCCATGGAGACGGAGACCAAGTCTGAGTATCGAGTCTTTCCGGTATCAGCTAAGTGGGTCGAGAAAGGTGGACCGACTGGACTCGTTACGAGGCGATGGATCGCCGTTCGATGGAGGTACTCTGATGTTCGAACGAATACCCCTGACAATTCGCGCTATCGGCGGGTGTGATCACTGGCCGGCTCTACGACGTCGTAAACGTGTCAGGACGAAACGCAAAAGGTGCTAACACACAGCAAGATACCAGCGCTGGTATATCGGAGCCGGTGAACAAATTCGGGGCGTCGGCAGCATGTCGCCTTCGTCTTGTCTGAGAAGTGGGCCATGCCGGGCACACGGCATTGCGGCACCCGTTGCTGTCGCGGCGGCGCAACGTCCTACGCCTGCTGCAAAATCTCCATTGCACGAATCGTGTCGCCCAGCGCGTCCATTGCCAGATAGGCAACGAACTGTGTGCCGATAGCGGCAGCCGAAACGCCGCGAAGGTTGATTCCCCCGGTAGCCAACTTTTGGGTCAACTCTGCAATGATGCCCGGCCGGTCGGGGCCCATCACCCGCACCGAGTGAAGACTCGGGAGGACGTTGAACCCCACCTGCGAGGCGGCACGAATTTCTCGGTCGTTCTGAAGCGGCGCGAGAAACACGACTGCCTTCCCCGGTGCTTCCGCAGTTCGACGGGAGATGATGAATTGCAGGTTCGCTCCGGCATCTCGCAGGACACTTAACACTTCGGCGAGACCGCCGGGCCTGTCCTCGATTGTGGCCGCCCATACATCGACACGTTCAACGAGCAGATCCATGGCGCCTCTCCCGTTTGATGAACCCCAATGAAAATTTAGTTCAGGGTTGACCGACCGGCAAGTCAACGCTCGTCGTCGCGCTAACACCATTGGCCCTCGGGATGCAGCTCTTTGACAGGGAATACGTTGCTTGGCATTGCATCCGCCCTGGCCTTAAATTCGTTATGCAGCGCACGGACTGTCGCGCCTGGTGTCCAGACCCATGAGACAAGTCAAAAGACGCGCTGCCGCGGGTAGCGTGGGACACCTCGTGTCCCTGGGCACCTAGAAGCAAGGAGGAACTGTCATGTCACGAGACAAGTCATCGCGCCGCGCTTCCGCAGAGCAACAAGCGGCCGAGGTTTCCGAGGCGCAAATCGCCGTGCACTGGCCTGAAGAGGAATATTTCCCGCCGCCCGCCTCGTTCATCGCCCAAGCCAATCTGACAGACGCGGGAGTGTTTGCACGTTTCTCTCTCGACAAATTCCCCGAGTGCTTCAAGGAGTTCGCGGACCTTCTCGACTGGTACAGGTACTGGGACACGATGTTCGACGCGAGCAATCCTCCGTTCTGGCGCTGGTTCGTCGGTGGTCGGATCAATGCCTGCTACAACTGCGTGGATCGTCACCTCGCCGCCTACCGGAACAAGGCCGCGATCCATTTCGTGCCAGAGCCCGAGGACGAGACGGTCCAGCATGTCACCTACCAGGAACTTTATGTCCGCGTAAGCGAGTTCGCGGCCATGCTACGCGACGTCTGCGGTCTAAAAGCCGGTGACCGGGTTACTCTCCATATGCCTATGGTGGCGGAGCTGCCCATCACGATGCTCGCCTGCGCCCGGCTCGGGGTGATTCACTCGCAGGTATTTAGCGGCTTCAGCGGCGCGGCCTGCGCCGACCGCATCCTGGATTCCGAGAGCCGTCTGCTGATTACGATGGACGCTTACTGGCGTGGCGGCAAGCTGATCGATCACAAGGAAAAAGCCGACACCGCGTTCGCCGAAGCTGCAGGGAAGGGTCACCGGGCCGAGAAGGTTCTGATCTGGCAGCGGTATCCGGGCAAGTATTCGAGTCCGACGCAGCTCGTGGAAGAACGCGATGTCATCGTCAACGACGCCCTCAAGGCGTTCCGCGGCAAACGTGTCGAGCCCGTGCAGATGCCCGCTGAGGCACCGCTATTCCTCATGTATTCGAGCGGTACCACGGGCCGCCCCAAGGGGTGCCAGCATTCCATTGGAGGCTATCTCGCCTACGTCGCCTGGACATCGAAATACATCCAGGACATCCACCCCGAGGACGTGTATTGGTGCATGGCCGACATCGGCTGGATTACCGGTCACTCCTACATTGTCTACGGCCCGCTCGCGCTCGCGGCCTCGTCGGTCGTGTACGAAGGCGTGCCCGTCTACCCCGATGCCGGGCGCCCTTGGCGAATTGCCGAAAACCTCGGCGTCAATATCTTCCACACGTCGCCGACTGCGATCCGCGCACTGCGGCGCAGCGGACCGGACGAACCCGCGAAGTACGGCTATCACTTCAAGCACATGACGACCGTGGGCGAACCCATCGAGCCCGAAGTCTGGAAGTGGTATCACCGGTCTGTCGGGAAGGGGGAGGCCGTCATTGTCGACACGTGGTGGCAAACTGAAACGGGCGGGTTCCTTTGCAGCACGGTGCCGGCGTTGCACAAGATGAAGCCCGGCAGTGCCGGTCCGGGAATACCTGGCATTCATCCGGTGATTTACGACGACGCCGGTAATGAACTTGCAAGCGGTTCCGGCAAGGCGGGCAACATCTGTATTCTCAATCCGTGGCCCGGCGCGTTTCAGACCATCTGGAGGGCCCCGGAGCGCTACGTGAAAACGTACTATGCCCGCTACTGCCGGGATCCCAGGAGCAAGGACTGGCGCGACTGGCCCTACATGGCGGGAGACGGTGCTGTCGACGCTGCGGACGGCTACTTCCGGATTCTCGGTCGTATCGACGACGTGATCAACGTCGCCGGCCATCGCCTCGGTACCAAAGAAATCGAGTCAGCCGCCCTGCTTGTCCCCGAAGTCGTCGAAGCGGCTGTCGTGCCGGTCGCCGACGAGATCAAGGGCAGAGTGCCCGAACTGTATGTTTCGTTAAAGCCCGGGGTGGAAGCTTCGGAGGAGCTTGCAAAGCGGGTCACAAACTCGGTGGTCGATCGGATCGGAGCCATCGCGAAGCCGCACCGGGTGGTCATTGTTCCGGACATGCCCAAGACCCGGTCGGGCAAGATCATGCGGCGCGTGCTCGCAGCACTTTCAAACCATCAAGACCCCGGAGACGTATCCACGCTGGCTAACCCGGAGGTCGTTGACAGTCTGCGGGAGCTCGTGAAGTAATGGGGGCTACGTCCATGATCATCACGCGGCGCGCGCGGCGGGCGGGCGGCCATCGGGCGCCGCAGCCTTCGTCACCCATGTGACTCGACTCATAGGGAAAACTGGCCGGTCACCGCGGCCATTATCGATTGGTCCTGCGAAAACTCCCGCGTCAATCCTTTTCCGCCACCCGCCCCGGCTGCACAGCCGGCATCCTGCGATAGATCGTGTTCCGCGAGACCCCGAGCGCACGCGCCGCGGCAGACACGTTTCCGCCATAGCGCGCCAGCGTCATCGCAACCACAGAGGTGGCAACATCCTGCAGCCGAGCACCGTCGGGCAGCGACGCATCGCCAGCAGCAGAGGCATCCGCAGCCGAACCGGCCGAAATGGCTGAAGAGCTCGAAGCAGCCGACGCAGCAGAGTCCCCCTGTCCAACCTCGCCATCGCCGCAACCCGCGCCCCCCACATCATCCAAAAAATCATCCGGCAAATGTTCCCACCGAATCACCTCATCCTCATCCACCATCGCCGCCGCAGTGCGCAGCAGATTAGCCAGTTGCCGACAGTTACCCGGCCACGCATGTCGGCCGAACACCGCCATCACATCAGCCGCAACGCTGAGCGCCTGCCGCCCCCCGCTTTCGACTGATTCCCACTGCAACATCTTTTGAACGACGACCGCGAGATCGCTCCGCTCACGCAACGCCGGCAAACGAACCGCAAGCCCGTTGATCCGATAGTAAAGATCCTCACGAAACTGATTCTGCGCGATCATCTCGCGCAAGTTGCGGTGGGTCGCGCAAATAATGGAGACATCGACAGGAACCGCCCGCGTCGCCCCAAGCGGCGTCACAACCCGCTCCTGCAAAACACGCAGCAACCGCACCTGCAACGAATACGGCATATCCCCGATCTCATCGAGAAACAGTGTGCCTCCATTCGCCTGCATCAGCTTGCCGATCGCCCCTTTCCGCCGCGCTCCGGTAAACGCACCCTCTTCATACCCGAATAGCTCAGATTCGATCAGCGACTCCGGAATCGAAGCACAGTTAACCGCAACAAACCGCCCATCACCTCGCGGCGAATCGTTATGAATCGCCTGCGCGAGCAACTCCTTGCCGGTACCGGTCTCGCCGGCGATCAGAATCGGAATATCCTTGCCGAGCACCTTGCGAACCTTCGCGATCAGTGCGGACACACGAGCATCGCCAGTATCGAGATCGCTGAGCCGCGACAGTCCCGCAGCCGGCTGACGCGCGTTTGCGCATACCGGTCGCGGTGCGGCGACACCTTGCACATCCACCGCCCCATGCCCCAGCCCAAACGACGCCCGCCTGAACTGCCCGCGCGCGCAAACCACCGCACCGTTGTGCAAATTCAGCATCAGATGCGGCGCGACGCCATGCGTCAAACGATCGATCAATTGCGCATACGAGATCTGAAATAGCGACGACAGCGTATGCGCGCGCAACGCAGCGAGCGACAAGCCCAACTGAAACTGCGCACTTCGATTCGCGGACAGAAAGCGACCATCATCGGTAAATGCAATGATCCCTTCCATCAGCGTGCCGAGAAACTCAGGACGTCCGTGGAAAGATACTTGCAGGACGTCGCGAAACGCAGTCGAGAACAGATGGTTTTCGATCATCTGCACCGACATTTTCGCGAGTGCCGTCGTGTGCTGGTGATAGCTGCGGTGGTCGCCCGTCACGTCGAGCACGCCGATCAGATCGCCGTACGGATCGAGAATCGGCACACTCGAACAGGTCAGGAAGCGGTTCGCCGCCAGATAGTGCTGATCGCCATGAACGACCATCGCACACCCCTCGGCCAGCGAGGTACCGATCGCGTTGGTCCCCTGACGATCCTCGGCCCAGTTCGCGCCAGGCCGCAGCGCCACTTTTTCCGCGCGATGCAGAAAGTCGTCGTCGCCGATCGAATGCAGGATCAACCCGTCGGCGTTGGTCAGCACGATCATGCTTTGCGTGTTGACGATCTGCTCGCGCAGCGTCTCCATGACCGGCATCGCATGCGCGCACAGCGCCTGGTTCTGTTCGCGCTTCAGCGCGAGGCCCGTGTCGGACAGAATGTCGTAATCCGGCCGGATCGATGCGCGCAGGCCGAACGTCTCGGAGCGTTCGTGGGCTTTCTGGATCGCCGGTGCGGGCCAACCTTTGGAGCGATTAGCCGCCGCCACGCTGAGCGGATGAACGTCGTCGCGCATTGTCTCCTCCTGAATGCGCCCGGGTCGTGCCGGACGCTTTGATGCGTGTCAACAGAATACTCCCTTTGTCAGTGCGCCCGACGCGTGCGGCGACCCCGCGCGGGCCCGCATCCTTGATCTGCGTCAGCGTCGGCCGGACCTGCGGCGTTTCTGAACACCCGCAGCCCGCGCACCTGTTCCGAAACGAAACACTTCCGCCATGCGGCTCACCGCAATCCCTGAAATATCCCACTTCGATGCATTGGTACGGTTCGTGCCTGATGTGGTCCCGCGCAGTCACCCGATCACCATCACAAAACGGAGACAAGTGATGAATCCATTTGACCTGAAAGCCCTCGGCATCGACATCGAGTATCCCTATCGCCAGCGTTACGAAAACTACATCGGCGGCAAGTGGGTACCGCCGGTCGGCGGCGACTATTTCGACAACGTGTCGCCGATCAACGGGCAGCCGTTTTGTCTTGTGCCTCGCTCGAGCGCTGCCGATATCGACCTCGCCATCGACGCCGCGCACGCAGCGCGCCGCAAATGGGCGAAGACGTCGGTGACAGAGCGCGCGAACCTGTTGCTGGCGGTGGCCGAGCGCATGGAGAAGAACCTGAAGCTGCTAGCGGTCGCCGAGACGATCGACAACGGCAAGCCGTTGCGCGAAACGATGGCCGCTGACCTGCCGCTCGCCGTCGATCATTTCCGCTATTTCGCGGGCTGCATCCGCGCGCAGGAAGGCGGCATCTCGGAGATCGACGACAACACGGTCGCTTATCACTTTCACGAGCCGGCTGGGGTGGTCGGTCAGATCATCCCGTGGAATTTTCCGCTGCTGATGGCCGCATGGAAGCTCGCGCCCGCGCTCGCGGCCGGCTGCTGCGTCGTGATGAAGCCGGCCGAGCAGACGCCGGCTTCGATACTCGTGCTGATCGAACTGATCGGCGACCTGTTCCCCGCCGGGGTCATCAACATCGTCAACGGCTTCGGCAAGGAAGCGGGCGAAGCGCTCGCCACCAGCAAGCGCATCGCGAAGATCGCGTTCACGGGCTCGACGCCGGTCGGCAAGCGCATCCTGCACGCAGCCGCGGACAACCTGATCCCGTCGACGGTCGAACTCGGCGGCAAGAGCCCGAACATCTTCTTCGCCGACGTGCTCGATCGCGACGACGCGTTCCTCGACAAGGCGCTCGAAGGTCTCGCGATGTTCGCGCTGAATCAGGGCGAAGTGTGCACGTGCCCGTCGCGCGTGCTGGTTCAGGAGTCGATTTACGAGCGCTTCATCGAGAAGGCGATCGCGCGGGTGGAACGCATCAAGGCTGGCCATCCGCTGAACCTCGAAACGATGATCGGTGCGCAGGCATCGCAGCAGCAGCTCGACAAGATCCTGTCGTATATCGACATCGGCCGGGACGAAGGGGCGCGGTGCCTCGTCGGCGGCGAGCGCGCAACGCCTGGCGTCGGCCTCGGCGAGGGTTTCTACGTGAAGCCGACGATGCTGTTCGGCAACAACGATATGCGTGTGTTCCAGGAGGAGATCTTCGGGCCGGTCGCCTCGGTGATGACGTTCAAGGACGAACAGCAAGCGATCGAACTCGCGAACGACACGTACTATGGCCTGGGCGCGGGCGTGTGGACTCGCGACGGTACCCGCGCTTACAAGTTGGGACGCGAGATCGAGGCGGGACGCGTGTGGACCAACTGCTATCACCTGTATCCGGCGCATGCGGCCTTCGGTGGCTACAAGCAGTCGGGGATCGGGCGCGAAACACACAAGATGGCGTTGTCGAACTATCAGCAGACGAAGTGTCTGCTGGTCAGCTATCAGGCGGAGGCGCTGGGGTTCTTTTAAGCGAAGTGCGCGTCGTCTATGGACGGCGCGTGCCGAAGAATGCAGCCGTGCGGCGTGGTGGCCGCTCCGGCTGCATCAATCGATGCGAAATCACGAAGTCCGCTCAGACCTCAGTCCGCCTCGACTTCTCCGCCAAAGCCGCATTCCGTCATCAGTCTTTCTAAAACCGGAAGCATCGGCTCGCGAGCGCGCTGTTGGCAGGTTCATCCGGGGCCTCGGCGCATGGGGGATGCTTCTTCTGGAAGCTGTGAGATCCCGTTCGCCCGACAAATCAAATAAATCGCCTACATAGGCTAAAAATTCATCCAATTCCGAATGCTCCTGGTTGCCCCGCTCCCGATACTGTCGTTCGCACATAACAGAGGATGAGCGATGAAGAACGGCAACGGCCAGCCGATGATCCGGCTCGCAGACAAGACGACGCACGACGGCACGGTCATCGAGGCCGCGACAGACCTCATGCACATGGGCATCCCGGTTGCACTCGATGGAGACGGCGTCGAGTGTCCGAGGTGTGGCGGTGTCTATCCGATCATCGCGACCGGCCAGCGAACCCACAACGGCAAGCGGGTCAGCCATGCCGGCGACAGGACGGGCTGCGGCGCGATCCTGATCGCTTCATGATCGCTTCCCGATTGCCACGAAACACCGAGCTCCTTGCACGCATGGTCGAACCCGCACAGGACCGCACGCTAGGTCTTTCCAGTGACGCGCTACCCACATGGGGCAATGAGCCTTTGCTGGCTCCGCTACGCCTGCGCGGCACCGAATCCCTGGGCAAGCTCTATCGATACACGCTCGATGTGGCGACGATCGAAAGTCCGACGCTCGGATTGTGGCAAGCCCAGGAACTGGTCGTACCCGATAACCTGATTGGCAAAGTCATCGACATTTCGATCGCGTTCGACGGGAACGGATTGTTCGGTCAACAGGAGTTGGAACCCGGTGACGTGGCACACGCGGGCGCGGGCCGCCGCACGATTTCGGGCCTCGTCACAGGCATGAAACAGACCGGCACCGACGACCGGCGCGCCCATTACCGCTTCGTCGTGCGCCCCTGGCTGTGGCTGGCCACGAAGAACCGCGAAAGCAGGATCTTTCAGGACGCGAGCGTAACGGACATCACCGACCGGATACTCAAGGAGCGTTATCACTTTCCGGTGGTGATGGAGTTGGGCGCGACCGGTCTGTGCGAAGGCTACCCAAAGCGGGACCATGTCCGGCAGATGTGGGAATCCGATTTCGAATTCCTCACGCGGATCTGGAGAGAATGGGGAATCTACTATCTGTTCGACGGAATGACGCTGGTACTGTGCGATTCGCCCGGCTCGCACAAACAGCACGACAACGGCTACGACACTATCCGCTATCACGCGCCTGACAGCCGGCACGTCGACGAAGAACACATTCACAGACTCGAGGTCTCGCGTCAGATCACGACGGGCAAGGTCAGTCTGATCGACTACGACTACACGCGCCCCGGCATGCACTTCGAGGGCGAGTACGAGAGCTTCAGCGAACGGGCCTTCGACAACATCGAGCAACACGGCTGGGGCGACTACTCGCAACCGCTCGCCGGCGCGACGGGATTGTCGGGTAGGCGAAACAACTTCCGCAATGAAGCCGAACACCTCGCGAGCGTGCGCGTCGATGCAATGCGCTGCCACCGGCTACGTCTGAAGGGCCGAGGGAATCTGCGCGGCCTGACAACCGGGAAAACATTCTGGCTCGACAACCATCCGCAATGCGACATCAACGCCGAGTACCTGGCGGTATCGACCACACTCGACATTCGCAACGCGCCGCAGAACACACAGCCGTCCGATAACGACACGAACGACGCGTTGCGCCAGTGCGTGACCAGCTTCGTGCTTCAGCCTGCCAATACATTCTTCAGAAACCGCCCGAAGAAAAAGCCGCGCTGCGCGGCGGAAACGGCGATCGTGGTTGGGCCCGAGCACCAGCCGATCTGGGTCGATGGATACGCGCGCGCCAAGGTGCGTTTCGTGTGGGACCGGCTTGGCCCGACAAACGAGAGCGCCAGTTGCTGGGTGCGCGTGTCGTCGCCGTGGCAAGGCAATGGCTTCGGCGCGATCTATCCGCCGCGTGTCGGTCAGGAGGTCATGGTCAGCTACCACGAAGAGGACCCGGACAAGCCGTACGTATCGGGCCGGATGATCAATGGCTGGAACCAGCCGCCCTGGAAACTACCGGATAACCAGGCACTTTCAGGCGTCTTGAGCAGTGAGCTCAAAGGTGGCTGCGACGGCCAGACCAATCACGTCGTACTGGATGACACGCCGGGCCAACTCCAGGCACAGCTCGCCAGCGATCACGCACGCTCGCGCCTCGTGCTGGGCTACAACACGCGGGTCGTGCGCGAGGCCGGCCGACAGCAGGCCCGCGGCGAAGGCTGGGAACTGGCCACCGACGCATGGGGTGTCGCGCGCGCCAACAGAGGCATGCTGATCACCACGGAGGCGCGTCGCGGCGCGACCGAGCCGGCAAAGGATCTCGGCGAGACCGTGGCGCGCCTCACGCAGGCGCGCGATATCCACGAGAACCTCGCGGGTCTCGCGCGGCAGTATGAGGCACAGGAGCAACAGACCAGTCAAAGCGACGTATCGCGGGCCATCAACACGCAGAACGAGGCGATACGCGGCGTCGCGGCGCGTGCGGACCTTCCCTTCCCGCAACTGGGCGCGCCCGACATGGTGCTGGCCAGCGCGGCGGGGGTCGGTCTCACCGCAGCGCAAAGCACGCACGTGGCGAGTGTCGAACACATCGCGCTCACAGCGGGCGGACACGTCAGCATGGCGGCGGCGAAATCGCTGCTGGCGTCGGCAATCAACGGCGTGCGGGTGTTCACGCAGAATCTCGGCATCAGGCTCAAGGCCGCGTCAGGCAAGGTGCGAATCGACGCGCAGAGCGACGATGTCGAGATCATCGCGCAGCGGGTCGTCAGCATCATCAGTAGAACCGATTCGATCAATCTGATGGCCAGCAAAGAGATCGTGCTCCATGCGGGAAGCACGAAGGTGGTCATCAATTCGGAAGGGTACAGGGTCTATACGGATGGAGAGCATCGGGTCCACGCGCGTGGTCATCAAACCGACAGGCCAGCGGCGCGGCCTGTCAGTGTGCCGGTAACGCCCGGAAAGCCGGGCAAGCTGGCCGCGCATCATGTTCTGATCGAACACGCTACGGGCTTTGCGCTGCCGAACCAGCCGTACCGGATCACGCTCGACGATGGTCAGGTGATTCAGGGCGTGACCAATGCGCTTGGAGAAACGAGTCTCGTCACGAGCAATCTTCTTGCATTCGCGACGGTTGAACTGTTCGCCGCGAGCGAACCGGACAAGGTTATTGCGGTGAGCAGAGGCGCGGTGATCAGGGAGGCGAACGAGCCGTTTGCGGGCGCAGTGCCCAACGCGGAGAAACGCACCGCCAGGGTCGCAGGAAAGGCCGTGGCCTCTCCCAATCAAAGCGCGACGACGGAAGACAAGCCGCCCGAATTCGTTTCATGCGATCCGATGAACTTCGGTCTGCGCTTTCATCACTTCATCAACGGTGCGACCGAGGCTGATGCGCCGGCTGGTATGTCGATGCGCAAGGATGTTGAATATCCAGTGACCAAGGCTTATACGGCTGCGATTAAAACCGCGTTGCAGGGAATCGATTGGGCCGGGGTGAGGTGGCCGTTGACTTCCAGTTCGATAGAGACGATTCAAAACGCGGTCACGCCGCAACTGGAAATCGCGCTTGGTGCCGGGCCCTTTGGATTGCCACGACGCGATGCCGCCAACTCGGAAAAAGGTGGTGCCATGCCAAAGCTTGTGATTGTCGATCCACAGCGGGCAACGCAGTACGCCCTGCGGCAGGATGTCAGCGCCGCATTCATCGGGAAGTACTGGGTAATCGCCGTCAACGAGAGCGAGATCGCGCACATCGTCGAACTCAGGGACCAGCCGGCCTCGCTGGATAACCGTCTTAGGGCATTTGCCGACACTCTGTATCACGAGTCTCGCCACTGTCAGCAGTACTTCTGGATGCTTTCTTTGCTTCAGCACTTTCCGGAGGACTACAGAGACCTGCCGAATGTCCAGACGTTGTATTGGTCGACGATGCTGAAAAAAGCCTATACAGCGGCTGGGAACACGTCGCTACCCGACGATCAACGCGTTCACATCGGTCTGCACAGGATGCTTGTATTCCACTACTACTGGCTGATTTCCTACATGCAGAACAAGCGGGGCTGGGAGTACGTCAGGCGAGATCTCCCGAGTGCTGAAAGGAAGGTATGTGACCTGCTGAATGTCTCCGCTGAAACAGCTCAAAAAATGGTGCAATTCGAAACCGGCTATAGGAGCCAGATTCATGAAGAAGATGCCTACGCCTGCGCGGAAGTGGTTCAGGCCTACTGGCGCAATCCTGGTGATCCTCTCGTTCGCAATCCCGGTACATGCACGGCTCAGTACGCTGACGCCCTCAGGATCGTCGGGGCCAGGAACTGAGATGAGACCGACTGTGACCGACGCCCAGCGCGACATGGCCTTGAGAATATTGACCACGGCAATGGCGATCCTGCGGGACGACCAGCCCTTCGATCCCGCACATACGATATTCGGCCGCATTCTTGCAGCGCGGCCTGAGCGCGGCGTGGTAGGTGTTACGGAGTATTCCTTCGAGAATCCGGCGTTCCCACGGACGGAAATCACCGTAGTTGTGATACCCGATCCGCTCGACCGCTCTGCCGACCGCGCGCAGGTCAAGCAAGTCATGCTGGACTTCACGATCCGTTTCAGTCCACTGTTGACGGACATTAACCGTTCGACGCTGGAAGACCTCCTCCAGGTCGATATCGGCTACTGGATCGACGGCAACGGCGAGCGGCGGCCCGGCAACGATATGGGAACGGCGCCACCGCAGATTCGGCTGCATAGCTATCGCTATCGTGCTTCGAATCTGTCAACGAGCCGGTTTCCGGTGGACGTCGAATTTGCTTTCGGCGACCCCGACCCGAACGATCCGGCGCCGGACCAACCCAAAACGCCGGTCCTGATGGACGTTCTCCTCAGTCGTGACTACTCCGCGTTGAAACGGCAACACCGTGAATAGAGCCCGTCTTGAACAGCAGGTGGCAAAGCGCCACGGCGCGCGGAAGTGGTTCAGGCCTACTGGCGCAATCCTGGTGATCCTCTCGTTCGCAATCCCGGTACATGCACGGCCCAGTACGCCGACGCCCTCAGAACAGTCGGGGCCAGGAGCTGAGATGAGACCGACTGTGACCGATGCCCAGCGCGACATGGCCTTCAGAATATTGACCACGGCAATGACGATCCTGCGGGACGACCAGCCCTTCGATCCCGCAAATACGATATTCGGCTGCATTCTTGCGGCGCGGCCTGAGCGCGGTGTGGTAGGTGTTGCGGAGTATTCCTTCGTGAATCCGGTGTTGCCGGACACGCAAATCATCGTAGTTGTGGTACCCGATCCGCTCGACCCCTCGGCCGACCGCACGAAAATCAAGCAGGTCGTGAGGCGCTTCACGATCCGCTTCAATCCACAATTGACGGACATCAACCGCTCGACGCTGGAAGACCTCCTCCATGTCGATATCGGCTACTGGGTCGACGGCAACGGCGAGCGGTGGCCCGGCAACGATATGGGAACGACGCCACCGCAGATTCGTCTGCATCACTATCGCTATCGTGCTTCGAAACTGCCGATGAGCCGATTTCCGGTGGACGTCGAATTTGCGTTCGGCGACCCCGACCCAAAGGATCCGGCGCCAGACGAACCCAAAACGCCAGTCCTGATGGACGTTCGCCTCAATCGTGACTACTCCGCGTTGAAACGGCAACACCGTGAATAGAGCCCGTCTTGAACAGCAGGTGGCAAAGCGCCGCATGTACAGAGACGACATCCGCATTTTCAGCTTTGCATGGACTCGCTTGCCACCACCCTGTTTCGCCCACCCGCCTTCGCGGCGTACAGTCGCTGGTCCGCGACCGCAATCAACCCCTCGAGGTCAAGGCAGTTATCCGAGACACTCTCCGCCACCCCGATCGATATCGTGAACCATATCTCACGGCCTGGCGCGGTACGGGTTAATTGCGTCTCCTGAAGGACGCAGGCGTTGCGGGCGACGGCCTCGCGCACGCGCTCCGCAATCCGGGCCGCGTCGTCCGCGGTCGTATCGGGCAGCAGCACACAGAACTCCTCGCCACCCAGACGTGCCATCAGATCCCCCGGGCGCACGGCAATCCTGACCACGTTGGCCAGGTGCTTCAGTGCCTCGTCTCCGGCAGCGTGCCCCCAGTTGTCGTTGATCACCTTGAAATGGTCGACATCGATCATCAGCAGCGCGATGCGGCGCTCGTCGTTGCGCCGTGAAAGTGCGTCGAATTCCTCATTCAAACGGCGGCGGTTCGCGAGACCGGTCAGGGGGTCCGCGAGCGACAATTCCCGCAGCCGCCCGTTGAGTGCCATCTGCGTGGAAAGAAGCTGGTCGACGACAAAAAGAGTGGCCCAGAGAAGCAATGCCATCAGTATCCACACCCCGGCAAACAGCGCGCTGCTCAAGCGAACGACCGAGAAGAATACGGTCGCAGCGGATACATAATCGGTCAATACGAGATCCGCCGTATCCAGCTTTCTGAAGAGCAGGAAGTCCTGTCCCGCACTCAACGTTCCGCTGGGTGTCCGAAACAGCGTGGAAGCAGAGAGCGTGTTCCACTGCGCCGGCAGAGTCTTCAGCCAATTCTCATCATTGACCGAGAAAGTACTTCCGCTCGTTGCAATTGGCATCCCGCTCGGGTCTATCAGAGCGTGAGTTTCATCCGCTGTGGTGTTGTTCCACAGATAGTCCTGAACGATGCGTTGCGGGACCACAAAGAATATGAGGCCGCGAACCACGTCGTTACTCATCACCGCTGTCCCAAACAGCAGGCGAGGTCCTGCCGGGTTCTTGCGCCCGCGAACCGGATCGAACGTGACGTCATAGTCGAGCGGGTTCTGGTTGGCCAGCTGTAACAGGCGCGAGCTGCCGTACATTTGCAACAGCCGGACTACCTCGTCGTCGTCAACGGTTGGGTGAGCGACCACGATACCGGTCGGCGAGACATATACCGCGCGTTCGAGCCCGGTGCCCATCTGGAATTGCACGGCAAACAGCCGGCTCATCAATTGGGCGAGCCGCAGGTCCTCGACAAATGTGGGCTCGTCACGGTGCAAACCAGGAGTCACCGCGAGCTGCTGTGTGCCGATACCCCGAATGGGGGCGTCGATATCGCGAACTTGAAGATTCCAGACGCGCTCGTCCTGCGCCCGGAGTACCGCCTGGAGCGAGGCATCCGGTGTTCGATCGAGCTGTGCTGTCCGGTCCGCAAGAAGCCGCTCGGCACTCTCGCGAAGAAACTGCAAGTGCTGCCTGTTATTCCGGACCGCGACATCGAGAACCCTGGCCTGAATCTCGAGCCGATGCGAACGGTTATCGAGCTCCCGGGCACGTACGAGAAAATATTGGTGTACGGCAAGAATCAACGTGACAACGAATACCACGCCGAAACACAGGATCACGGTATGCCGCGGACGTGAACTGGCGCGGTCCCAAACCGTTTTCGCAGGCGTTTTAGAAGCGGACGGCAGGCGCATGCCGGCTCTCCGGTGATCCAGCTCCAGGTCCAAATACTATTCCTTCCCAACCATCTCGACATAGCTATCAACCGCACTGTTCACCGTCGGATGAAAGCCCGCATCGCCAATCAGATCGGTCAACTCGAAGCGTCTGAGCTTGTCGCGAACCGGATCCTTCACCTCTGCAAAGTGCAGCGCAATCCCGCGCTCGTCGAGCGTGCGCGTCAGTTCCCGCAGCATGTCGGCGGAGGTGACGTCCACGCTCGTCACCGGTTCGGCCGCCACCACCACACACCGCACCGGTGCCGGCGATTCGGCGACGGCTTCCAGCAGGCGCTCCTGAAACTGCTCGGCATTCGCAAAGAACAGCGGTGCATCCCAGCGAAACAGCACGAGCCCGGGGATTCGCTGGGCATGCGGATAGCGCTGCAAGTCGTGATAGCCGCGCAAACCTTCGACGCGACCGAGCACCGCGTAGTGCGGTCGCCAGCCGTCCCACAGAAATTCGATGACCGCGATCACCACCGCGAAGCAGATGCCGGGAATCGCACCGAACACCGCGACGCCGGCAAAGCAGGCCATCGACAGCCAGAACTCCCATTGCTGGATGCGGAAAATCCGCTTCAGGTCCGTGATCTCGAACAGACCGATCGCCGCCGCGATGACGACCGCGGCGAGCGCACTGTTGGGCAGGTAGCGCATCAGATTGGGCGCGGCCATCAGCAGCGCCGCGACCGCCAGCGCGCCGACGACGCCCGTCAGTTGCGTCTTCGCACCCGCCGCCTCGGCGACCGGCGTGCGCGACGAACTGCTGCTGATCGGGAAGCCGTGGAACAGGCCGGCCGCAAGATTGGCCGCGCCGAGCCCGACCATCTCCTGATTGGGGTCGACGCGGCTGCGAAAACGTGCCGCGAAAGTTCGCGACAGCACGCTGGTATCCGCGAACGAGATCAGCGCGACCGCGCAGCCGCCGAGCAGAATCTTGACCAGATCGGCGTCGGTGACCCACGGCAGCGCAAAGGTCGGCAGGCCTTGAGGAATCTTGCCGAGCACTTTCACACCAATGCTATCGAGGTGCAATGCGGTTACGCACAACGTCGCGACGATCACGGCGATCAGGATGCCCGGCAGCTTTTCGAAGCGCTTGAGAAACAGGATCAGCACGAGGCTTCCAGCGCCCACCGCGAAGCTATACCAGTTGGATTTGCCATCGGCGATGGCCTGCACGAGGCTCACGATGTCCCGCAATGGCCCGCGCTCTTCGATTGAGATGGCAAACAGTTTGGGCAGCTGACTGACCAGCACGGCGAGCGCAATGCCGTTCATATAGCCGTATCGAATGGGTTTCGACAACAATTCAGTGATGAATCCCAGCCGCAGCAAGCCCATCAAGATACAGAACAGGCCGGACACGATCGCCATCATGCTGGCCGCCGCAATCGCGCGCGACGGGTCGCCCGCAGCGATTTGCACCACGACCGCCAGAATCGGAGCGGCGAGCGCGGAGTCGGGACCGAGCACGAGAATCCGGCTCGGACCGAACAGCGCATACGCCAACAGCGGAACGATCGTCGCGTAGAGGCCGTACACGCCAGGGACGCCGGATGCCTCCGCGTAAGCGATCCCAACCGGCACCAGCATCGTGGTCAGTACCAGTCCCGCCGTCAGATCGTTCGGCAACCAGCTCAGCCGGTACGTCTTGAGCACCGTCAGTCCCGGCAGCCAGCGCATCCAGCGGCGCGCGCTGCTTACAGCAGTCTGTTCTTTGTGAGGAACTGGCCTGTCCGCGTCCATTTTTGGAATGTTCGTAGTCGAGGACGCCGCACCACGGTTTGTGGGCGGTACCGTCATTCGAAGGATAGTCCAGACATTCCGTCGGCGACAGGGATGAGGCCGACCGGCCGCGGATCAGGGCCGCTTGCGCCTCAGCAGCCACGCGACGCCCCCCGCCAGCGCCATCGCTGCCGCGCCGTACACCGCATTGCGATGCCGATCGGTGAACATCTGCCAGCAGTACGCACGCGCTTCGTCATCGAAGCGACCATGCGAAGTGTAGTGGCCCGGCACCGGCTCGTAGAGATTCGCGGGCGCATCGGCGGGCAACGGTTCATCGGTCAATTGCCCGTCGTAACCCGCCCGCGCGAGATAGCGGTCGAGCAGCGTCGGCGCGATCCGGTTCGCGAGGATCGCCTTGACCGTCGACCACCCGACCCACACCTGCCGCCGTCGATGGGTGGCCGCAAAGTAGATCGCCCGTGCCGCCACTTCCGGCTGAAACACCGGCGCCACCGGCCGTGCCCTGCGCCCCGTGCGATTGAGCGCCCAGTCGAATTGCGGCGTATTGACCGCGGGCAGATCGACCATCGTCAGATGGATATCGACTCCGTCGTGCAGCAACTCGGAACGCAACGAATCGGTGAAGCCGCGCACGGCAAACTTCGCGCCGCAATAGATCGACTGCAACGGCACCGACCGGTACCCGAGCGCCGAGCCGACATTGACGATCGTCCCGTGCCCGCGCGCGCGCATCACGGGGAGCGCCGCCAGCATGCCGTTGACCTGCCCCAGATAGGTCACCTGCGTGCCGCGCTCGACATCGCGCGCGCTGAGCGCCGACACCGGCGCAAACGCGGTCGCCATCGCGACGTTGACCCAGACGTCGATGCCGCCCCACTCGCGCTTCACACGCTGCGCCGCGCGCTCGATCGCGTCGGCATCGGCGACATCGGCCGGAATGGCGAGTGCGCGCACGCCATAGGTCGCGGCGATCTCCTCGGCGGCACGAGCGAGCCGTCGCGGCTCGCGCGCGATGAGCCCAACGTCATAGCCCTGCCGCGCGAATTCGGACGCGCTCGCGCGCCCCACGCCGGCACTTGCCCCTGTAATGACGACGACGCGCTTGCGCTCGACGTCGCCGCTGCGGGTCTCGGTTTGCACCGTCACAGCGTCGCTGGCCACTTTGAACACCTCCGAGGTTGCACATCCAGTGAGGTGGTGAAGCAAAGCGCAGTCCCGACGATTCGAGCTCGGGATCTACGAATTGCGCGCGAGTCCAGCGCACGCTCGGCCGCCGGGACGCCGGCCGCGGAAGCCGGAAAAAACAAAAGGCCGCAGCGCGGGGCTGCGGCCATCAGGTAGCGGTTTCCGAGGCTTGCGCGCTTCAGCGCATGGCCGAAAATGCCGAACTCACGTCACGTTCATCGCCAACGCACTCTCGCGATAGTGCTGGCTCGCCTTGTCGGTATCGCCCAGCTGCTCGTGCAGACGCGCGAGCGCGCGATGCGAGCGGATCTTCAGCGTCTCGTTGTCGGCAAGCTTCAGCGCGCGTTCGAGGAACGACTGCGCCTTGCCCCACAACTGCTGATGCAGGCACAGGCGCCCCAGCGCGAACATCAGGTCCGCGTCTTCCGGCCGATCCTTCTGCCACGCCTCGGCCTTCTGGATCAGCGGCAACGCGTCGCCGCCGGCCGTGTCCGGATAGCGTCGCAACAGGCGCGCATCCCAGTTCTGCGCGAGCGCCTCCTCGACGATCTTGCGCGCCTCCTGCGGACGGTTCAGCGCGACCAGCAGTTCGGCGGCGGTGTCGGCGAGGCGCGGCGAATGACGCTCGGTCGCCGACAGCGAGTTCCACAGTTCGAGCAGCGCGTCCGCATTGTGGCGACGATCGCGCAGCAGATTTTCCGCCGCCAGTTGACGCAGCCGCACCGCGACCGCCGGATGGATCGCCTCGCGCTTCTCCAGCGTCTTCACGAGCTTCAGCACTTCGCCCCAGTTCTTCAGTTGCTGCTGCGCGCGCAGCATGATTTGCTGCGCGTGAATGCGCCGCGCGCCCTGCGATTGCATCTCGGTCAGCGCATTGAGCGCGCCGTCGGCGTCGCGGCCGTCGGCGCGCATGTCGGCGGTGGCCATCAGGCGCGCGTCCTGCCAGTCGGCTTCGTCGATCTGCGCGAGCCATTCGTCGCGCCGCGCGTACTCATGCATGCGATGCGCTGCGGTCGCCGCGATCAAACCGGCCGCGCCCTTGTTGTCGCCATTCGTGAGCGCGTCCTTGGCGGCCTTTTCCGCGCGCGAGAAACGCCCCGCGTACAGGTTGCCGATCGCATCGCGCAACGCCGCGTGCGCCTTCGCGATACGCGCGCGTGCGCGGTACGCGGCGACGCGCTGCGGCATGCGCCAGATATTGCGGATGATGCGCAACAGCGCATAGAGCAGGATGAACAGCACCACCAGCCCGACGACGAACAGGTTCAGCGACATGTCGACGCGGTACGGCGGATAGATCAGCAGCACTTGCCCAGCGTCGAAGCGCCCGCCCACCGCGAGCACGACCGCGACGGCGAACAGCGCCGCGAGCCATAGGAGTCCCCGGATCGCCATGATTAACCCCGGTTCCGGTATTGATTGACGGCCTGCAGGCTCGTATCGAGGTTCGGCAGCTCGACCGCGGCCGAATCGGCGTCCACCTGCTTGACCAGATCGATGACCGTCTGCGTGTCTTTCGACGACGCGTCGAAGTAGCGCGTCAACGCGGACTGCGCCGCCTGCAGGTCGGACTTCAGCGTGGTCTGGTTGCGCGACAGCAGCGCGAGACGCGCCGACAGCAGACGCAGCTTCAGGTTCTCGCGCACGAAGTAGCCTTGATCCGGCGTGACCAGCATCGCGTCGGCGTTGTCGATACGGCGCACCTGCACGAGGCTCGTCAGCTGTTCGCCGATGCCGTGCGTGACCTCGTCGATCCACACTTCCCAGCGCGGCTTGCCGGTGGCCGCGGCCACCTTCGCGGTGTCGGCCCACGTGGCCGCATGCGGCGTGGCACGCGGAATCGGTGCTTCACCCGACAGCGGCAGGCCGTTCACGTGATCGATCGCGTTGTCGAGCTTGATCGCGAGGCCGGTCAGATCGGTGGACGGCGCGGCCTTCAGCTTGTCGATGTCCTGCGCGATCGCCTTGCGCACCGCGACCGCCTGCGGACTGTCCGACGCCGCGAGGCGCGTATCGGCGCTTTGCAACGCGAACAGCGCGAGCTGCGTATTGCCGGTCAGCTGCAACTGCTGGCTCGCCGCCGACAGCATCTGCCCGACTTCGGCGAGCGTCCAGTCGTCGCGATTGCGCGCGAGATCCGCGTATTGCTGTTGCAGCGCCTGCTGCGCGGCCTGCGCATCGGCGAGCTTGCCTTCGAGCTGCGCGACCTGCGAGTCCGATTGATGCACGGTGGCGAGCGCCTGGTCGATCTTGATGCGCAGTTCGTTGGTCTGGGTGTCGTTGGCCTGCTGACGCTGCGCGAGTTCCTGCTCGGTGCGCACCAGCTTGCGGTTCATCGCGAAGCCGCCCACGCCCGCCGCGCACGCGATGACCACGATGACCAACCACAGCAGCGGTCCGCTCGCGCTGCGGCTCTTTTGCGCTTCGTACGGCGTGAAGGGTGGGTTCGGCGGCAAGGCGGCGCTTGCTGGCGGCTGGGGTGAGGCGTTCGTGGATGCGTTCGTTTCAGTCATGCGTGGTTGAGCCGGGTTGGACGATACCGGTTGGACGACGGGAGGCACGGCGGCTGCGGCAACGAGGGCTCGAACTATGCGCTCGTCGCCCGCGCCGGACACCGTAATCCTATCAAAACCCAATGCCCGCGCGGTCTGCGCGATGCGCGGATGCGGCGTGACGAGGGGCGCGTGTTTGAGCTGCTCGATCTCGCCGGCGGTCAGATGCTCGTGCGCGAGTTCGTGCAGATTGCGTACGCCTTCGGAGCTGGTCAGAAGCCATGCGTGCGGCGTGCCCGCGAGCAGTTCGTGCACGCGCGCCCATGCGCCGATCGACGGCTCCGGCACGATGCGCCGGTAAGCGGCCACCGCGTCGACTTCGGCGCCGGCTTCACGCAGGCGCTCGCTCAGCCATTCGCGGCCGCCGTCGCCGCGCACGATCAGCACGCGCTTGCCTTCGAGGCCCGCGGCACCGAGTTGCGCCTCGAGCGCGGCAAACAGGCTCTCGGAGTCGAAGCTCGTCGATTCGTCGTCGGCGCCCGCCGCGGGGCTGATCACGCGATGCTCGGGCGCGCTGACGCCGTGGCGCGCGAGCGCTTGCACGCTGCCCGGGCCGACCACGCCGATCGGCAGCGCATGCGGCCAGATATCGTGCTGGCGCGCGAACGCGTGATCGACTGCGTTCGGCGACACGAACACGACGAGCGCGTAGCGTTCGAGCGACGCGAGCGCGGCGCACAACGGCGCGTCGTCGATGACGGGCGCGATGTCGATCAGCGGGAAGTCGAGCGACGCGAGTCCGGCTGCTTCGAGCCGTTCGACGAGTTCGCTCGACTGGCCGGCCGGCCGCGTGATCACGACCGTGAAGGGCGCCTTCTCGGGCGAGACGGCGGCCATCACTCGCTGGCCGCCGCGCCGGGCGCGGCCGCGGGACCGCTCGCCGTACTGAGCGCGCGGACGATGTCGAGGGCGCCCTGCTGCACGAGCGAGTGCGCCACTTCCTCGCCGAGCGCGAGCGCGCGCTCGACGGTGGGCGCCGGCGCCGACGCCTGCGCGCTCAGCACGCGCTGGCCGTCCGGCGTCGCGACGATGCCGCGCAGATGCAGCGCGCCATCGCCCCAGGTTGCGTAGGCCGCGAGCGGCACCTCGCAGCTGCCGCCGAGCACGCGCGATACCATGCGCTCCGCTTCGACGGCGGCCGCCGTGTGCGGATGATGCAGCGGCGCGAGCCATGCGGCGAGGTCCGCGCGATCGGCGCGAATCTCGATGCCGAGCGCGCCCTGGCCCGCCGCGGGCAGACTGTCCTCGGGATCGAGCAGCGCGCGGATGCGATCGGCGAGACCCAGCCGCTTCAGCCCGGCCGCGGCCAGAATGATCGCCGCGTAATCGCCGCGATCGAGCTTGGCGAGTCGGGTATCGAGATTGCCGCGCAACGGCCGCACGTCGAGATGCGCATAGCGCATGCGCAGCATCGCCTCACGCCGCAGACTCGAGGTGCCGACCACGGCACCGGCCGGCAGCGCGGCGAGCGAGTCGTACTGATTGGACACGAGCGCGTCGCGTGGGTCCTCGCGCTCCATGATGGTAGACAGCGCGAAACCGGCGGACAACTCCATCGGCACGTCTTTCAGCGAATGCACCGCGAGGTCGGCGCGGCCATCGGCGAGCGCGGCTTCGAGCTCCTTCACGAAGAGCCCCTTGCCACCCACCTTCGACAGCGTGCGATCGAGAATCTGATCACCGCGTGTCGTCATTCCGAGGATTTTTACGTCACAAGATGGATATAATTTGTGCAGCGCACATCGCACATGCTCGGCTTGCCACATGGCAAGGCGGCTCTCTCGCGACGCAATCACAAGCGTGTGGGGTGGCGTGGAAAACGTCTCGGTGTTCATTAGCTTGCTGCTGGATGTCGGGATGGAATAACAATCAATGTTAGCACGCGCCCTCGTTCGCGCCCTTTGGTTCCAAGGCACGGCAAAGCGCCGTGCGCAAGCGGCATCGACGGAGGAGACGGGCTTCGCGCCACGCGCGAAGGCCCCCATTGCGCGTTGTCACGTACGGTCGTTCGCGCACTGCGCGGCGGCATGCGGGATGATGCAATGCGGCGAACATGCTGAGGCGATGCCTGACGCGTGTTCGGTCCCAGCGCGGGCTGGCAGCCCGTGGCTCCTCTCTCCCTCGTCGGCGTCGCGCGATTCGGCAGCGCTCGTGTCGTTCCGCGTACGCGGTGCGGCACGCGCGGGCCCCGCTTCTAGTGGGTCGAGCAATCGCCGTGTACAGTCGCCGTTTCAAGTCTCCGTTGCAGTTGCACTAGCAGTCCGTCTTGTAGTCCGTTGCGTAGTCCCTGTTGCACGCAGTTCACGTTGCACTTGCTGGTTGCAGTTCCGCAGTCGCAGTTCATCAATCAACAGACCCTGGCTTCCCCGAGGAAACTCATCGTGACGTCTTCCGGATCGGCGCGCCCCGCCCGCCGCAACACTGCCTCGCCCACCGCTCGCCCGGCCGACGCCGCGGCGCCTGACGCCCTGTCCGACGTTGCCGCGCACGCCATATCGTCGAGCGTCGGTCAACATGGCGACACGCGCGCCGACCAGCGCGCCAGGCGCCGCGCCCTCGCCGCTCGCGCCACCAAAACCCCGAAGGCCGCGCAGACCTCGGTGCCCGTCAAGCAGGACAAGGCGCAAAAGGCGTCGAAAGCCGGCAAGGCCAGCAAGGCTGAACAGGCCGCGACGTCGGCCACCGCGCGCAAGCCGGCCAAGGCCAAGGTCGATGGCGACGCAACACCCCCGCGCGCCGCGAAACCGTCGAAACCGAAGGACGTGCCGCCGGCTGAGTCCGCCGCCGCGACCACCGCGAAGAGCGGCGGCCGCACGCGCGAGGACAAGGACCACCCGCTGTTCCAGGATATCCGCTATCTCGGGCGTCTGCTCGGCGACGTGCTGCGCGAGCAGGAAGGCGAGGCGGTGTTCGACATCGTCGAGACGATCCGGCAGACGGCAGTGCGTTTCCGTCGCGAGGACGACAGCGCCGCCGCGCAGACGCTCGACAAGAAGCTGCGCACGCTGACGCCCGAGCAGACCGTCAGCGTCGTGCGCGCGTTCAGCTACTTTTCGCATCTCGCGAACATCGCCGAGGACCGTCACCGCAACCGCCGTCACCGAATTCACGCGCTCGCGGGCTCGGCCTCGCAGCCGGGCACGATCGCCCATGCGCTCGAGCGGCTCGCCGCGGCTGGTGCCGCCGCGACACCGGTGCTGCAGCGGTTTTTCGACGACGCGCTGATCATGCCGGTGCTGACCGCGCACCCGACCGAAGTGCAGCGCAAGAGCATTCTCGACGCGCAGCACGACATCGCGCGTCTGCTCGCCGAGCGCGACCAGCCGCTGACGAACCGCGAGCGCGCGCACAACGAAGCGATGCTGCGCGCGCGCGTCACGTCGCTGTGGCAAACGCGCATGCTGCGCGACTCGCGTCTGACGGTCGCCGACGAAATCGAAAACGCGTTGTCGTACTACCGCAGCACCTTCCTCGAAGAACTGCCGGCGCTGTACGCCGACATCGAGGAGGCGCTGAAGGAGCATGGCCTCGAAGCGCGCCTGCCGCCGTTCTTCCAGATGGGCAGCTGGATCGGCGGCGATCGCGACGGCAATCCGAACGTCACCGCCGAAACGCTCGAAAATGCGATCACGCGTCAGGCCGCGGTGATCTTCGAGCACTACCTGGAGCAGGTGCACAAGCTCGGCGAGGAGCTATCGATGTCGAATGTGCTCGTCGGCGCGAGCGATGCGCTGAATGAGCTCGCGGCCATCTCGCCCGACCATTCGCCGCATCGCACCGACGAGCCGTATCGTCGCGCGCTGATCGGCATCTACACGCGGCTCGCGGCAAGCGCGCGCGTGCGCCTCGGCGAAGGCAGCGTGCCGCTGCGCAGCGCCGGCCGCGGCGTCGCGCCGGTCCGCGCGATTCCCTACGACGACGCCGCCGACTTCGTGCGCGACCTCCACGTGCTGATGGATTCGCTCGCCGAGCATCACGGCGCGCCGCTCGCCGCGCCGCGTCTCGCGCCGCTCGCGCGCGCGGCCGAAGTGTTCGGCTTCCATCTCGCGAGCATCGATCTGCGCCAAAGCTCCGACATCCACGAAGCGGTGATCGCCGAGCTGCTCAAGCGCGCCGGTGTCGAGGACGATTACGCGGCGTTGCCGGAAGCCGACAAGCTGACCGTGCTGGTCGCCGAACTCGCGCAGCCGCGCGCGCTGCGCGTGCCCTCCGCCGACTACTCCGAGCTCGTGAAAAGCGAACTCGCGGTGCTCGAGGAAGCGCGCATGACGCGCGAGAAGTTCGGCGTGCGCGCGGTGCGCAACTACATCATTTCGCACACGGAGACCGTTACCGACCTGGTCGAGGTGATGCTGCTGCAGAAGGAAACCGGCCTGTTGCGCGGACGCCTCGGCGACGAGCACGACCCCGCGCGCGCCGGCCTGATGGTGATCCCGCTGTTCGAGACGATCCCCGACCTGCGCAACGCGCCGCACATCATGCGCGATCTGATCGCGCTGCCGGGCATTAGCGCGCTGATCGAACATCAGGGCAACGAGCAGGAAGTGATGCTCGGCTACTCGGACAGCAACAAGGACGGCGGCTTCCTGACGTCGAACTGGGAGCTGTATCGCGCGGAGCTTGCGCTCGTGTCGCTGTTCAACGAACGCGGCGTGACGCTGCGTCTGTTCCATGGGCGCGGCGGCACCGTCGGGCGCGGCGGCGGCCCGACCTACCAGGCGATCCTGTCGCAGCCGCCGGGCACCGTCGACGGTCAGATCCGTTTGACCGAGCAGGGCGAAGTGATCGCGAGCAAGTTCGCGAATCCGGAAATCGGCCGGCGCAATCTGGAAACCGTCGTGGCCGCGACGCTCGAAGCGTCGCTGCTGCCGCACGACCACACGTTGGCCGAGCTGCCGGTGTACGAGGAAACGATGCAGCAGCTGTCCGATACGGCGATGGCCGCGTATCGCGCGCTCGTCTACGAAACGCCGGGCTTCAAGGAGTATTTCTTCGAGTCCACACCGATCGCGGAGATCGCCGAGCTGAACATCGGCAGCCGCCCCGCGTCGCGCAAGCTGCAGGACCCGAAGCAACGCAAGATCGAGGATCTGCGCGCGATTCCGTGGGGCTTCTCGTGGGGTCAATGCCGGCTGCTGCTGACCGGCTGGTACGGCTTCGGCAGCGCGGTCGCCGAGCACCTCGACAGCGCGCCGTCCGACGCCGAACGCGCGCGCCGTCTCGCGCTGCTGCAGAAGATGCACAAGAGCTGGCCGTTCTTTTCGAACCTGATGTCGAACATGGACATGGTCATCGCGAAGACCGACCTCGCGGTCGCGTCGCGTTATGCCGCGCTCGTGACCGACAAGAAGCTGCGCAAGCATGTGTTCGAGCGCATCGTCGCCGAGTGGGAACGCACGTCGAAGGCGTTGTCGGAGATCACCGGCAAGAGCGAGCGGCTCGCCGAAAATCCGCTGCTCGCGCGCTCGATCAAGAATCGCTTCCCGTACCTCGATCCGCTCAATCACCTGCAGGTTGAACTGCTCAAACGCTATCGCGCGGGCGACACGAATGCGCGCGTGCGGCGCGGCATTCATTTGAGCATCAACGGAATCGCGGCGGGGTTGCGCAATACCGGTTGAGGTTGCCGCATTGGCGGACAAAAGCCGGGTGTGGCCGACGCAGGTCACACCCGGCTTTTCTCATTGCGCGAACCCTGCCGCTACAATAGAGCCCGCCATGTACCAGTACAAGTTCGGCAATTATTCTGGTATCTCTATTACCCCCTCCACGCGCAGCCGATAGCATGACAACGCCGTCTTCCGCCGATCACCCGCCGCCGCTCGACGCTACCCCGGCCCGCGCGCTCGGCGACTTCATCCGCGCCCATCGCGAGCGGCTGTCGCCGCAGGCGGTCGGGCTGCCGCCGGGGCCGCGTCGCCGCACGCCCGGTCTGCGGCGCGAGGAAGTCGCGCAGCTGTGCGGCGTGAGCCCGACCTGGTACACGTGGATCGAGCAGGGCCGGCCAGTGTCCGCTTCCGCCGATGCGCTCGCGCGCATCGCGGTCGCGTTGCAGCTGTCGCGCGCCGAGCGCGCGTATCTGTTCGAGCTCGCCGCGCAACGCGATCCGGCCGAGCCCGACCCGGCCGCCGCCGATGCGCCCGCCACGCTGCTGCAAACCGTGCAGCTCATCGACACGCCCGCCTACGTGCTCGACCGGCAGTGGAATGCGCTTGCGTGGAACGAGCGCGCGGCCGATCTGTTCGTCGGCTGGCTCGACGGCGCGCACGACCGCAACCTGCTGCGCTACACGTTCACCGAGCCGGCCGCGCGCGCGTTGATCGTCGATTGGGAAACGCGCGCGCGGCGGCTCGCCGCCGAATTCCGCGCCGACTCGATCCGCCATCTGAACGATGCGCCCACACGTGGGCTGATCGATTCGCTGTCGGCCGCGAGCGACGAGTTCGCACGCTACTGGGCGTCCCAGGACGTCGGCGGGCGCGAAGGTGGCAGGCGCGAGTTCAACCATCCGCGCGACGGGCGCATCGTGTGTGACCAGATCACGTTCAAGCCCGCGCATCGCGAGGATCTGAAGCTCGTGGTGCTGGTGCGCGAATAGGCCCGCAATGGGCGGCAGCGCTTTGGCCGCCCTCACCCGGTGTTAAAATCTTCGTCTTTCTTCGCTGCGGCGGCGCTCTTGCACGATTCGCGCACTCGCGTTGCCAGCCTCTTCACCGCTCGTTTTTACCGCCCAACACCATGACGTCCCAACTGCACAAAAAAGGCGAAGCCTGGTCGGCTCGCTTCTCGGAGCCGATGTCGGAACTCGTCAAACGCTACACGTCGTCGGTTTTCTTCGACAAGCGTCTGGCGTTCGTCGACATCGAAGGGTCGCTCGCGCACGCGTCGATGCTCGCCGCGCAGAAGATCATTTCCGCCGACGACCTCGCCGCGATCCAGCGCGGCATGGCGCAGATCAAAGGTGAAATCGAGCGCGGCGAGTTCGAATGGCAGCTCGATCTCGAAGACGTGCACCTGAACATCGAAGCGCGCCTGACCGCGCTGATCGGCGACGCCGGCAAGCGCCTGCACACCGGCCGCTCACGCAACGACCAGGTCGCGACCGACATCCGCCTGTGGCTGCGCGGCGAGATCGACCGCATCGGCGAGCTGCTCACCGAACTGCGCGTGGCGCTGCTCGAGATCGCGGAGAAGAACGCCGCGACCATCATGCCGGGCTTCACGCACCTGCAGGTCGCGCAGCCCGTCACGTTCGGCCACCATCTGCTCGCGTACGTCGAAATGTTCTCGCGCGACGCCGAGCGCATGATCGACTGCCGCAAGCGCGTGAACCGTCTGCCGCTCGGCGCGGCCGCGCTCGCCGGCACCAGCTATCCGATCGACCGTCACGCCGTGGCGAAGACGCTCGGCTTCGACGGCATCTGCGCGAACTCGCTCGACGCAGTCTCCGACCGCGACTTCGCGATCGAATTCACGGCCGCCTCCGCGCTCGTCATGACGCACGTGTCGCGCTTCTCCGAAGAACTGGTGCTGTGGATGAGCCCGCGCGTCGGCTTCATCGATCTGGCCGACCGTTTCTGCACCGGCTCGTCGATCATGCCGCAGAAGAAGAACCCGGACGTGCCCGAACTCGCGCGCGGCAAGACCGGCCGCGTGAACGGCCATCTGATGGCGCTGCTCACGCTGATGAAGGGCCAGCCGCTCGCGTACAACAAGGACAACCAGGAAGACAAGGAGCCGCTGTTCGACACCGTCGATACCGTCGCCGACACGCTGCGCATCTTCGCCGAAATGGTCGCCGGCATCACGGTCAAGCCGCAGGCGATGCGCGACGCCGCGCTGCAAGGCTTCTCGACCGCGACGGACCTCGCCGACTATCTCGTCAAGCGCGGCCTGCCGTTCCGCGACGCGCACGAAGCAGTCGCGCTCGCGGTGCGCGTGTGCGCCGATCGCGGCTGCGATCTCGCGGACCTGACGCTCGACGAAATGCGCGGCGAACTGCCGAACGTCGCGCATCTGATCGGCGACGACGTGTTCTCGTATCTGACGCTCGAGGGCTCGGTGGCGAGCCGCAATCATCCGGGCGGCACCGCGCCCGAGCAGGTGCTGGCCGCGGTGAAAGCGGCGCGTGCGACGTTGAAGTAATCGACGCCTGGGCAGCGCCGTGAGCCTAAGCTTGCGGCGTAGCTGGTTGAACCGGAATCGAAAAGGCGAACCCGCTTGGCGGGTTCGCCTTTTTTATTGCCGCGTGTGAATGGCGAATCGAAGGCAAAAGAAAGCCCGCCAGAAGCGGGCTGAAAAGACTTCCACCGATGCCTCAGCAAGAGGCCATCAGAGTGTAGGCGGGTTTCGCTCGCCGACCAATGCGCGCACATTTCCGGCCATTACAGCGGAAAGCAAAGCGCCTCAGCGGGGCACGCACGATGACATCCGGCGCGCGAACGCCAATTGAATCCCGGCAGTTTTTGACTACCATTCAATCAGGTTCTCCTCGCGGTTCGTCGACGATGCTCTCTCGCACTTCTCCCCCTCCTGTTCCTCACCGTGTGGCTCTGCGCGCCTTCATGGCCGCTCGCATGCATCGGCTATCGCTCGCCGCGCTCGGTGTTGTCGCCGTGGCCGGTTGCACGATCACACCGCTGACGCCGCACGAAACCGTCAGCACACCGGTGGCCGCGATCAACAGCGCGACGCTCGATCAATATCGCGACGCGGTCGCACGACGGATCGTCGAGCGCAATCCGTCGTATGTGCTCCAGGGCAGGCCCCAGCCGATGCTGCGCTCGCTGGTGGTGGTGTCGTTCACGGTCGATCGTTATGGACACATCGTCGAGTCGTCGGTGTATCGCACGAACGGCGACGGCGAAGCCGAAAGCACCGCGCTCGCGACGCTGCGCCGCTCGGCGCCGCTGCCGCTACCGCCCGGCAAGCTGCTGAACGGCCGCGGCCAGCTCGAGCTGTTCGAAGACTGGCTGTTCAACGACAACGGCAAATTCCAGCTGCGCGAGCTCGCCTCGCCGCAAGCGGAAACGTACGACTGAGCGCGGTTGGCGCGTGCACTGACACGCACCGCCCGGCGCAGCCGCGCATGGGTCGGCCACGCGCGAGCTACTCGAGTCATCGCGCATAACTCATAAAGCCCCCTCGTTGCCGCGCAAACTTACACCGCCATTGCTGCGCGACGAGCGCGCTCGCTATAATTTTCCGATTCCCCGCGCCGGAGCCTTCCGGCATGGCTCACGCCGTCCGCACACCCGCCGGCGCGGCGCATGAGCCGACTGCAGTGCCGCGCCGCCACCCCGCGTGCGGCGCCCAAACCTATACCTCAACGAGGATGCCGCCCTTGCGCGCCGCCTGTCTGCGACGCACGGCTCAGCGCGCCGCGGCCTCATACAATTGGAGACCCTGCATGTCCACTTCGCCGATTTCCGCCGCTCAGCCCGCAAGCGGGCAAAACAGTAGGGCGCGGATCATCTTCGCGAGCTTCATCGGCACCGCGATCGAGTTCTACGATTTCTATGTCTACGCGACCGCCGCGGCGCTCGTGATCGGACCGGTATTCTTCCCGCATGGTTCGGCCACCGCGCAGGCGCTGTCGGCGTTCGTCACGTTTGGCATCGCGTTCGTCGCGCGACCGATCGGCTCGTTCCTGTTCGGCCACTTCGGCGACCGCATCGGCCGCAAATCGACTCTGGTTGCGTCGCTGCTCGTGATGGGCCTGTCGACCACGCTGATCGGCTTCGTGCCGGGCTACGACGCGATCGGCAGCCTCGCGCCGATCCTGCTGTGCGTGCTGCGTTTCGGCCAGGGTATCGGCCTCGGCGGCGAATGGGGCGGCGCCGCACTGCTCGCCACCGAAAACGCGCCGGCCGGCAAACGCGGCTGGTTCGGCATGTTCCCGCAGCTCGGGCCCTCGATCGGCTTTCTCGCGGCCAACGGTCTGTTCTTCGCGCTCGCAATGTCGCTCTCCGACGAGCAGTTCCGCAGCTGGGGCTGGCGCGTGCCGTTCATCGTCAGCTCGGTGCTCGTCGCGCTCGGGCTGTACGTGCGGCTGAAGATTGCCGAAACGCCCGCGTTCCAGGTAGCGATCGAGCGCAAGGAGCGCGTGCGCGTGCCGATCGCGACGCTGTTCTCGCAGCACTGGCGGCCGACCGTGCTCGGCGCGCTCGCGATGGTGGTCTGCTACACGCTGTTCTACAACGCGACGACGTTCTCGCTGTCGTACGGCGTCGGGTCGCTGCATATTCCGCGGCAGACGTTCCTCGGCCTGCTGTGCATCGCGGTCGTGTTCATGGCAATCGCGACGCCGCTGTCGGCCCGTGCGAGCGATCACTTCGGGCGTAAGCCGGTGCTGATCGTCGGCATCATCGCGGCGATCCTGTCGGGCTTCACGATGGCGCCGCTGCTCGGCAGCGGCGAGCCGTTGCTCGTGCTGCTGTTTCTCGTGATCCAGCTGTTCCTGATGGGCGTGACCTTCGCGCCGATGGGCGCGCTGCTGCCAGAACTGTTTCCGACCAACGTGCGCTATACGGGCGCCGGCGTCGCGTACAACCTCGGCGGAATTCTCGGCGCGTCGGTCGCACCGTATATCGCGCAGGTGCTCGCCGCGCACGGCGGCTTGGCGTGGGTCGGCGCGTACGTGTCGGTCGCCGCGGCCGTGAGCCTTGTCGGCGTGCTGTGCATGCGCGAGACGCGTGATGAGAGTTTGATGAAATGATGCAACGCGCATCGACGGAACGACGCTTTCGTCGATGCGCGTTTGCCGAGGTTCGATCGATGCTGCACCCGCGCAGTTTTTACGCGTCTGCGGCAGCATGCAGAGAGCATTATTTCCTCGCTGTTTCCGCGGCCCGGGCCGGGTAAAACCCCCGCCTTGCGCGTCCTTTTGACTTGCCTATACTCCCTGACATAACCCTATAAAAAACGGGGAGATCCGCATGAACGTCCATCTTCACAATGCCGATATCGTGACGATCATCGCGCTGGCCTTGCTCGGCTCGCTGCTGCTCGCGCTGCGCTTCCGTCCGAAGACATGGAAATCCATCGTCGTCGAGGCGCTGGCCGCGAACGCCGCGGCCATTGCCGCGGTGGTCGCGTTCGAAATGCTGGTCGCCTGAGGCTGGTGCTCCGGGCCTGAGCACGGCGCGCGGCTTAGCGGTAGTAGTAGCCGTGATGGTAGTAGCCACCGCCGCCGTAGTAATAGCCCGGTGCCGGCGCGATCACGCAGCCGCCGAGTGCCGATGCGAGCAGCGTGCCGGCCACGAGAGTCAGGATCAAGCGTTTCATGTTGTTCTCCATCGAGTCAGATTGATTCGAGCGCAAACCCCGAATGACCCGATTGGACACGATGCGCGCCGCAGCGAACGTTGCCATTTGTAAGGGAACATCACCGAGCTGTTACAGGACCGGCGCGCTGGATCGGCGCGTTCGATCGACCGCCCCGCTGCCGCCGGATCGCGCCACCATGGCGGAAAACACCGCCTATACTCCGTTGAGCGCACTGTCGCGATAGAAACCTTGCTGGCCGCGCCAGCGTCGCCGCAATCGAGCGGTTCGACGCGCGCCGTGCGAGCCTCGACGCACCGCGGCGTATCAGCTTGCCGCCCTGGCGTGCGCGCATCGGACGCTTCGGCGTCCAACGAAAAGCGACAGTTTTAACAGACGTGTAATCGATTCCTCTCCGCCCGCTGTTCCCCGACACGGGCGTTCTTTGAGGCGCGACGATGCAGTCCCCGCCAGCAAGGGTGGACTACGCATCGCGCCTCTTTTCTTTTGCGCAAACGATTGCGCGAGCGCGCGAACGAACTCAGGCGGCGGCTGATCCTTGCTGCATCGCGAGTACCGGCTCTGCCGCGTACACGTAGTCGATCGCTTCGAGCGCCGCGCTGATGGGCGGCACCGAGTCGCCGTCGCCGATCGAGGTCGAGCGATACGGCGCCTCGACGCCGCAATGCAATGGCGACGTCGCGACGAAGATCATCACGGTGCGCTTCTGCAGCGCATGCGCGAGGTGCACGAAACCCGTATCGGTACCGACCACGAGCGCGCACGCGCCGATCATCTGCGCAACTTCGGTCACACTCAATGGCGGCAGCACGGTCGCGCCTGGCACCTGCGCGGCGATCTGCCCGGCTTCGGCAAGCTCACCGTCCGAACCCCACGGCAGCACCACACGGAAACCGCGCTCGCTCAACTCGCGTCCAAGCGCCGCCCAGTGCGTGAGCGGCCATTTCTTGTCGGCTTTCGAGGTGGCGTGAAAGAGCGCCGCGACAGGCGCGTCTTGCGTCGCGAACGGCTGCGGGACGGTTTCGGGTAGCTGCAGGTCGTAGATGGGCGGTCCTTCCACTTCGTAGCCGAGCGCCTCGCTGGCGCTGATGCGCATGCCGTGCCACGCGCTGCCTTGCGGACGTGGGCCGAAACGCCCGGTGTAGGCGAACGCCGCGCCACGCTCGCCCAGATCCAGGGATTGATAGCCGATGCGCCGCGACGAGCGCGCGAGGAAGGCGATGATCGCGCTCTTGTAGACGCCGTGAATGTCGATGATGTAGTCGTAGCGATACGCGCGCAGCTCGGCGATGGATGCCCAGATCGCCTTCAGATCACTCCAGCGACGCGCCTTCTTGAAGCGGCGCAGCGGCGCGCACAGCACGCGATCGACGCCCTGGCTCCAATGCACGACTTGCGCGAATGCTTCGTCCGCCGCCCAATCCACCTGAACGCCAGGAAATGCGCGTTTGATGTCGGCGACGACTGGCAACGCCTGCACGATATCGCCTAGTGAAGTGACCTTGACAATAAGTATTCGCTTCATTGAGGGTCTGTTCGTTATTCAAAGTTGAAACTATTCTAGCTGACGTTTTACCGATCCCGCCAAATGGCCGTTGCGCGCGGTCCGATTCTCAATACGGCACGTTACAGCAAAAAATATCCGCCTGATGATTCACTTCACTTCAGTATTTCAAACATCTTTCACGTATTCTGGCCGGTCCCGCACGCTTTATACTTGGCCCTTTGCACGAATCTAATTCATGTCCCGGCCCTTCCCTTCCCGTTCGCCAGTTGCCATGCGTCGCGCAAAACGCCTGTGGCGGCAATACGGCATCTTCTGGCTCGGTGCAATCGCCGTCGGCCTGGTCGCGGTGCTGTACGCGCGCCTGATCGACTGGGGGTATGACGCGTTTCTCGATGTCCGGCAGCGGCATGTGTGGGCGCCGCTCGTGATCACGCCCGCGGT
The DNA here is from genome assembly GCF_014397655.1 of Paraburkholderia sp. UCT31. Classification (NCBI taxonomy): domain Bacteria; kingdom Pseudomonadati; phylum Pseudomonadota; class Betaproteobacteria; order Burkholderiales; family Burkholderiaceae; genus Paraburkholderia; species Paraburkholderia sp. UCT31. The sequence continues at coordinate 62,081 of NZ_VZQP01000031.1, forward strand.
TGCCGCACTCGCGGTCTGGCTCACGCGCAAGTTCTTTCGCGGCTCCGAGGGCAGCGGCATCCCGCAGGTCATCGCAACGCTGCACACGAAACAGCGCGGATACGGCACGCGGCTGCTGTCGCTGCGAATTCTGCTCGGCAAAATCGGCGTGTCGTTTCTCGCGATTCTCGGCGGCTTTACGATCGGCCGTGAAGGACCGACCGTGCAGGTCGGCGCCGCGCTGATGTTCAATCTGCGCCGGTTCTATCCGCGCTCGAATGCGCAGATCGAACGGCAGCTCGCGTTGGCGGGCGCGGCAGCGGGTTTGTCGGCGGCGTTCAATACACCGCTCGCGGGCGTCGTATTCGCAATCGAGGAATTGACGCGCAGCTTCGAGGCGCGCACGAGTGGCGTGCTGATCACGGCGATCATCATTGCGGGTGTCGTCGCACTGGGCCTGAACGGCAACTACACGTATTTCGGCACGATCCAGATCGGCGCGCATTTCCCTGATCTGCTCGCCGTCGCGGTGGTGCTCACCGCGATCGTCACGGGAATCGCAGGCGGTATCTTCGGCTGGCTGCTGCTCAATACCGCGCGCTGGATTCCGGAGCCGCTGCGTCAGTTGCACGGCGAGCGGCCGGTTGCGTTCGCCGCGCTGTGCGGTTTCGCGATCGCGGTGGTCGGCGTGATCTCGGGCGGCACGACGTTCGGCAGCGGCTATACGGAAGCGCGCGGCCTGCTCGAGGGACACGAGCAGTTGTCGGTGTTCTATCCGTTCCTGAAGATGATCGCGATGGTCGGCTCATACCTGCCGGGCATTCCGGGCGGCATCTTCGCGCCGTCGCTGTCGATCGGCGCGGGCTTCGGCAATCTGCTGCACATGGTGTTCGATTCGATGCAATTGCCGATGCTGATCGCGCTCGCGATGGTCGGCTATCTGGCCGCGGTCACGCAGTCGCCGATCACTTCGTTCGTAATCGTGATGGAGATGATCGACGGCCACGCTCTCGTGATTTCGCTGATGGCCACCGCGTTGATTGCGAGCCGAGTGTCCCGCCTGTTCGCGCCGCCGCTCTATGAGTCGCTCGCCGAGCGCTACGTGGCGCCGCTGCCGCAGCCCACGCCCGCGCCAGTGCCGGAAGTGCCCGAGGTCGAGGTGCCGGAAGCGGAAAGCGAGGACGGCGAGCCGAGCGCCGACGATGCCGCAGGCGACATCACGACGGATACCGCCGACTCGCCGCGTCAGTAGATGCGCGAGGGCGACGCGAGGCTGACGTTGCGCGGGTAACGGCACCGCTGGAGTGCAACGGTTCATTTCGACCGGGAAATGGCGAGCGCCGTGGAGATGCGAAGAGACGGCTTCAGACAGAAGCCAGACGACGAGCCGAACGCCGCACCGCATCACGTCGCTGCGACGCGACGCCCTGCGACGTTCTGCACATGATGCGAGATGGAACGCGGTCCATCCGAAGCTCAGGCCTGGGGTATTTCGATCTTGACTTCGAGCACTTCGAGATCGTCCTGACGCTCGAGACTCACGCGTATGTCGTCGTCGGAAATCTTCACGTACTTCGAGATCACGGCCACCAGTTCGCGTTGCAACGCAGGCAGATAATCGGCGGGCGCATGGCCGCCGGCGCGCTCGTGCGCGATGATCAACTGCAGGCGTTCCTTCGCTACCGACGCGGACTTCTTTTTCTCGCCCAGCAAAAACGAAAGAATCGACATGACGTGCGCTCCCCTTACTTGGTGCCGAAGAGGCGCTGCAGCAGCCCGGGCTTCTGGTAATCGACAAAGCGAAGCGATTTCTGCTCGCCGAGGAAACGCGACACGACGTCCTTATAGGCTTCGGCCACATCGGTGCCGTCCAGATGCACGGCCGGCAGACCCTGGTTCGACGCGTGCAGCACCGCTTCCGATTCCGGAATCACGCCGATCAGATCGATGCGCAGAATTTCCTGGATGTCGGTCAGCGACAGCATTTCGCCTTCGCTGACGCGCTTCGGGTTGTAGCGGGTGATCAGCAGGTGCTCCTTGATCGGTTCCTTGCTTTCGATCGCGCGCTTGGTCTTCGACGACAGGATGCCGAGAATGCGATCGGAGTCGCGCACCGACGACACTTCCGGGTTCGTCACGATCAGCGCTTCGTCGGCGAAGTGCATCGCAAGCAGCGCGCCCGACTCGATACCGGCCGGCGAATCGCAGACGATGTATTCGAAGTCCATCGCGATCAGATCGTTGATGACCTTCTCGACACCTTCCATCGTCAGCGCGTCTTTATCGCGCGTTTGCGAGGCCGGGAGGATGAACAGGTTCTCGCATTTCTTGTCTTTGATCAGCGCCTGGTTCAGATTCGCTTCGCCCTGGATCACGTTGATCAGGTCGTACACGACGCGGCGCTCGCAGCCCATGATGAGGTCGAGGTTGCGCAGGCCGACGTCGAAGTCGATCACGGCGGTCTTGCTGCCGCGCAACGCGAGGGCCGACGCAAAGCTCGCGCTCGTGGTCGTCTTGCCCACGCCACCCTTGCCCGAAGTCACCACAATGATTTTTGCCATTACCCTTACCTTGTGTTCGTCAAATGCGTCAATTGGTGCGCGGCCCGCCTCGCCGTGAAACGCCGCGTGCCGCAATCGCTCGGGGCAGCGCGCGTTTCGCGGCGCTTTACGTTAGCCGCAGCGGTTCGATCATCAGTTTTTCTTCTTCGAGCCAGATCTGCACCGGCTTGCCGAGCACGTCGGCCGGCAGCGGGTTCTCGGTCGTTCGATAGATGCCCGCGATCGAGATCAGTTCCGGTTCGAGACACGTGCAGAAGATGCGCGCGTCGTGATTGCCCTGCACGCCGGCCAACGCCCGGCCGCGCAGCGGCGCGTAAATGTGGATGTTGCCTTCCGCGATCACCTCGGCGCCATAGCTGACCAGACCGAGCACGACCAGATCGCCTTTTGCGTAAATACGCTGACCCGAGCGCAACGGCTTGTCGACCACCATCGTTTGCGGCGACGTGGCAAGACGCACCGGCTCGGCGGCGGGCGTGGGTTCGACGGCGGCGGCAGCGGCCGTGCCCGTGGCCGCGCTGGCGGTTGCGGATGCAGAGCTGGCGGACGCGCTCGTGCCCGCGCTTGCCTCGGTGCCTGCTGTCGCGTTTGCCGCGCTCGCCGTGCTGACCTCATCGGCCTGCTTCGCCGGCGCGCCGCGGCGATCGCGCGCTTCGAGCAACGGCAATCCCGACTCCGTCGCCCACTGTTGCTCCGCATTCGCGACCACGCCGACCGGACGCATGCGCACGCTGTCGAGCAGTTGCGCGATGTCGGCGAGCGGCACGCGTTCGTTGCCGGCGAGACGCCGCACGTCGATCGCGACGACGTCGTTAGCGAAGAATTCGGGGGTCGCCTCGAAGCGTCGCGTCAGCTCGGCACGCATCGCATCGAGGTCGGTCGTTTTGACCACGAACATCAGCGTGTCGACAGAGCCGCTGCGCAGTTCGAAAAAGGGCGATTTCTTGGGCGACATAGCGTTCGGCGAAAAATTTTGCGTATTTTACAGGCGTACAAGCGCGCGGCCACTATTTTTCCCGGGAGAATCGGTGCTCGCGCGCGCGAGCGCAACGCATGTCGTCGATGCGATCGACGCGCGACGGTGCGAAAGAAACGCTGGCGGGAAAAAGACCGTGATGAAGGGACGGCGAAGACGAGCGGCGCGCGCGACGCGCCGCTTGGGCGATCACTGCTGTAACACCTGCGAAGTAGTCGGCACGTGCCGCACCAGCAGACTTTCGACCTGCTCGGGTGCGCGCTCGACGCGCCGGTGCTCGCCGGTCGGGCCAAAGCCCAGCGCTTCGTAAAAGCGCATCGCGTTGCGGTTCGCGTCGGCCACCCACGCGTAGATTTCCGTGGCGCCCGCATTCGCGAGCCAGCTGCTCGCGGTATCGACGAGCAGCTCGCCGCCGCGCAGATGGCGCACGGCCGGCGCCACCCACAACTCGCAGACGAACGCGCGGCGCGCCGCGGTGTCGTCGAAATGCGCCTCGATCAGCCCGGCCGGATGACCCTCGGTATAGAGCAGGAATGCACCGACGGACTGCGAAACCGCGTGATTCGCCGCGGTCGCGTCGAAACTGGCGGCATCGGCCGACAACGCGTCCTCGAGCGTCGCGCCGAAGGCGTACGGCGCCTCCCGCAGCGAGGCAGTGCGGAGTTCGCGAAAAACGGCGCCCTGATCAGCAGTGATGCGGCGAACGGTCAATGACGGACTCATGCAGACGAAACCCCTGGAAACCCTAACGCGTAGCTTTAACCGAACCGGCCGGCGAGTCAAATTTATTATTGACCAGAATATGCGGTCCCGCTCACGGCGCGTCGTAGTCGCCCGTGCCGTCCGGCCACGGCGTCAGCAGTTCATAGCCGTCGTCGGTCACGGCGACCATGTGCTCCCATTGCGCCGACAGCGAGCGGTCCTTCGTGATCACGGTCCAGCCGTCGCGCTGTACCGACGTGCCGGCGCGGCCCGCGTTGATCATCGGCTCGATCGTGAAGACCATGCCCGGCTTCAGGCGCACCCCCTGCCCCGGCTGCCCATAGTGCAGCACCTGCGGGTCCTCGTGATAGACCTTGCCGATGCCGTGCCCGCAGTAGTCGCGCACGATCGAGAAGCCCTCGCGCTGCGCGACCTTCTGGATCGCGTGGCCGACGTCGCCGAGCGTCGCGCCCGGCTTCACCTCGCGGATGCCGGCCACCATCGCCTCGTAGGTCGTGTCGATCAGCGCACGCGCGACCGTGCTCGACTGGCCGACGCAGTACATGCGGCTCGTGTCGCCGAAATAGCCGTCCTTGATGATCGCGACGTCGATGTTGATGATGTCGCCGTCCTTCAGGATCTCGTTGCGATTCGGGATGCCGTGACACACGACATGATTGACCGACGTGCAGACGGTCTTCGGAAAGCCCAGATAGCCGACATTGGCCGGAATCGCTTTCTGCGTGTGGACGATGTAGTCGTTGCACAGCGCGTCGAGGTCCTCGGTGGAGACGCCTGCCTTGACGTGCTCGCCGATCATTGCCAGCACATCGGCCGCGAGGCGGCCCGCAATGCGCAGCTTCGCGATATCGTCGGGAGTCTTGTAGGTAATGGCCATGAATTCAGTCGATGTGAGTCGCGGGTCAAGCGCGAGACGACCCGCCGCGCCCGAAAGCCCGGCGGCCCGCAACCGCCGCTCGATTGGGCGATTTCGGGCAATTGTACAGAGGATCGCGGATGGACCCCGCGCAAATCGGCTGAAGCGGTGCGCGGCAGGAGGCAGTGGCGCTAGCGGAGCTATGCCGTGGCGCGCGCCCGAATCATAATGACGGGCTTTTGCTCGGCCAGCTTGCGGGCCTGCTCGTTCAGATGGACTGGCGGCAAAGGGACTCGAACGATCATCGAGCCGGACATCGTGATCGTTCAGTTTCCCGAACTAAAATTCGGGCGTCCCGTCATGCCGCCCGCTGCGTTCCGCCCTTCGCCATATCGTACGGATCACGCTGATTGCGGGCGTACTGCTTCGGCGCCATTCCCGGCCAGCGCCGGAACGCGCGAATGAATGCCTTCTCCGACGCAGCGGTGCACTATGCGTCGGTCGTCGCGCTCGGCGAGACGGCCATCCGCGATGGAGCAGCTGAGCGCGACCGTGCAGATCAATGCGAGCAATGTCGAACAGGCGAGCGAACTCGCGCGCGGCGCGTCGAGCCTCGCCGCGCATGGCCGCGACGCTGTCGGCAGCAAGATCGAAACGATGTGCGCGATCCACACGGGCTCGGCGCAGATGACGGGCATCATCAGCACGATCGAGAGCATCGCATTTCAAACCAACATCCTCGCGCTCAACGCAGCGGTCGAAGCCGCGCATGCCGGCGACGAGGGTCGCGGCTTCGCGGTCGTCGCCGGCGAGGTGCGCGGCCGCGATCGCGCGCGTGACCAGCATCGTCGGTGACATTGCGCAGGCGTCGCGTGAGCAGAGCGATGGGATTCAGCAGGTGGGCATCGCGATCACGCAGATGGACGAGGTCACGCAGCAGAATGCGGCGCTCGTCGAGGAAAGCGCGGCGGCCGCCGCGTCGCTCGCGGAACAGGCGCGGGCGTTGAGGGAGGTGACGGAAGGGTTTCGGGTGGGATGAGACGCCCGTCCCCTGGCCTCGATACGCTGAAGGCAACGGTTGGGCGCCGCTGTCAGGCCCGGCGACGTGCTGCCCTTGACACCGGGCAGCATCGACCACAGACGTGCGGGCCTGCTTACGTCAATATCCGCGGCTTAGTTGTCCGGATGGGCCGCCGTGAAGCTTTGGAACGCACTGTACGACGGATTCAACGGCGAGCCGTTCATCATGATGCCGAAGGTCTGGTCGCCGCTGTCGAGCACGTAATACATGACGGCCTGGATATTGTGCGTCTTGCGGTTCTGATAGAACTCGCCGAGCTTCGTCGTGATGTAGTTCCCACGATAGGTCTCGTTTTGCTCCGGTCCGGTGTTCCACTCGGTGATGATGAACGGCACGCCATACCGGGCCTTGCAATAGATCGGCAGATCGAAGCCAGGTTGGGCGCCGTCCGCACCGAGGGAGAACACATCGCCATACACCTCGTAGTTGTGCCACGTGGTGATGTCCCAGCGCACGGTCGGGTGACCGCCGCTGCCATCCGGCTGATTACCGTCCCACAGCGCGTCCGCCGCGCCGACATCGTTCACGCAGAAATTGATGCCGCACTTCGCGTTCGACTGAACCGCTTTCACGCCGTCGATCATCCCGCGCATCACGCCGCGCATCACCGGCCAGTTCGCGTTGTTGAAGTCCGCTGCCTTCGTGCCCGCAGCGTTGAAGTCGAGCACGGTGGCGTTCGTGCGCGTCAACTCGTTGCCGCATTCGTAAATGGTCACGCCATACGGTTTCAGTGCGTTCGCGACCGACTGCGCAACCGCGTAACCCTGGCTGTAAGCGGCATTCTCGCCAGCCAGCAGGTTGCCGTTGGAGTCGTAGACGCCCTGGTCGATCAGCGCGACCAACGTCATGCCCGCCGCCTGGAAAGCCTGTGCGAGCCCGATCGCCGCGTTCAGCTGGTTCGAACTGTTGGTGACGCCGACGCGATAGCTCGTGCAGCCCATGGCCTTCAGGATCGAGACGATCTGCTGGGGCGTGTACGTGTAGTCGAAGTGGCCGTTCATGCCATAGAACATGCCGGCCTGCGGTGTGATCGCGATGCGCGGATCGTTGCAATGCAGCCATAGGTTGGGGACGTCCGCAGTGACGTAGAACTCGCCCCCCGTGCCGCAATGCCAGATCTTGCCGCCGTAGAACAACACGAGCGACACGTTGTACGTGATGCCGAACGTCGCGCCGTTGCGATAAATGACGCCGTTGGAGAGCGTCCACGTCGCGCCGAACTGGTCGATGATGTACGGCGCGGAAGGCAGTGAGGTGCCATCGGGCGACATGTTCGGGACACTCGCCTTCGCGACCGGCGACGTATTGTCCGCGGTGCTGGAGGTAGCGGACGCACCCGAAGCTGCCGCGGCACCGGAAGCACCGGTCGCGGCGGCTGCCTTGCCAGTCGCGTTCGATGACCCACTGCCCCCACCACACGCGGTCAAAAGATAACTTGCGCTCAGGGCCGTCAGGCCCCCAATGAATTGACGTCGTTTTATCATCGCGGAGTAATTCCAAATGTCGGGAAAATTCCCGATAAAAAGACCAAAAGGTGGATTCGCTGTGATTCGACGGACAATGAATAAGGATTCGATGCAAATGAATTTGCAGGCCTTAAAGACTATTGTCCCGAAGTGCTTTGAACGCACGTCTGTGTTGTCCGATTGAACCGAGGCGCGCGAAGGTGCTCCTCGCGGTGGTTCAGATTGACAGGGCTGGGTGCGCGTTGGTTCGCAAACGTTTGCGGTGCAAACGTTTTACTGATCAATTGCCGAAGCTTTCACTTTCAGGAAAATTCTTCCTGTAAAAGCTTCTGACGGCGTAAATCGTACCCTGAACGAATGACCGAGCCCAACCAAAAATCGTATTTATTTGTAAAAAAGGGCAGATCTTGCGGAGATCTGTGGGGTCGGCGAAGATTCGCACTTTCAGAAGTCGATCGGGGGGCGGGTCGCCCGCAAATTTTCTCACTTCGACCCCTTATAGCGTGCAACAGCCACGCCCCGAATATGTCCCGTATATGAATTAGGGGACAGTGCAGCACAGATGACTTAAGATATTTGTATGGAAATGAGATGAAAAAGACCACGAGCAACGAATAGCTTATGTAAAAAATTGAAACAAAGGATTTCGCCAAAATAGAAATGATGCTTGAATAATTTCGAATTGCCTTGGCAAAGCCATTCGAGAACTCAAAGCAAAAACCCCTTGATCTCGGTGAAATCAAGGGGTTTCAGAATTTGGCGGAAAGGGTGGGATTCGAACCCACGGTACGGGGAAACCGTACGCCTGATTTCGAGTCAGGTACATTCGACCACTCTGCCACCTTTCCGGGTATTCCAACTCGCTACTGCATCGTCGGATCCAAGCGGGCCGTTGCTTGGGAGAAAAAGATTATAGAACAGCTCGAATCAGTTTTCCAAGCCCCCTCGTCCAGAAAATTTCTAAAAAATTTTCGCGGGACCCTCGATGCCGTTCGCGGCATCCATCGTCAGACACGCGACGACACCGCGCCTGCGCGCGCATCGGCGACGCTCAGGCCGCCGGCACTTGCAGCCGCTCGACGCCGCCGAGGTAAGGCCGCAGTGCCGTGGGCACCGTCACCGAGCCATCGGCGTTCTGGAAGTTCTCGAGCACCGCGACGAGCGTGCGGCCCACCGCGAGACCCGAGCCGTTGAGCGTATGCACGAGCTCCGGCTTGCCCTGCGCGTTGCGGAAGCGTGCCTGCATGCGTCGCGCCTGGAACGACTCGGTATTCGAGCAACTCGAAATCTCACGATAGGTGTTCTGCGCGGGCAGCCACACTTCCAGGTCGTAGGTCTTCGCTGCGGAAAAGCCCATGTCGCCGGTGCACAGCGTGATCACGCGATACGGCAGTTCGAGCTTTTGCAGAATCGCCTCCGCATGGCCGACCATCTGCTCGAGCGCGTCGTACGATGCGCCTGGCGCTACGACCTGCACCATCTCGACCTTGTCGAACTGATGCTGGCGGATCATGCCGCGCGTGTCGCGGCCATACGAGCCGGCTTCCGAGCGGAAGCACGGCGAGTGCGCGGTCAGCCTGATCGGCAGCGCGTCCGCTTCGACGATGCTCTCACGCACCGTGTTCGTCAGCGAAATTTCCGAGGTCGAGATCAGGTACTGCGTGACCGTGTGTTCACCGCCGCCCTTTTCGACGCGGAACATATCGTCCGCGAACTTCGGCAGCTGGCCCGTGCCGTACAGGATGTCGGGATTGACGATGTACGGCGTGTAGATCTCGGTATAGCCGTGCTGCTGCGTGTGCGTGTCGATCATGAACTGCGCGAGCGCGCGATGCAGCCGCGCAATCTGGCCGCGCAGCATCGTGAAGCGCGCGCCCGACAGCTTCGCGCCGGTCTCGAAGTCGAGGCCGAGCGGCGTGCCGACGTCAACGTGATCCTTGACCTCGAAGTCGAACTGGCGCGGCGTGCCCCAGCGGCGCACTTCGACGTTGCCGGCTTCGTCGTTGCCGACCGGCACGCTTTCGTGCGCAAGATTCGGCACGTCGAGCAGCAGATCGGACAGACGCTTCTGGATGTCTTCGAGCTTGACCGCCGACGCCTTCATCTCGTCGCCGATGCCGCCGACTTCGGCCATCACCGCCGACGTGTCTTCGCCGCGTCCTTTCATCGCGCCGATCTGCTTCGACAGGCTGTTGCGGCGCGCCTGCAGTTCTTCGGTACGGGTCTGGGTATCGCGGCGTTCCGCTTCGAGCGCGGTGAAGGCCGCGACGTCGAGGGTATAGCCGCGGTCGGCGAGGCGCTTTGCGACGCCGTCGAGGTCTTTGCGCAGCAACTGGATGTCGAGCATGGGATGGGACGGATGTTCGTTGTATGAAAACGCGATTTTAACGCACCGGCAAAGGTGAAACGCCTCAAGCCTTCTTCGGCTTGTTCTCGGCGCGCCACCGCGCATCGAGCTCGCCAAGGCGCGCGAGCTTCTCGCCGATCTTGCCTTCGAGACCACGCGGTGTCGGCTCGTACCAATGCGGTTCGCGCATGCCGTCGGGCAGATAGGTTTCGCCGGCCGCGTACGCATCGGGTTCGTCGTGCGCGTAGCGATAGTCGTGGCCGTAGCCGAGTTCCTTCATCAGCTTCGTCGGCGCGTTGCGCAGATGCACCGGCACCGCGCGCGACTGGTCCTTGCCGACGAAGCGCCGCGCCTCGTTGTACGCGTTGTACCCGGCATTCGATTTCGGCGCGACCGCCAGATAGATGATCGCCTGCGCAAGCGCGAGCTCACCTTCGGGCGAACCGAGACGCTCGTAGGTTTCGGCGGCGTCGAGCGTGATGCGCGCAGCGCGCGGGTCCGCGAGGCCGATGTCTTCCCACGCCATGCGCACGATGCGACGCGCGAGATAGCGCGGGTCCGCGCCGCCGTCGAGCATGCGGCAGAACCAGTACAGCGCGCCGTCCGGGTTGCTGCCGCGCACGGATTTATGCAGCGCGCTGATCTGGTCGTAGAAGGCGTCGCCGCCCTTGTCGAAGCGGCGCAGATTCTCCGCGAGCGCGCTGCCCAATAACGCGCCGTCGATTTCGGTGGTCTTCTGCCGGGCGGCCGCGCGCGCGACGATCTCGAGGTTGTTCAGCAGCTTGCGGCCGTCGCCGTCGGCGGATCCGATCAGCGCGGCGCGCGCTTCGTCGGTGAACGTGAGGCCGCCGAGTTCCTTCCGCGCGCGCTCGAGCAACTCGCCCTGTTCGTCGTCGGTCAGGCTCTTCAGCACGTAGACGGCGGCGCGCGACAGCAACGCGCTATTGACCTCGAACGACGGATTCTCGGTCGTCGCGCCGACGAACACGAACAGGCCCGACTCGACGTGCGGCAAGAACGCGTCTTGCTGGCTCTTGTTGAAGCGATGCACTTCGTCGACGAACACCAGCGTCTGATGGCCGTTCGCGCGATGGATCTGCGCGGTTTCGACCGCCTCGCGGATATCCTTCACGCCCGACAGCACCGCCGACAACGCGATGAACTGCGCGTGAAACGCATCGGCCATCAGCCGCGCGAGCGTGGTCTTGCCGACGCCCGGCGGGCCCCACAGGATCATCGAATGGGCCTCGCCCGATTCGAACGCGACCCTGAGCGGCTTGTTCGGACCGAGCAGATGCGACTGGCCGATCACTTCGTCGATATTGCGTGGCCGCAGGCGTTCGGCGAGCGGAACATTGGCACGGGTTTCTTCAAACATGACGTTTTGGGGATAATCTCGGCTTTCCGGGGCACGCACCGCTTCGGAGCAGCGCCTCGCGGGACAAGCGCAAAGCCCGCGTCCGGCCGGAAACACAGGCACGAACGCGGGCAACGTCCTGCATTATGACAGTGACGGCGGCCAAGCGATGGCCGACCCGGGGCGCCGGCAACGCAAAGAATCACAGCACCACCAACAGGAACGAACATCAGATGGCTCAAGATTCCGTCGCCGGCGACGCCGGCTCCACCTACGCGCCGCTCACGGCGGTGCCCGACGCGCGCCGCGCGTTTCGCACCGGCGACGCGTTCGCGCTGTGGTTCTCGCTCGGCATCGGCCTGCTCGTCGCCCAGGCGGGCGCGCTGCTGGTGCCGGGGCTGTCGCTGCCGCATGCGCTCGTCGCGATCGTGCTCGGCAGCGTGATCGGCGTCGTGCTGCTCGCGCTCGTGGGCGTGATCGGCACCGACACCGGGCTCGCGGCGATGTCGTCGCTGCGTCCGACGCTCGGCGTGCGCGGCGCGTCGGTGCCGGCCGTGCTGAACATGGTGCAACTGGTCGGCTGGGGCTCGTTCGAGGTGATCGTGATGCGCGATTCTGCCGATGCGCTCGCGAAACAGGCGTTCGGCCTGTCGATGCCGCTCGTGTGGACCGTGATCTTCGGCGTGCTCGCGACGCTGCTCGCGATCAGCGGCCCGCTGTCGTTCGTGCGGCGCTTTCTGCGCAAGTGGGGGATCTGGCTGCTGCTCGCGGGCGCCGCGTGGCTCACGTGGAACCTGCTCGCGCGCCACAATCTCGCGGACCTGATGCGTCGTCCCGGCACCGGCGAGATGTCGTTCGGCGGCGCGGTCGACCTCGTGGTCGCGATGCCGCTGTCATGGCTGCCGCTGATCGCCGACTACACGCGCTTCAGCCGCCGCGCCGGCGAGACGTTCCGCGGCACGCTATACGGCTATGGCATCGCGAACATCTGGTTCTATGCGCTCGGCGCGGTCTACGGGCTCGCGGCCGGCGGCGGCGATGCATTGCTGACCGGCGCGCTCGCGCAAGCGGGCGGCGGGTTTGCGCTGCTGCTGATTCTGATCGACGAAATCGACAATGCGTTCGCCGACATCCACTCGGCCGCGGTATCGACCGGCACGTTCTGGACACGCGCGAGCGTGCCGTTGCTGTCGGCCGCGTTCGGTGCGCTGTGCACGCTGATCGCGCTGCTCGTGCCGATGGCGAAGTACCAGAACTTCCTGCTGCTGATCGGCTCGGTATTCGCGCCGCTGTTCGGCGTCGTGCTGATGGATCACTTCATCGTGCGCAAGCGTCGCGTCGACGCCGCGGTGCTCGCCGATGTGCGCGGCCGCTACGGCTTCTCGGGCGGCTGGCACCTGAGCGCGTTCGTCGCTTGGGCGATCGGCATCGCCTCGTACCAGGTGATCAATCAATGGCTACCGAATGTCGGCGCGACGCTGCCGTCGCTTGCGATCGGCGCGGTGTGCTATTACGCGTTCGTATCGGCGCGCAAGACCGCGTATGCGTGAGCGCGTCACCCTCAGCGCGTTGTATTAGACGCAGCTGTCACAAAATAAAAAAGACCTGCAATCCAAATGCAGGTCTTTTTTTGTGACCGTCGAACGGCCAATCACAGGGCGCGCCGCGGGCTATTTTTTCGCCGCTTTGCGCCGACGCGATTCGGCCTTGCGACACAGATCCGTGAGCAGCCAACGGGCGACGGTCTCCGGCCGATTCGGCGCGTACGAGGCGAATTTGCTCTCGTTCGCGAAATGGACGACGACGGTGCCCGTCATGACGCGATAAGTTCCGGCGTAGTTTACGCCGTCCAGTTCCACGCTTAGCGCGTGGGTGGTTTCATATTCCGCGAAAGTCAAAATAAATGCGATATCTCGAAACGAGACATTATCGCTACGATTTTTCGGAAGTCAAAAAAATATGCAATTGGTTGCATATTAAATTATCACCGGCGGTAATTCTTGCGTTTCCCGTCCGAAAACCCAAATAACGGGCTGCCGGATACGTTAGATAACCTGACTGCCTTACTGCCGCTCAAGCGGAACCGCCGGCGTATCGGCGAAACGCTCAAGCGCGCGATTGCCTTCCCGATGGGCTTCGGCCTCATCGATAAAGGTTTTTTCACTATATGCAACGACCTTGAAACCACTTCCGGCCGCGCGCGGAACCGTTATTCCCCAATGCCACCCGCCCTCCTGCTGGAACACATGGAGGGATGGGGACAAGCGTGAATCGTGTGAAGAAGACAATCTCATGACATGCCTCACCTTTCCAGACATCTGAAGCGACAACCCAGATTCGATCAGTTTAGGCGTTATTTTGTTGCGTTGCAGCAAAAAATTGTTAGAGATTGCGTACCCAATCCCGGAAAATGATCGGACGCGCCAACTCCAGCCCATGAGCAATGCCGCTCTTTCCAGTCTCGCACTAAATCATTACGTCTGCCGGTACGACGATTTAATGTTCGTCGCGGCGCCGGGCGCGCATCCCTAAGCAATCCACGCGCCGCGCGAAATAAAAAGCCGCGCTCGACAAGCGCGGCTTCGCGGGCGTTTGCAAAGGCGCCAGTGTCGGCGCCTACCGCGCGGTTTATCCGTTGATCACATCCGCGCCCTTCGGCACCGTGAACTTGAATGCATCGGGCGGCAGTTGCGGATTTTTCTGGATGTTCGAGAACGTGAGCAGCGTCACGTTACCGAACACGTCGTGCAATTCCATCGCTTCGAGATTGCCGTCCTTGAAACCGATGCCGACGCGCTCGAACTGCGTGTCCTTCGCCTTCGGCGTCAGTTCGAGCCAGTCGATGCCGGCCTTCACGCCCGCGTCGCGCAGCGAGAAGTTCTTGTCCAGATCGTTGCTGCCGAACAGGATCGCCGCCGGGCTTGCGCCGAGCGCGTTGCCGAGCGGGCGCACCGTCACCTGGTTCAGATCCTTGTCGTAGACGTAGAACTTGTCGCCGTCCGCCTGCAGCAATTGCGAGTAGGGCTTCTCGTATTGCCAGATGAACTTGCCGGGCCGCGCGAACATGAACGTGCCGCTCGACGTGGTCGGCTTGGCCGGGTTCGCGGTGGACAGCGCGCCGCTCGCGCCCTGCGCCTTGCTCGGCGCGCGCACTTCCTGCTGCACGAAGGTGCCGCGCGCCGAACGGACCTGCGCGATGAATGCCTTCAGTTGCTCGGTGCCGCTCGCGAACGCGTGCGAGGCGACGAACAGCGACGCACCGATCGCGACACTGCCCACGGCGCGCGAGATCTTGCGCATGCCGCGGGACACGCGCTCGCCGAGGCGGCCCGCTCGACGCTGTCGGGCATCCTGCTGCGCGATTGCTTGCATAGGTTTTTCTCCCTTGAATGAATTCGGTGATGGGCTGCGCCGGCTCGATGCACTCGCTGAACACACAGTGACTGGCCCGGCGTCGAGCCGCAATGGCGCACCCGACGGTGCACGCGGCGTCGCTCGCGATGGCCGCCATGGCTCGTTACGGCTATTCCGCCTCGCGCGCCGGCGCCAGGATCTCGCGATTGCCGTTCGACGACATCGCCGACACCACGCCCGAATTCTCCATCTGTTCGAGTAGACGCGCCGCCCGGTTGTAGCCGATGCGCAGATGCCGCTGCACGAGTGAAATCGACGCGCGGCGATTCTTCAGCACGACGTCGACCGCCTGATCGTATAACGGGTCCGACTCGCCTTCGGTGGACGCGGTTCCCGCCGAGCCTTCGTCGCCCTCGCCGCTCACGCCGCCTTCGAGAATGCCCTCGATATAGTTCGGCTCGCCCTGCTCCTTGAGCTTGTCGACGACGCGATGCACTTCATCATCCGACACGAACGCGCCGTGCACGCGCACCGGCAAACCGCTGCCTGGCGGCAGATAGAGCATGTCGCCCATGCCGAGCAGCGACTCGGCGCCCTGCTGGTCGAGAATCGTGCGCGAGTCGATCTTCGACGACACCTGGAACGCCATACGGGTCGGCACGTTGGCCTTGATCAGGCCGGTGATCACGTCGACCGACGGACGCTGCGTAGCGAGAATCAGATGGATGCCGGCCGCGCGCGCCTTCTGCGCGATCCGCGCGATCAGCTCTTCGACCTTCTTGCCGACGACCATCATCAGGTCGGCCAGTTCGTCGATGACGATCACGATGTTCGGCAAACGCGTCAGCGGTTCCGGATCGTCCGGCGTCAGGCTGAACGGATTCGGCAGCTTCTCTTCGCGCTTGGCCGCTTCGTCGATCTTGTTGTTGTAGCCGGCGAGGTTACGCACGCCGACCTTGCTCATCAGCTTGTAGCGGCGCTCCATTTCGGCGACCGCCCAGTTCAGCGCGTGGCCCGCCTGGCGCATGTCGGTGACGACCGGACACAGCAGGTGCGGAATGCCTTCGTAGACGCTCATTTCGAGCATCTTCGGATCGATCAGGATCATGCGCACCTGCTCGGCGCTCGCCTTGTACAGCAGCGACAGGATCATCGCGTTGATACCCACGGACTTGCCCGAACCAGTCGTGCCGGCGACGAGCAAATGCGGCATCTTCGCGAGATCCGCGCACACGGGCTTGCCGCCGATGTCCTTGCCGAGACCCATTGTGAGCGGCGACGCGGCATCCGCATACACGGCCGAGCCGAGAATTTCGGACAGGCTCACGGTCTGACGGCGCTGGTTCGGCAGCTCCAACGCCATGTAGTTCTTGCCCGGAATCGTTTCGACGACGCGAATCGACACGAGGGACAGCGAGCGCGCGAGATCCTTCGCGAGATTAACGATCTGACTGCCCTTCACGCCCGTGGCCGGCTCGATTTCATAGCGCGTGACGACGGGCCCCGGATACGCGGCGACCACGCTCACGTCGACACCGAAGTCCTTCAGCTTCTTCTCGATCAGGCGCGACGTGAATTCGAGCGTGTCCGCGGAAATGGTTTCCTGCGCGGCTGGCGCGGGGTCGAGCAGCGCGATGGGCGGCAGCGTGGAGTCGCCGGGCAGATCGGTAAAGAGCGGCACCTGGCGTTCCTTCTCGACACGCTCCGACTTCGCCGGCGTGGCGAGCGGCGGCACGATCACTACGGGCTCGTGCTCCTCGATGCGCACGCGGCCCTTCTCGACCTTGCCTTCGCGCTTCACGGCGGCCGCTTCGCCGAGCTTGCGATCGAGCCCGGCCTCGCGGCGCAGCTTCGCGAACGTCACCGCGGAAATGATCGATTCGCCGACCTTCTCCGCGACCGACAGCCACGAAAAACGGAAGTACAGCGACAGCCCGATCCCGAGACCGAGCAGCAGCGCGAGCGTGCCACCGGTGAAGCCGAGCGCATGCGAGATGCCGCGCGCGACAGCCTCGCCGATCACGCCGCCAGGCGCGCGCGGCAACTGCACCTTCAGCGACCACATGCGCAGCGCCTCGAGGCCGTTGCACGACAGCAGCACGAGCATGAACGCGAACGCGTCCGCGAGCCAGCTGACGCCGCGCGGCGCGTCGTCGTCCTGCGGCTCTTCGTTGCGGGTGATGCGCTTGTAGTTCGCGGAGATGTGGCGGCCGAGCAGCACGATCCACCAGTAGGCGGACAGGCCGAACAGCAGCAGCAGGATGTCGGAAGTCCACGCGCCGACGCGGCCCGCCCAGTTCGAGATATGGTCGACCTGCGCGGCATGGGTCCAGCTCGGGTCGTGCCTGCTGTAGCTGACGAGCGACATCAGCAGGAACACGCCGAGGGCCACCTGCAGAATCCAGCGGATTTCGGTGAAGAGGCGCGACATGCGGTGCGGCAATGCCTGCGCGCTCGCGGTATAGGGAGCTTTTGCCATTGATCCTGTTGCCTGGGGTAGCCGGTTCAGGCTGAAACTGCCGCCGGGAACGCGGCCCGAGCCTCGCCGCGCACGGCTTCGGGCCCGATCCCGGCTACCGGAAACTTCGATCCGGGCTATTGTAAACGCTGTGTCCCGCGCGAGGCTGTAAATGACGGTAACCTGGCTGTTTGACCACAGACCACAGACGCATGCGCGAGGCGCGCTGAATTCGCCGTATCGCGCCGCGGGCTCGCCCCGAGCGCCCACGCCGCCACGCTATCGCGGCGATCAGAAAGCTTGATGGCGCAGCGGCACGCCCCGCCCTTTATAATGCCCGACTGATACCCATCTACAGTTTCAGCTCAAAAACGCACGGCTACGCAGCGGCGAGCCGCGCGCCGTACAAGGATTCGATCATGCCCGCAACTGCAACGAAACACGCCAAGGTTCTGATTCTCGGTTCCGGTCCCGCCGGCTACACGGCGGCGGTTTACGCGGCGCGCGCCAACCTCGCGCCGGTGCTCGTCACCGGCATCGCGCAAGGCGGCCAGCTGATGACCACGACCGACGTCGAAAACTGGCCCGCCGACGCCAACGGCGTGCAAGGCCCGGAACTGATGGCGCGCTTCCTCGAGCACGCCGAGCGCTTCAATACCGAGATCATCTTCGACCACATCCACACGGCGAAGCTCGATGAGAGGCCGATTCGCCTGATCGGCGATTCGGGCGAATACACGTGCGATTCGCTGATCATCTCGACGGGTGCATCGGCGCAGTATCTCGGCCTGCCGTCGGAAGAGGCGTTCATGGGCAAGGGCGTGTCGGCCTGCGCGACCTGCGACGGCTTCTTCTACAAGCAGCAGCACGTCGCCGTGATCGGCGGCGGCAATACGGCCGTCGAAGAGGCGCTGTACCTCGCCGGCATCGCGAAGAAGGTGACCGTGATCCATCGCCGCGACAAGTTCCGCGCCGAGCCGATCCTGATCGACCGTCTGCTCGCGAAGGAGAAGGAAGGCGTCGTCGAGATCAAGTGGAACCATGTGCTCGAAGAAGTAACCGGCGACAACTCCGGCGTGACCGGCCTGCGCATCAAGCACACGCAGAGTGGCGAGACCACTGACATCGCGCTGCAGGGCCTGTTCGTCGCGATCGGCCACAAGCCGAACACGGACATCTTCGAAGGCCAGCTCGAGATGAAGAACGGCTACATCATCACGAAGGGCGGCCTGAACGGTTTCGCGACCGCGACCAGCGTGCCGGGCGTGTTCGCCGCGGGCGACGTGCAGGACCACATCTATCGCCAGGCGATCACCAGCGCGGGCACCGGCTGTATGGCCGCGCTCGACGCGCAGCGCTATCTCGAGACCATCAACGAGATGGCCGGCGAGCACGCGATGAGCGCGGAAGCGGACCGCTGATCCGCAGCGCGCTACCTTATGGCGAGACGAAGTCCCGACAAACGGGCGCGACAGTAAAATGACGGTGGCGCAGCGCTGCTGTCATTGGCTCACGAAGGCCGCGGCTGAAATGCCGGCGGCCTTTGTCGTTTTTGCCGCTTTGTCAATGTGCGTCGAGCGCGTTGGCAGCACCACCGACCGACCTTTCCGCCTGTATTGCCGACATGCCGAAGAATCAGCCCCATCCGAACGAACCGAAACGCCCGCAAGCGGCCACGCGTCCCGCGCCCGCAACGGCTGCGCCCGCCGTCGCCCCGAAGCTCGATCGCGCATCGGGGCTCGCCGGACTCGGTGCGTTGCGTGAAGCGTTGAAGGGCGAAGCCGAGCGGCGCGAGCGCGAACAGGCGGCGACGCGAGCGGCGCAGCGCGAAGCGGCCGCCGACGCCGATCTGTTCCGCCGCGAGATCGGCGAAGTCGCGCCGCTCGCGATTCCGCCGCGCGCGACGCTCACGCGCAATCCCCCGCCGCCGCTGCCGGTGCAGACGCTGCTCGACGAGGAGGCGGTGCTGCACGAAGCGATCTCCGACGAATTCGACCCCGAAGTGCTGCTCGAAACCGACGAAACACTGTCGTATTGCCGCCCCGGCTTGAGCCGCGACGTAGTGCGCAAGCTGCGGCGCGGCGACTGGATCGTGCAGGCGCAGATCGACCTGCACGGCATGCGGCGCGAAGAGGCACGCGAGGCGCTCGCGGAATTCATTCGCGAATCGGCCAAACGCGGCCTGCGCTGCCTGCGCGTGATTCACGGCAAGGGCCTGGGGTCGATCGGCAAGGAGCCGGTGCTGAAGGGCAAGGTGCGCGCCTGGCTCGTGCAGAAATCCGAAGTGATCGCGTTCTGTCAGGCGCGCCCGCATGACGGCGGCGCCGGTGCGGTGGTCGTGCTGTTGCAGCCGGGGTCGTTGCCGCCGCATGGGGCGAGCGCGAAGGTCTGAGGTCGATTTTTTCGGCCGTCGTTCGTCGTGGGGTAAACGGCCAGCCTGGCCGTCGCGCGGTGGCTCTCGTCGTCACCGCGTACTCGTGCTGTGCAACCGTCAAAGGTGATCGCGATGCCCCTGCTGCTTTATGCCCATCCGTTCTCGTCCTACTGCCAGAAGGCCCTCACCGCGCTGTACGAAAACGGTACGCCGTTCGAGATGCGCGTGCTCGCGCATGACGACCCGAAGGTCATGGCCGAATTGGCCGCGCTGTGGCCGATCAGGCGCTTCCCGGTGCTCGTCGACGGCGGGCGCACGGTGGTCGAGGCGAGCATCATCATCGAATATCTGGGCCTGCATTATCCGGGGCCTGTGACGCTGTTGCCCGCCGATCCGCGCGCCGCGCTCGAGGTGCGCACGATGGACCGCTTCTTCGACAACTACATTTCGACTCCACAGCAAAAAGTCGTGTTCGATAGCCTGCGTCCCGAAGCCGAGCGCGACCGGCGTGGCGTCGCCGATGCGCGCGCGCTGCTCGACACTTCGTACGCATGGCTCGACCGTCACATGGCCGAGCGCGAATGGGCCGCCGGCGACAGCTTCAGCCTCGCCGACTGCGGCGCCGCCCCGTTCCTGTTCTACGCCGACTGGACGCACCCGATCGACCCCGCGTTCGCGCACGTGCGCGCGTACCGGCAGCGGCTGCTCGCGCGGCCCTCGTTCGCACGCGCGGTCGACGAGGCGCGGCCCTACCGGCCGCTATTTCCGCTGGGCGCGCCGGAGCGGGATTGAGCCACGAGCGGCGGTGGCGGTTGCGCGCGAACGAGGCGCGGCAGACAACCCGTTTTGCTGGCTGTAGACTTCCTGTCGTGTCGCAAACCTGTCCCGCCCTTCTTCTGGCTCACCACCCACAAGGCACACCATGGACCGTTTCGAAGCGATGGAGATCTTCACGCGCGTGGTCGAAGCGAACAGCTTCACCAAGGTTTCGGAATCGCTCGATCTGCCGCGCGCGAAGGTCAGCCGCACGATCCAGGCGCTCGAGGAACACGTCGGCGTGCGGCTCCTGAACCGCTCGACGCGCCAGGTCAGCGTGACCGAAGACGGCGCATCGTTCTACGAGCGCTGCGTGCGCATTCTCGCCGACGTCGCCGATGCCGAGTCGTCGCTGTCGAGCAAGCGCGAGAATCCGGCCGGGACGATCCGCGTCGACACCTCCGGCACGCTCGCGCGCTCGCTGCTGCTGCCCGCGCTCGACGACTTCTACGCCCAATACCCCGCGATCGACGTGCGCCTCGGTCTCGCGGACCGCAACATCGATCTGATCCAGGACGCCGTCGATTGCGTCATCCGCATGGGCACGCCCGAAGAATCGAGCCTCGTTGCGAAGCGCATCGGGCTTGCGCGCATCGTCACGTGCGCATCGCCCGCGTATCTGCGGAAGTTCGGCACGCCGACCACACTGGCGGAGCTCGGCGAGCATCGCGCGGTCAACTACGTGTCAGCGCGCAGCGGCAGGACCTTCCCGTTCGAATACGAAGTTGACGGCGAAATCGAGCGCGTCGCGATGGATAGCACGCTCGCCGTCAACGACGGCTCGGTGTACATCACGGCGGCTGTGTTGGGCCACGGCATCATCCAGCCGTCGCGCTTCATGGTCGCCGAGCTGATCGAGCAAGGCGCGCTCACGGAGATTCTCGGCAACTACACGAGCCCCGGTACACCGCTGTCGATTCTGTATGCGCATCGCCGCAATCTGAGTTCGCGGCTGCGCGCGTTTATCGACTGGGTCAGCGAGCTCGCGCGCAACAATCCGGACTTGCGTTTGCCCGAGGCGGCGTAACGGCTGCAAAAGAACAGAAGCCCCATGCGCAATTCAACGCATGGGGCTTTTCTGTAGCGACGGATTCAGCGCTTAGGCGACGACTTACGCAATCCGCTCTTCATTCGCCGGATCGAACAACACCGCCTTCGACGTATCGAACAGCAGCGTCGCATTGTTCTCCGGTTGCGGGTTCGACGCCGGGTGCACGCGGCTCACCACGCGCTTGCCGTTGATCTGCGCGAACACCAGCGTGTCCGGACCGGTCGGCTCGATCACGTCGACCTTCACTTCGACCGGCTGCAGCTTCGAGTCGTCGCCGTGCGCGCCGCGCGCATCGGTGATGCGTTCCGGACGCAGGCCGAGAATCACGTTGTTGCCGACGTGCGAGCGCACCTTCGCCGAATCGAACGGCAGCACCAGCACCTTGCGCGCGACGCCCGTATCGACTTCGATGCCGACGCCCGAGCCCTGCTCGACCAGCTTGCCTTCGATGAAGTTCATCGGCGGTGCGCCGATGAAGCCCGCGACGAACAGGTTCGACGGCGAGTCGTAGATTTCCTGCGGCGCGCCGAACTGCTGAACGATGCCGTCCTTCATCACCGCGATGCGGTCGCCGAGCGTCATCGCTTCGATCTGGTCGTGCGTCACGTAGACGATCGTCGTGCCGAGGCGTTGATGCAGCAGCTTGATTTCCGAGCGCATCTCGATGCGCAGCTTCGCGTCGAGGTTCGACAGCGGCTCGTCGAACAGGAACATCACCGGATCGCGCGCGAGCGCGCGGCCCATCGCGACGCGCTGACGCTGGCCGCCCGACAGCTGACCCGGCTTGCGATCGAGCAGATGCTTGATCTGCAGCGTGTTCGACACACGCTCGACAATCTGCGTCTGCTGCTGCTTCGGCACCTTGCGGATGTTCAGGCCGAACGAGATGTTGTCGCGCACCGTCATCGACGGATAGAGCGCGTACGACTGGAACACCATCGCGATGTCGCGATCTTTCGGCGACAGGTTGTTGACCGTCTTGCCGTCGATCTGGATCTCGCCCTTGGTCACGGTTTCGAGACCGGCAATCATGTTGAGCAGCGTCGACTTACCGCAGCCTGAGCCGCCGACCAGAATCAGGAACTGGCCGTCTTCGATGTCGATGTTGACACCCTTCAGAACCGGCACCCCGTTCGGGTAGGTCTTGTACACGTCACGGATGGAAAGGCTTGCCATGCTGTGAATCCTCTAGTCTCTGGTACTGCTTGAAAACGTCTTGTCAGGCGACGACGGCACGCGTTCGGTGAAACGCCGTCGCTCCAGGGTGATTTAGCCCTTCACCGCGCCCGCGGTCAGGCCGCGCACGAAGTAACGTCCGGCGATGATATAGACGAGCAGCGTGGGCAGCGCCGCGATGATCGCGCCGGCCATGTCCACGTTGTATTCCTTCACGCCGGTCGAGGTGTTGACGAGGTTGTTCAGCGCCACGGTGATCGGCATCGAATCGACGCCGGAGAACACGATACCGAACAGGAAGTCGTTCCAGATCTGCGTGAATTGCCAGATCAGGCACACCATGAAGATCGGCAGCGACACCGGCAGCAGGATCTTCGTGAAGATCGTGAAGAAACCCGCACCGTCGATTCGCGCGGCCTTCACGAGTTCAGCCGGCACGCTCACGTAGAAGTTGCGGAAGAACATCGTCGTGAACGCGATACCGTAGATCACGTGCACGAGCACGAGGCCGCTCACCGTGTTCGCCAGCCCGAGGATGCCTTCGAGGCGCGCCATCGGCAGCAGGATCGCCTGGAACGGAATGAAGCAGCCGACCAGCAGCATCGTGAAGATCGGATCGGCGCCGCGGAACCGCCAGTGCGTGAGCACGTAGCCGTTGAACGCGCCGATGATCGACGAGATCAGCACGGCCGGAATCACCATGCGCACCGAGTTCATGAAGAACGGCTGCATGCCGTCGCAACGAACCCCCGTACACGCGCCGCTCCACGCCTTGAGCCACGGCGCGAAGCTCCAGCTCGTCGGCGGCGTCAGCAGGTTGCCGGTGCGCAGCTGGTCGATGTCCTTGAACGACGTCGACAGCATCACGTACAGCGGGAACAGGAAGTACAGCGCGAACAGAACCAGGGCCGCGTAAATGACGGCACGGCTAATCGTCATCTTAGGCTGCATTGCGGGTGCTCCTCGATTCCAGATACATCAGCGGCACGAGCACGGCCACTACGGTAGCGAGCATCATGATCGACGATGCCGCGCCGACGCCGAGCTGCCCACGGTTGAACGAAAACGTGTACATGAAAATGGCCGGCAGCGACGTCGACGTGCCCGGACCGCCGGCGGTCAGCGCGACGACCAGGTCGAACGTCTTGATGGTGATGTGACAAAGGATCAGCAGCACGGAGAAGAACACCGGCCGCATGCTCGGTATCACAATCTTGCGGTAGATGGTCGGCAGGTTCGCGCCGTCCATCTGCGCGGCCTTGAAGATCTCGCTGTCGACGCCGCGCAAGCCGGCGAGGAACAGCGCCATCACGAAGCCGGTGGACTGCCAGACCGCCGCGATCACGATACAGAAGATCGCCCTGTCCGGGTCGCCGAGCCAGTTGAACGAGAAGCTCGTCCAGCCCCAGTCGTGAAACACCTTCTCGATGCCGATGCTCGGCGTCAGAATCCATTGCCACGCGGTGCCGGTCACGATGAACGACAGCGCCATCGGATACAGGAACACGGCGCGCAGCGCGCCTTCGTTGCGGATCTGCTGATCGAGCAGGATCGCGAGCAACAGACCCAGACCGATGCAGATACCGATGAACGGAATGCCGAACCAGCCGAGGTTCGCGGCCGAAGTCCAGAACACGTCGTTCTGGAACAGTTCGCGATAGCGGTCGAGACCCGCGAACTCCCAACGAGGCATCAGCCGCGAAGTAGACAGCGACAGATAGCCGGTGATTGCGATAAAGCCATACACGAAGATCAGGCTGATCACGACGCTGGGTGCGAGCACCAGCTTCGGAATATAGCGATCGGCAAGGGCCGCCATGGGCGACGTGCGGCGGGTGACGGTGGCCGTTTTCCCGTTCCCGCTGATGGAAGCAGTCACTACTCGACTCCTGCTGAAACTGTACCGTCGGGCTGCCCGTGCACGCATGGCGCGGGACCGCGACAGTCTGGGTGTGACTCCATGAAACCAGGGTGAGCCGGGTGGCGCCGGACTGCGCTGCGAACGAAAGCAGCTCGAGGTCCGACTCGACACGGCCCGAAGGGCGCGCCCGGTGCTTCGGATGCAAGCCGCCGGGCGCAACACTTCGTACTTACGCTTACTTGGTCTTCGCTGCCTTCGCGAGAGCCTGAACCGCGGTCTTCGAATCTTCCTGCGAGTTCATGAACTTCGTTACGACGTCGGAGATCGCGCCTGCCGCGGCATCCGGCTGAGCCATGCCGTGAGCGAGCGACGGCACATAACCGCCGGCCTTGATCGCAATCTGCTCATCCGCGTACGACTTCTTCGCGCAGTCGTCGAACTTGTCCATCGGCACGCCGAGACGCACCGGGATCGAGCCCTTGTACAGGCTGAACTGCTCCTGGAACGCCGGCGACATGATCGTCTTCGCGAGCGCGAGCTGGCCCGGCGTCGCGGCCTTCTGGCCCTTCTGCTGGAAGAACACGAACGAGTCGACGTTGAACGTATAAGCCTTGTCGGTGTTCGGCACCACCGCGCAGATGTAGTCCGTGCCCGACTTCTTGCCAGCGTTGGTGAACTCACCCTTCGCCCAGTCGCCCATGAACTGCATGCCGGCCTTGCCGTTGATGACCATGGCCGTGGCGAGGTTCCAGTCACGGCCCGTACGGCCCGCGTCGAAGTAGCCCTGGATCTTGCGGACCGTGTCGAACACCTGAACCATCTTTTCCGAGGTCAGCGTCTTCTCGTCGAGGTCGACGAGCGCCTTCTTGTAGAAGTCCGCGCCTTCCGACAGCACGACGTCTTCCCACAGCGTCAGGTCTTGCCACGGCTGGCCGCCCATTGCGATCGGCTGAATGCCCGCGGCCTTCATCTTGTCGGCCACCGCGAAGAACTCAGGCCACGTGGTCGGCACCTTGCCGCCGGCCTTGTCCAGCGCTGCCTTGTTGATGTACAGCCAGTTCACGCGGTGCACCGAGAAGGGAGCGGCGACGTAGTGGCCGTCCGCGCGAATGATCTTGTCGATTTCCGGCGGCAGGTTCTTCTTCCAGTCGCCCGCGACCGAGTCGATTGGCACCAGCACGCCCTGCGAAGCCCACTCCTGGATCAGCGGACCCTTGATCTGCGCGGCGCTCGGTGCGTTGCCCGAGATCACCTGCGTCTTCAGTGCCGTCATGGCAGCCGCGCCAGCGCCGCCCGCGACCGCGAAGTCCTTCCACGTGTAGCCCTGCTTCGTCATGTCGTCCTTGAGGACGCCGACGGCCTTGGATTCGCCGCCCGAAGTCCACCAGTGCAGCACTTCGATCGACTCGGCGGCCTGCACGGCCGACACGCCACACATCAGACCCGCAGCGCACAGAGCGCCCATGATCGCGCGAAATTTCATTGCTTATCTCCTCCAGACACCTGAACAAAAAAACGAATGGCCCCTGATGTCGCCAGGGTGCTGTGGTTGGTTCAAACAGGCAAAACACTGGCGATCGAGCACGGTCGGGCGCATGCGCGAGGGCATGTGCCGGCGGACCGATGTCCGGCCGCTGGACGCTCAAGAGGTGAGTGGTTCGGGGTGCAACTGACTGTCTCCTCTTTTGATTTTTGCCTGCCCGCATCGCGCTGCAGACTCGAGGTACCTCATACGCCAACTCGACGCCAGCCTGACGTCGGCTGCGGGCAACGACCCGCAAGCCCGTCGACTCCCCGGCTTTCCGTAAGGTCCGCCGGCACCCTGCTGGCGCGTACCGGAAGGCGTTGTCCCATTGTCCGTTAGCGTGCCGGGGACGCCCGCCGATTCGCAAAAAGCGTGCATTCCGTCAGTACAGCGCACGCTTTTTTCATCGAATTAACGCTACCTCTTGATTTGGATTGTAGTTAAACTACAATTCAGTGTCAAAAAATATTTTATCGGACTACGGTCGCTCTTCCGGGGCGCTGCGCGTGCAGTGTCCGATCAGCGCGGCGGCCCTTCAGGACATCGACGGAGACTCATGCATACCGACTCAAGCTTCACCTTCGTTCTCTTCGGCGGAACCGGCGATCTGTCGATGCGCAAGATCCTGCCCGCGCTGTTCGAGGCGCACCGCGCGGGCGGCATGCTCGCCGACAGCGGCAAGATCGTCGCGCTCGCGCGGCACGTCGAGGATCGCGGCGAGTATCTGCAGTGGGTCGACGGGCACGTCAAGCCGCATGTGTCGAAGAACGGCCTCGACGAAGCCGCGTGGACGAGCTTCCTCGCGCGCATCGAGTTCGTGAAGATCGATCTCGGCAATCCGGATGACTTCGAGCAACTGCGCGACGCGATCCAGGAGATGCCCGGCATCCGCGTGTTCTATCTGGCGACGGGTCCGTCGCTGTTCGTGCCGATCTGCCATGCGCTCGCCGCGGTGGGCCTGAACCACAACGCGCGCATCGTGCTCGAGAAGCCGCTCGGCTACGACCTGAAGTCGTCGAACGCAATTAATGATGCGGTCGGCGAAATCTTCGCGGAAGAACAGATCTACCGGATCGACCATTACCTCGGCAAGGAGCCGGTGCAGAACCTGCTCGCGCTGCGCTTCGGCAATGCGCTGTTCGAGCCGCTGTGGCGCCGCGAGTGGGTCGAAAGCATCCAGATCACGATCGCCGAGGAACTCGGCGTCGAAGCGCGCGGCGATTTCTACGACAATACCGGCGCGCTGCGCGACATGGTGCAGAACCACCTGTTGCAGTTGCTGTCGATCGTCGCGATGGAGCCGCCCCACTCGATGGATTCCGACTCGGTGCGCGACGAAAAGCTGCGCGTGCTGCGCGCGCTCAAACCGGTCAAGCCGCAGGAAATCGGCAAGGTCGCGGTGCGCGGCCAGTATCATTCGGGCGTGATCCGTGGCAACACGGTCCCGGCCTACGCGACCGAGCACGGCGTGAAGCCCGATAGCTCGACCGAGACCTTCGTCGCGCTGAAGGTCGAGATCGAGAACTGGCGCTGGGCCGGCGTGCCGTTTTTCCTGCGCACGGGCAAGCGGCTCGCCGATCGCGTCGCCGAGATCGTCGTGAATTTCCGTGCGGTGCCGCATTCGGCGCTTGGCGCGTCGGCGCTGCGCGCGGGCGCGAACCGCCTCGTGATCCGTCTGCAGCCGAACGAAACGATTCGTCTGTACTGTCTCGCGAAGCAGCCCGGCGAGGGTATGAACCTCGCGAGCGTATACCTCGATCTCGCGTTCGACCGGTTCTTCCGCGAAGGCCAGATGGAGGCCTATCAGCGGCTGCTGCTCGACGTGATCAACGGGCGCCTCGCGCTGTTCGTGCGGCGCGACGAACAGGAAGCCGCATGGCGCTGGGTCGAACCCATCCTGAACGAATGGAAGGCCTCGACCAAGCCGCCCAAGCCGTACGCGGCGGGCACGTGGGGACCGGCCGCGGCGAGCGCGATGCTCGCCCAGCACGGCACCTGCTGGCTCGAGGAAGAGAATTGAGTTTGATGAATTGATGGACGGCGCCGCGCGCGATGAACACCTCGGCGCGCGGCGCCGGCAACACCACCGACGAACTGAACGGAGTCGCGCCGGTATCGCGTCATGCGTTTGCAGGCCATCCGCCTTGCAGGCATCGTGCGAGAGCAGTCAGGCTGATTCCGCAGACCTAACAAGAAAGCAGCACGGAGGAGAAGTGATCGAGCTTCACGCTTTCGACGACCAGCGCGCCCAATCCGACGCGCTGGCGAAAGCGGTGGGCGACGCGTTACATGCGTCGCTTGCCGCACAGGCGGCCGGCACCGGCACGTCAACCCCGCTCGCGCGCCCGGCCATGCTGGCGGTGTCCGGCGGCAGCAGCCCGCGTCCGTTCCTGCAAACGTTGTCGACGCAGACGTTCGACTGGCCCCGCATCGCGATCACGCTGGTCGACGACCGCTGGGTGCCGGAGACCGATAGCGCGAGCAACGCGCAGCTCGCGCGCGCCACGTTGCTGCAGAACGCGGCGCAACACGCGACCTTCTGGCCGCTCGTCGACACCACCCAGGATCTGCATTCGCACGTCGCCGCGCTGAACGCGGACGCGCGCTTTGCCACGGCGCCCGACGTCGCGGTGCTGGGCATGGGCGAAGACGGCCACACCGCGTCGATCTTCGCCGATGCGCCCGAATGGGATCACGCGATCAACACGACCGAGCGTTTCGTCGCCGTGCATCCGGGCGCGGCGCCGCACGCGCGCGTGAGCTGGTCGCTGTCCGCGCTGAAGGACGTGAAGCATCTGTTTCTGCTGATCGCAGGGCCGCGCAAGATGGACGTGCTCAACGCCGCGTCCGCCGCGCTACAAAAAAATGCCATCTCGCAGCTGGCAAACGACAAGGGAGTGAGACTCGATGTCTACTGGTGTGCAAACTAAAGCTGTGCCGGGCGCGGTCCAGCACGCCGATGGACCGAGGCTCCTGGCCGACATCGGCGGTACCAATGCGCGTTTCGCGCTCGAGACGGGCCCCGGCGAAATCGGCTCGGTGCAGATCTATCCTTGCACCGACTACCCGAGTGTCGCCGACGTCATCAAGAAGTATCTGAAGGACACGAAGATCGGCCGCGTCAATCACGCGGCGATCGCGATTGCGAACCCGGTCGACGGCGACCAGGTCAGCATGACCAATCACGACTGGACCTTTTCGATCGAAGCGACGCGCCGCGCGCTCGGCTTCGACACGCTGCTCGTCGTCAACGACTTCACCGCGCTCGCGATGGCGCTGCCCGGCCTCACCGATGCTCAGCGCGTGCAGGTGGGCGGTGGCCAGCGCCGGCCGAACAGCGTGATCGGCCTGCTCGGCCCCGGCACCGGCATGGGCGTGTCGGGCCTGATTCCCGCCGACGACCGCTGGATCGCGCTCGGCAGCGAAGGCGGTCACGCCACCTTCGCGCCCGCCGACGAGCGTGAAGATATCGTGCTGCAGTACGCGCGCAAGAAGTGGTCACACGTGTCGTTCGAACGCGTGGCCGCGGGGCCCGGCATCGAGGTGATCTATCGCGCGCTCGCGGGCCGCGACAAGAAGCGCGTGCCGGCCAGCGTCAATACCGCCGATGTGGTCAAGCGCGCGCTCGAAGGCGAGCCGCTCGCGGCCGAATCGGTCGACGTGTTCTGCGGCATTCTCGGCACCTTCGCCGGCAATATCGCGGTGACGCTCGGCGCGCTCGGCGGCATCTATATCGGCGGCGGGGTCGTGCCACGCCTCGGCGAGTTCTTCGCGCGTTCGTCGTTTCGCCAGCGCTTCGAGGCGAAGGGCCGCTTCGAGGCGTATCTGCAGAACGTGCCGACCTATGTGATTACCGCCGAATACCCGGCGTTCCTCGGCGTATCGGCGATTCTGGCGGAGCAGCTGTCGAACCGCGCGGGCGGCAGCTCGTCGGCGGTGTTCGAGCGGATTCGCCAGATGCGCGAAGCGCTGACGCCGGCCGAGCGCCGCGTCGCCGAACTCGCGCTGAACCACCCGCGTTCGATCATCAACGATCCGATCGTCGACATCGCGCGCAAGGCCGACGTCAGTCAGCCGACCGTGATCCGCTTCTGCCGCTCGCTCGGCTGCCAGGGGCTGTCGGACTTCAAGCTCAAGCTCGCGACCGGTTTGACCGGCACGATTCCGGTCAGCCACAGCCAGGTGCATCTCGGCGACACCGCGACCGACTTCGGCGCGAAGGTGCTCGACAACACCGTGTCCGCGATTCTGCAATTGCGCGAGCATCTGAACTTCGAGCACGTGGAACGCGCCATCGACCTGCTGAACGGCGCGCGGCGCATCGAGTTCTACGGACTCGGCAATTCGAACATCGTCGCGCAGGACGCGCACTACAAGTTCTTCCGCTTCGGCATTCCGACGATCGCGTACGGTGACCTGTACATGCAGGCGGCCTCGGCCGCGCTGCTCGGCAAGGGCGACGTGATCGTCGCGGTGTCGAAGTCGGGGCGCGCGCCCGAGCTGCTGCGCGTGCTCGACGTCGCGATGCAGGCCGGCGCGCAGGTGATCGCGATCACGTCGAGCAACACCCCGCTCGCGAAGCGTGCGACGGTCGCGCTGGAAACCGATCACATCGAGATTCGCGAGTCGCAACTGTCGATGATCTCGCGCATCCTGCACCTCGTGATGATCGACATTCTCGCGGTCGGTGTGGCGATTCGGCGCGCGGTGCCGAGCGACGACGTCGCCGAGACGGTCGAAAAAGCGCGCGAAGGCGCCGACGACGACGCGACGGCCGTGCTCGACTGGCTCAGTCACGGCGTTGCTTCGTCGCCGCGCGACTGAGCCTCCGTTAACGGCTGTCCCGATCCGCTCGCGGTGAACGAATCCGCGGCGTGTGCATCGTCTTCGATGCGCCCGCCGCGGGTTTTCCTGTTTGGGGACGCGAAAAGCGACCGATAATAGGCGCTCTATCTCCTGGCCGAACCGCTTTGCCATGATCATCCGCCCGCATCTCCACTGGTTTCACATGCTGCTCGCGTGGCGCGGCTCGGTGCTGCCGCAGTTGCTGCCGCGGCTCCTGCTGATCTTCTTCATCTCGATCATTGCGCTCGCCGCACACGATCATCTGCTGCCCGTCAGCCTGAACCTGAACTCGATCGCGCCGTTCTCGCTGGTCGGCATTGCGCTCGCGGTGTTTCTCGGCTTTCGCAACAACGCGAGCTACGACCGCTGGTGGGAGGCGCGCAAGCTGTGGGGGCAGTTGCTCAATGAGTCGCGCTCGCTGACGCGCCAGGCGCTGACACTGCCGTCGCGCGAGTTGCCCAAAGAAGAAGCCGCCGCGTTCCTGGCGATGCTGAGCGCGCTCCCGCATGCGCTGCGTCATCAGTTGCGCAAGACCGAACCGCGCGACGACCTTGCCGCGCGGCTGCCCCGCGCACTGTTTGAACGTGTGATTGGATCGCGCTACAAGCCAGCCGCGCTGTTGCTGTGCCTCGGCGAATGGGTGCAGCGCGCGGCACGCGCGGGGGCGCTCGATCCGATGGCGGTGCTCGCGTTCGACCGCAATCTGAGCGGGCTGTCGGATGTGATCGGCGGGTGCGAGCGCATCGCGTCGACGCCACTGCCGTTCGCGTATTCGGTGATGATCCACCGCACCGTGTACTTCTTCTGCGCGTCGCTGCCATTCGGACTCGTCAATAGCATCGGCATTTTCACGCCGGTGTTCGCGGTGTTCGTCGCGTACACGTTCATGGCGCACGAAGCGATCGCGTCGCAGCTCGAAGAACCGTTCGGCACCGACGACAATGACCTCGCGCTCAACACGATGTCCGCGATGATCGAGGATGCGATGCGCGATCTGCTCGGCGAGCCGGCGCTCGCGCCGCCGCAGCCGCGCGAAGACCGCTATCAATGGGATTGAATGCGCGGTGGGCCGCGCCCGTCGGCGACCGTCAGTGGTTGCCGGCCGTTTCGGAGAGCCGTTTGATCGTCGCGACGCGCGCGCCGATGATGTCGATACGCCCGTGCTCGTCGACGAGCCGGGTCGACGCCGTCAGATACGCGCTCCACGCGCGTTGCGCGTGCACGAGCGTCGGCCGCGATTGCGCCGGCATCTTCGATTCGAGCACACGATAGTAGCGGTTCAGATCGAACATCGCGTGTTCGCAACGCGCGTCGGCGTTGCAGGCGCGCGGCCGGCGCGGCGCCGGACCGTTCGCATCGGCGAGCGCGCTGCGCAGCGCGAGCGCGCGGTCGCGCACCGGCTGCAGCTGCATGTCGGCTTCGGAAAGCACGTACATCGAACCCTGGGTCGTGGCGAAGACCGCGGCGAGCAACTGCTTCTCGGCATCGCGCGACGCGAGCCAGCTCGACTGGCTCCTTTCCCACAGCCTGCGCCGCGCGGGCGGCAGCTTCGCGAGCAACTGCTGGTACGCGTTGTCGACCGCGACCTTCCAGCCGATGCGCGCAGCGTCCATGCACTGCACCTGCCCCATCGTCGTCGACATGTCGGCGCGCGCGAGACACGCGCGCATCGACGCGTCGATCGGATCGGCGGCGGCCACCTCGGCATGCGCCGCCGGACTCGCGATGCCGCCGAACACCACCGTGCCGGCCGCCAGCGCGAAGGCCAGCACGCCGGCCCCGCGCCGCCAGCGGCCGATCGCTGCCAGGCCCGGCAGAAACATCACCCACCCCATCGTCAGATGCGCACGCAATCGACGAAGTATTCGATGCGCCCGTTGACCATTTCGCCGACGAGCCCGTGGATATCCGTATGGAAGCCCGGGAAGCGCTCGTTGAACTCGCGCGCGAAACGCAGATAGTTGACGATGGTCCTGTTGAAACGCTCGCCCGGAATCAGCAGCGGAATGCCCGGCGGATACGGCGTCAACAGGATCGACGTGACACGGCCTTCGAGCTCGTCGATCGGTACCCGATCGATCTCGCGGTGCGCGAGCTTCGCGAACGCGTCGGAGGGCTTCATCGCCGGCTCCATGCTCGACAGGTACATCTCGGTCGTCAGACGCGCGATGTCGTTCGCGCGATACACGCTGTGGATCTGCTGGCACAGGTCGCGCAGGCCGACACGCTCGTACATCGGATGATGCTGCACGAACTCGGGCAGCACACGCCACAGCGGCTGGTTGTTGTCGTAGTCGTCCTTGAACTGCTGCAGCTCGGTCACCATCGAGTTCCAGCGGCCCTTCGTGATGCCGATCGTAAACATGATGAAGAACGAGTACAGGCCCGTCTTCTCGACGATGATGCCGTGCTCGGCCAGGTACTTCGTGACGATCGCGGCCGGAATGCCGGTTTCGCCGAAGCCGCCGTCCATGTCGAGACCCGGCGTGACGATCGTCGCCTTGATCGGGTCGAGCATGTTGAAGCCTTCGGCGAGCGGGCCAAAGCCGTGCCATGCGTCGTTGGGACGCAGCATCCAGTCGTCGCGCGAGCCGATGCCTTCCTCGGCGAACTGGTCCGGGCCCCACACCTTGAAGAACCAGTCGTCGCCGTATTCGGTGTCGACCTTGGTCATCGCGCGGCGGAAGTCGAGCGCTTCAGCGATCGACTCCTCGACGAGCGCGGTGCCGCCCGGCGCTTCCATCATCGCCGCGGCCACGTCGCACGACGCGATGATCGCGTACTGCGGGCTCGTCGACGTATGCATCAGATACGCCTCGTTGAAGCGATGCTTGTCGAAGCGGCTGTTCTTCGAATCCTGCACGACGATCTGCGACGCCTGCGAGATGCCGGCGAGCAGCTTGTGCGTGGAGTGCGTTGCGTACACCATCGCGCCGATGCGCGGACGGCCCGCGCCGATGGCGTGCATGTCCTGATAGAACTCGTGGAATTCGGCGTGCGGCAGCCACGCTTCGTCGAAGTGCAGCGTGTCGAGCCATTCGCCCAACATCTCCTTGATCATCTCGACGTTGTAGATCACGCCGTCGTAGGTGCTTTGCGTGATCGTCAGAATGCGCGGCTTCAGGTTCGGGTTCTTCGCGAGCGCTTCGCGCGCGAACGGGTTCGCCTCGATCTTCTTGCGGATGTTCTCCGGTTCGAACTCGCTGCGCGGAATCGGGCCGATGATGCCGAAGTTGTTGCGGGTCGGCGTCAGGAACACCGGGATCGCGCCGGTCATCGTGATCGCGTGCAGGATCGACTTGTGGCAGTTGCGGTCGACCAGCACGATGTCGCCCGGCGCCACCGTGCCGTGCCAGACGATCTTGTTCGAGGTGGAGGTGCCGTTGGTCACGAAGAACACGTGGTCGGCGCTGAAGATGCGCGCGGCGTTGCGCTCCGAGGCCGCGACCGGACCGGTATGGTCGAGCAGCTGGCCCAGTTCGTCGACCGCGTTGCAGACGTCGGCGCGCAGCATGTTCTCGCCGAAGAACTGGTGGAACATCTGGCCGAGCGGGCTCTTCAGGAACGCGACGCCGCCCGAGTGACCCGGGCAGTGCCACGAGTACGAACCTTCTTCCGCGTACTGCACCAGTTCCTTGAAGAACGGCGGCGCCAGCGAGTCGAGATACACCTTCGCCTCGCGGATGATATGGCGCGCGACGAACTCCGGCGTGTCCTCGAACATATGGATGAAGCCGTGCAGCTCGCGCAGGATGTCGTTCGGCAGATGGCGCGAGGTGCGCGTTTCGCCGTACAGGAAGATCGGAATATCGGCGTTGCGGCGGCGCACTTCGGTCACGAACGCGCGCAGCGCGACGATCGCGGCGGCAAGCTCGGGCGTCTCGCCTTCGACGACCACGTTATCGACGTACGGCAGCAGCTCGTCGTCGTCGATCGACAGGATGAAGCACGACGCACGGCTCGACTGCTGCGCGAACGAGGTCAGATCGCCGTAGCTCGTCAACCCGAGCACTTCCGCGCCTTCTTTCTCGATGGCTTCGGCCAAAGCCCGGATGCCGGAACCCGAGATGTTCTCGGAGCGGAAATCTTCGTCGATGATGA
The DNA here is from genome assembly GCF_014397655.1 of Paraburkholderia sp. UCT31. Taxonomy (NCBI): domain Bacteria; kingdom Pseudomonadati; phylum Pseudomonadota; class Betaproteobacteria; order Burkholderiales; family Burkholderiaceae; genus Paraburkholderia; species Paraburkholderia sp. UCT31. The sequence continues at coordinate 96,988 of NZ_VZQP01000031.1, forward strand.
CGACGGGGAAACGGAACTTCATGGGCGATTCTCCAAAAAGAAAACGACCGCTGCGTTACGTAAAAGGCGCAGCGGTCACCCGAATAACTGGTGGGTCAAGACGCTGCCGGCGTCACGTTTTCGGCAACGTGACGCCGTGCTGACCTTGATACTTGCCGCCGCGATCCGCATACGACGTTTCACAAATCTCGTCGCTTTCGAAAAACAGCACCTGGGCGACGCCTTCGTTCGCGTAAATTTTCGCAGGCAAAGGTGTCGTATTCGAGAATTCGAGCGTGACGTGGCCTTCCCATTCCGGCTCGAACGGCGTCACGTTGACGATGATCCCGCAGCGCGCGTAGGTCGATTTGCCGAGGCACACGGTCAGCACGCTGCGCGGAATACGGAAATACTCGACCGTGCGCGCGAGCGCGAACGAGTTCGGCGGGATGATGCAGACGTCGCCCTTGAAATCGACAAACGACTTCTCGTCGAAGTTCTTCGGATCGACGATCGTCGAGTTGATGTTGGTGAAGATCTTGAATTCGTCGGCGCAGCGGATGTCGTAGCCGTAGCTCGAGGTGCCGTAGCTGACAATCTTCCGGCCGTCTTCGGAGACGCGAACCTGATCGGGCGCAAACGGCTCGATCATCTTGTGCGACTCGGCCATGCGCCGGATCCACTTGTCAGATTTGATGGTCATAGGTGAGAGCTGCTCGACGTGAATATCAGGTGTGACGAAAGATAGATGAAAACGGCCGGCGGCGGCGCCCAGCCGGCAAAGGCCGCTTATTTTACGCGATCACGGAGACGCTGCCGCAGATGGCGCGAGGCGCGCCCGATGAAGGGGGTCCGCCGACTGGCACGACGCCGTGGCGGGACGGGCGCGGCGAAAGCGCGCTCGCGCTTCACTGCTGGCGAATCACGCCGCAGGCGATCGCCGCGCCCGCGCCATGCTGAGGGTAAGCGTAGGGATCGGTCGCATCGCGGTGGAGCAGTACCGCGCGCTGCAGCACCGAGCGGATGCCGTCGAGCGACACGTCCGGCGCGACGATGAAGCCGGTGGCCACGCCGTTCGCGTCCGCATGGATGTTGCCGAGATCGCCCTCGACGCGCGCGCCGGCCTTGAGCCGTTCGGCCGCCGGCGAAAACACCGGACCGGCGCTGGAGCCGTCGGCGGCGTTGCAGTCGCCGCGCTCGTGCACCTGCAGCGCGTGGTCGCTATTGGGCGGCAAGCCCGTGAGATTGTAGGTGACCTGGACGCCGTCCGAGCGCTCGATAAAGGTCACGAGACCGTGCGCCTGATTGCCCACGGTGGGCAGCAGTTGCGCGTCGGCGCGCTTTTCCTGTGGTCTCAGGAATACGCCACAGCCGCTCAACAGCACACAGCCGGCAGTCAGGACGATGAACGCATGTACCGCGTGCCCGTCGATTCGTTTTCCCATGCGATCCTCTTGTCGGCCTGGCGGCTGCCCCTGCGGCCGCCGAGCCGAACTCGTGAAGTCGACATGATACCGCGAGAGTTCGTGAAAATAGGGATCGAGATCACCCCTAATCCCTCGCCCGAACGGCCGCTCAGGTGTTCTGCACGACGATGTTCGGAAACTTCGAGCTCATGTCGCGCGCGCGTTCGGCGATATGCACCGCGACCTTGCGCGCGATCGAGCGATAGAGCTCCGCAATGCGCCCGTTCGGGTCCGCGACGACCGTGGGACGGCCCGAGTCGGCCTGCTCGCGGATCGTGATGTCGAGCGGCAGGCTGCCGAGCACGTCGACGCCATACTCCTTGCCCATGCGCTCGCCGCCGCCGGCGCCGAAGATGTGCTCCTCGTGCCCGCAATTCGAACAGATGTGCAGGCCCATGTTCTCGACGATGCCGAGAATCGGGATGCCGACCTTTTCGAACATCTTGAGGCCCTTCTTCGCGTCGAGCAGCGCGATGTCCTGCGGCGTCGTGACGATCACGGCGCCCGTAACCGGCACGCGCTGCGCGAGCGTCAGCTGGATGTCGCCGGTGCCCGGCGGCATGTCGACGATCAGATAGTCGAGTTCGTGCCAGTTGGTCTGGCGCAGCAGCTGTTCGAGCGCCGAGGTCGCCATCGGGCCGCGCCACACCATCGGGTTGTCCGCCTCGATCAGGAAACCTATCGAGCTGGCCTGCACGCCGTGGCCGGTCATCGGGTTCATCGATTTGTCGTCGGGCGATTCGGGGCGGCCCTCGATGCCGAGCATGGTGGGCAGCGACGGGCCGTAGATGTCGGCGTCGAGAATGCCGACCGCCGCGCCCTCGCTCGCGAGCGCGAGCGCGAGATTCACGGCGGTCGTGCTCTTGCCGACGCCGCCCTTGCCCGAGGCAACCGCGACGATGTTCTTCACGCCGGGCAACAGTTTCACGCCGCGCTGTACGGTGTGTGCGGCAATCTGTTGCGAAACCTCGACGCGCACGTTCGCGACGCCGGGCACCGCGCGCAACGCGTCGGCGAACCGCTGGCGGATCGCGTCGAACTGGCTTTTCGCCGGGTAGCCGAGCGTCACCTGAAGGTTGACCGCGTCGCCCTCCACAACCACGTTGCGGATGCTCTTCGCGGCCGCGTACGGCGCGCCCGTGTTGGGGTCAGTGACGGCCGCGACGGCGGCGTCGACCAAAGCCCGATCGATACTCATTGATACTCCGTGGGGAAGAGGTGCGGCGCGGCGAGATGGACCGATCGGCCACGCGGCGGAATTTGCAAGAAATTGTTATGCGGCATTGCGAAAATCGAACGTGCCGGGCACCCTTCGGGGCACGCGGGACGCCGTAGGGTCGCATCGCTGTGTGTTTCAGGCACTATTGTAGTGTCTGACGGCACACGGTGCCCGAAGACCCTTCTTCGCTGTAGGACCGCGCGAAGCAAGGCGCAGGAATCGTTCCCGAACTTTCTGAGTGGTCAGTGCATTGCCGTAATGTTCGCTGCATAGACTGACCGCTACCCGCTAGCTCATTCGCACTCGAAAGGAAACCAAAATGAATGCAAGAATCATGACTCGCGTGGCCGTATTCGCCGTGGCCGGCTCGCTGGTGGCAGGCTGCGCAACTCAACAGGGCACTAACACAGCAGTCGGCACCGGCGTGGGCGCTGGTGCCGGCGCGGCGATCGGCGCGATCTTCGGCGGCGGCAAGGGCGCGGCGATCGGCGCAGCCACCGGCGCCGCGGTGGGCGGCATCACCGGCTACAACTGGGACAACATCCGCAACCGCATGTCGGGCGCGACCAAGGGCACCGGCACGCAGATCACCGAGCAACCTGACGGCTCGCTCAAGCTGAACATCCCGAGTTCGGTCACGTTCGACACCAGCAGCTACGCGATCAAGCCGTCGTTCGCACCGGTGCTCGACCAGCTCGCACAGACGCTGCAGCAGAATCCCGAAGTCGTCGCGTCGGTCGTCGGCCATACGGACAGCACCGGCTCGCTGCAATACAACGAGACGCTGTCGGTCAATCGCGCGCAGAGCGTGACCGGCTATCTGGCGCAACGCGGCATCGCGCCGCAACGCCTGTCGGCCACCGGCATGGGCCCGAACCAGCCGATCGCCGACAACAACACCGAAGCCGGCCGTGCGGCCAACCGTCGCGTCGAGATCTATCTGCGCGCCACAGCCCAGCACGCGACCCAATAAGGGCAACTCTCGAGGAGAAGGCACCGCCGGGCCGGCCGGGCGTTTCAGCCGCACGCGCCCGGCTTGCGGCCGGGACGAGCCGCCGGACCGGTTAGTCGACGGATCGAAAAAAATTTCGAACTCTGCGGAAAATCCGCGGTCTGTCTTTACGGTACGTGGCTGGCGAAGCCATCACGTCACCATTCTCCTCTTGTCGTTGTTGCTCCGGGGTTTATCGACCCCGGTTTTTTTTTGCCCGCGCGGTTTTGCACCCCGCTTCGCCAGGCATCGTTCCTGGCTGTCCCCCACCGCAGCTC